>JAQCBR010000016.1 GCA_027621295.1 Planctomycetota bacterium
GGCTTCCTGGCGCCGTGCTACATTCGGCCACATGAAGAACCCCTCGCTGCGTGTCGGCCTCCTGGCCCTGGTCGTCTTCCTCCCGTCCTGCGTCGCGGCCATCGGCAACCGCGGCGGCGGTGGCGGTGGCATGACCCCCGAGTCGCTGCCGTTCCTCGAAGAACGGATCCACTCCGCCGAGCGCATCCTGCAGATCCGCGAGCGCGCGCTCGATCAGCTGCAGAACGAGTTCGAGGCGGGCCGGGCGTCGACCGCACAGATGGCCGAGGCCCAGGTCGCGGTCGAAGAGGCGCGCATCCGCCTGTCGCTGTTCCGTGCCGAGGCCGCCGGCCTGCGCGGTCGCGGCAAGGACTGATCGCGGTCACCCCGACGGCCGCCGATGGACCTGATCTACAACCTCATCCAGCCGCCCGGCGTGGCGCTGGTCGTCGCGGCGTCTGGGGCCCTCGTCGGTCTGCGCCGGAAGCGTCTCGGCCGCTTCCTCGTCGCGTTCGGATTGGTCGCCGCCTGGGTGCTGTCGACGTCGGCGTGCGGGACCACGCTGTTGAGGACGCTGCAGTCCGAGACGCCGCTCCAGCCAGGACAGGCCTGGCCGGCCGCAGGCGCGGTCGTCGTGCTGTCGGCGGCGGCGCGCGAAGAAGCCCCCGAATACGGGGGAGTCTCGGTCGACCCGATGACTCTCGAGCGCCTCCGCTACGGCGTCTTCGTCCACCGGCAGACCGGGGCCCCGCTCCTGGTCACCGGCGGTCCATCGAGCCCCGGCCTGCCCTCGGTCGCCGAGCTGATGCGGCGCGTGGCCGCCGACGAGTTCGGCGTGCAGGTCGCCTGGGTCGACGGCGACGCCCGGACCACGTGGGAGAACGCGACGGGGAGCAAGGCGCTGCTCGCCGCCGCGGGCGTGGACAGGGTCTACCTCGTCAGCCACGCCTACCACCTTCCCCGGGGGCGGGCGTGTTTCGAGGCGGTCGGGCTCGAGGTGGTCGCGGCGCCGACCGGCCATGCGGCTCCATGTGAGTTCACGCTGGACGCGTTCTTCCCGAGTCGGAAGGGCGTCCGCGACGCGAGCATGGCGGTCCACGAGTGGATCGGCCGCATCTACTACGCGGTCCGCGGCTGGATCGACGGCTGATCCGTCGGTCTCAGGTCGACAGGTGTCCTCGGATGCCGTCCGGGTTCGGCAGGTCCTCCCCGCCGCGCACCTGATCGAGGAGTTCGTCGAGCGCCTCGATCGCGTCCGCACGGGCTGCGTCCCGGGCGTCGGGGTCGTCGGTTCGGCTCCACTCACGACAGGCGTCGATCAGGGCCAGGAGGGTCGCGGTCGGGTCGAAGCGCATCGTGGGGATCCTCGGGCCTCCGGGAACCACGCGAGGGCGTGCGGGATTTCGCCGCTGGGGCGCCGGCGCCGTAGGATCGGCGACGGATGGTGCGACACCGATCACCGATGGGCGGCGGCGGGGCGAGGCGTGACCCGCGTCAGGTCTGGGAGACGGCGGTCGCGGCACACCGCGCCGGGGACCTGCCGAAGGCCGAGAAGCTCTACCGGTCGCTGCTCAAGCTCGTGCCGGACCAGGTGGACACGCTCGAGAACCTCGCCCTGGTGCTCGAGCGGCTGGGGCGGGGAGCAGAGGCGCTGCGCATCGCGCAGGACGGTCTGCGGCTCGCCCCGGAACGGACTCGGCTGGACGCTCTGCGCGGACGCCTCCACGCTGCGGCTGGCCGTCCGGATCGCGCGATGGAGGCCTTCGACCGGGTGCTGGCCCGCGACCCGTCCGACCTCCGTGCCCGGCACGATCGCGCGTCGGCCCGGATCGTGCTCGGCCGGCTCGATGCGGCCGAGGAGGACGTCCGGCACCTCGAGTCGGCCGCGCCCCGCGAGCCTTGGGTGCACGTGCTCCGCGGCAACCTGCAGCGCGAGCGCGGGGACGCGGCGGGGGCGGCGTCGTCGTTCCGGGCTGCGGCCGCCGTCGCTCCCGACGACCTCGCGGTGTCCATGAACCTCGGCCAGGTGCTCGCCGAGGCGGGAGACCGCGAGGGCGCGCTCGGGGCGTTCCGGGAGGCGCGGAGGATCGCACCCGACCGGCCCGAGCCGGTCCTGCGCATCGCCGAGGTGCGACGGGGGACCGAGCGGGACGCGGACTTCGCGGCGCTCGAGCGCCTCGCCAAGGACCCGAAGCGCGCCGGTGTCGATCCGCACACGGTGCTGTTCACCTACGCGAAGGCCCTCGCCGACCTCGGAGACGCGGACGGTTCGTTCGATGCGCTCGCGCGGGCCCACGCCGCCAAGCGTCGGAAGGACCCGTACGACCGGCGCCGGACCGAGGAGCGCCTGCGCGCGATCCCGGTGCGCTACTCGCAGGCGTTCCTCGACGCGCGGGGGGCGGCGGGGCACGAGGACGACGCGCCCGTCTTCGTCGTCGGCATGCCGCGCTCGGCGACGTCCCTCGTCGAGCAGGTCCTCGCCAGCCATCCCGCGATCCACGGCGCGGGCGAGGTCGAGGACCTCCGGCAGGTCCTAGAGGGCGCGTCCCTGCTCCCGGACGGTTTCGTCGGTGACGCCGCGGAGACCTGCGATTGGGCGGGGCTCGGGTCCGACTACGCGAGACGGCTGCGGGCGCGGGCCCCGTCCGATGCGATCCGGGTCGTCGACAAGACGCCGCTGAACTCGCTCTGGATCGGCGCGATCCGCTGCATGCTCCCGCAGGCGCGGATCATCGTCTGCGAGCGTGACCCGCGGGACACGTGCTGGTCGATCTACCGGCACGACTTCGCCGGGACGTACGCGTTCGCGCACGACCTCGACGACCTCGGGGCGTTCCACCGCGCCCACGACGCGGTGGTCGCGCACTTCGCTTCGGTCGTGCCCGAGGACAGGCTCCTGCGCGTGCGCTACGAGGAACTGGTCGACGCGTTCGAGCCGCAGGTGCGGCGGCTCCTCGACTTCGTCGGCGTGCCCTTCGACGCCGCGTGTCTGGACTTCCACCAGAACGCGCGGGCTGTGCGGACGGCGAGTGCCCAGCAGGTGCGCGAGCCGCTGTTCCGTTCGTCGGTCGGCGCGTGGCGCCGCGTCGAGGCCCGGCTCGCGCCGCTGCTCGCGAGCCTCGGACAGGCGTAGTCACCGGGTATCCCTCCAGAAAGAGGCGGCGGGCGCGTCGCGTTCCGGACCGTCGTGGAATCCCGGTCCAAAGCGCGACGCACGCTCGTTGCTGGCCTCCTCCCGCACGCGCCGATCGTCGTGCCGGACGTCGCTCCGAGCGCGGCGGCTTCCTGCGAGCGGACGACGGCGGCCTGCCGCGAGCTCGCGGCGGACTTCGTCGCCGCCGAGCCGGCGCGTCTCGTCCTGGTCTCACCGCACGCGCCCAGGGCCGACTCCGGGTTCGGCGTCTGGTCGGGGCGCCGGCTGCACGGCGACCTTTCTGCGTTCGGGCTCCCGTCCGCCCGGGTCGATCTGCCGGCGGATCCGGACTTCGTCGCGCGATTGCGGAGCGAGGGGACGTCCTGGGACATTCCGCCGGGTCCGTTGGACCACGGCGCGGTGGTCCCGCTGCAGTTCCTGGTCGAAGCCGGCTGGGCCGGGCCGACGACCGTGATCAGCCTGCCGTGGCAGTCGACGATCACGGAGCTGTCTGCGTTCGGCTGCGTGCTCGGCGCCGCGGCGCACGCGTCGAGCGGCAGGACCGCCCTGATCGCCAGCGGCGACTTGTCGCACCGCGTGCTGCCCGGCGCGCCTGCCGGCTACGACCCGAAGGGCGTCGAGTTCGACCGGCGCTTCGTCGACCTGCTCGGCGACGGCCGCGCCGACGAGGCGATGGCCCTGTCGGGCGGCCTGCGGACGGCGGCCGCGGAGGACGTGGTCGACGCGACCTGTGTGGTGATCGCGGCGCTCGGTGGGAGCATCCCGGGCGCGCGGGTCCTGAGCTACGAACACCCGTTCGGCGTGGGCTACCTCGTGGCCGTCCTCGCCGGCTTCCCGTGATGCCTTCGGAGCGGAACATGGCCGAGTCCCCGTACACCGCGCGGTTCTGGCACGCGCTCGACGACGGTCGCCTCCAGTGCGACCTCTGCCCGCGGACCTGCAAGCTGAAGGACGGTCAGCGGGCGTTCTGTTTCGTGCGCGAGCGCAAGGGCGACCGGATCGTGCTGACGACCTACGGTCGGAGCACGGGGTTCTGCATCGACCCGATCGAGAAGAAGCCGCTCGCGCACTTCCTGCCGGGGACGTCGGTGCTCTCGTTCGGCACGGCGGGCTGCTGCCTCGGCTGCCGCTTCTGCCAGAACTGGCACATCAGCAAGACGCGGGAGGTGGCGATGCTGTCGGACGCCGCGTCACCCGCGGAGATCGCCGAAGCGGCGGTGCGTCACCGCTGCGCGTCGGTCGCCTACACCTACAACGACCCGATCGTCTTCGCCGAATACGCGATCGACACGGCGTGGGAGTGCCGTGAGCGCGGCATCCGCAACGTCGCCGTCACCTCGGGGTTCATCCAGCCCGAGGCCTGGGCTGAGTTCTTCGGCCCGATGGACGCGGCGAACGTCGACCTGAAGGCGTTCCGCGACGACTTCTACCGCGAGCAGTGTCTCAGCAAGCCCGGTGGCCTCCAGGACGTCCTCGACACGCTGCGCTTCCTCGTCCACGAGACCCAGGTCCACGTCGAGCTGACGACCCTGCTGATACCCGGACTGAACGACTCCGACGGAGAGATCCGTGAGGAGGCGGCGTGGATCCGCGACGAGCTCCACGCCGAGGTGCCGGTCCATTTCACCGCGTTCCACCCGGCGTTCCGGATGATGGACCGGGAGCCCACGCCGCCCGAGACGCTGCGTCGAGCCCGTCGCATCGCGCTCGACGAAGGACTTCGGCACGTCTACACGGGCAACGTGACGGACCCGGACGGCCAGGTGACGTCGTGCCCGGGCTGTGGCCATCGTCTGATCGAGAGGGATGGGTACCGGATCCTCGCTTACCGCCTCGACGCGCGCGGCCACTGTCCCGACTGCGGGGACGCACTGTTCGGCGTCTTCGCCGAACGCGTCGGTCACCACGACGGCCACTCGGTTCCGATCGCCGTCGAGTCGACGCTCCTCTAGGGGCGGCCGCCACGGCGCCGCAGCACGGCCTTGGTGATCTCGGTCACGCCGAGCACCGGCAGCGCGACCGCCGCGATCAGCAGCCAGTCGGAAGGCTCGAGCGGGGCGAGGTGGAACGCGGTCTGGAGCGCGGGCGTCGTGATCGCAGTGAGCTGGAGGCCGATCGACGCCGCGAAGGCCGCGGTGAACCATGGATTGGACCCGGCACCCACCTCGGCGAGGGGGAGTCGGAAGCTGCGGTAGTTCCACGCGTTCAGAAGCTCTCCGAGCACGATCGCGGTGAACGCGACCGACCGCGCCCGCTCGACGTTCACGCCCTGTCCGAGCAGGTGCACGAACACGGCGAACGTCCCGGCACCGATCCACAGCCCCTGGGCGAGGACCACCGAGAGCTCGGTGCGCGAGAGGATCGAACCACCAGGGCGCCTCGGCGGTCGCCGCATCGTGTCGGGCTCGACGGGCTCAGCGCCGAGAGCGAGCGACGTCAGGCCGTCCGTCACCAGGTTGATCCACAGGAGCTGTGCCGGGACGAAGATGAGCGGGCCACCGAACCCGACCGAGCCGAGCAGCGCGATGACCTCGCCCGAGTTGGACGAGAGCAGATTGGCGAGGAACTTCCGGATTCCGTCGAACTGGCGGCGTCCCTCCTCGACCGCGGACACGAGCGCGGGGAAGTCGTCGTCCGTCAGGATCAGGTCGGCCGCCGCGCGAGCGACGTCCGTGCCGCGACGGCCCATCGCGACGCCGACGTCGGCACGCTTCAGCGCCGGAGCGTCGTTGACGCCGTCGCCCGTCATGCCGACGACCTCACCCAGGGACTGCAGCGCTTCGACGATGCGGAGCTTGTGTGCCGGAGTCGTGCGCGCGAACAGCACCTCGCCGGTGCGCAGCAGATCTTCGAGACCGCGGTCGTCGAGCTCCTCGAGGTCGGTGCCGGTGCACGTCGCGGTCGGTTCGATGCCCACCTCGCGAGCGATCGCCTCGGCGGTGGCGGGGGCGTCTCCCGTGATCACGAGGACGCGGACGCCCGCTCTGTGGGCGGCTGCGACCGATTCCCGGACGCCGGCGCGGGGAGGGTCCGACATCGCGGCCAGACCGAGAAGGGTCAGGTCGACCTCCAGCGCAGCCAGATCCGGAACGCTGCGCGGGTCGACGGACAGTCCGCGCCGCGCGACGGCGAGCACGCGCAGCCCGCGCGCCGCGAGCGCGTCGAGCGCGTCGCGGACGGTGTTCCGATCGACCTCCTCGATCGGGCGGGCCCGCGCCCCGTCCTGGATTCCGGTGCAGAGATCGAGCAGGACGTCGGGAGCGCCCTTGGTGACGAGCTCCCACCCATCCCCGTCGGCGGGCCAGGCCACCGACATGCGCTTCCGGTCTGCGTCGAACGGCAGCTCGGCGAAGGGCTGGGCGTCCGGCCGCACGAGATCCGCCTTGTGGGCGGCGGTGACCAGGGCTGCTTCGGTCGGGTCTCCAAGGGCGATGAAGGCGCCGTCTTCCGAACGCTCGATGCGGGCGTGCGTGCAGCGGACCGCAGCGTCGAGCAGGAGCTCCAGATCGGTCCGGGTCGAGACCTCGATCGCGCCCTCGGCGGTCGCGAAGCCGCCCGTCGGGTCGTAGCCCTGGCCCTCGACGGATACCGACCCGGCTGCGAGCCAGATCTCACGGATCGTCATCTCGTTGCAGGTCAGAGTGCCGGTCTTGTCCGTGCACAGCACGGTGGTCGCTCCCAGCGCTTCGGCTGCCTGAAGCCTGCGCACCAGCGCCCGCCGGCGCGTCATCGCACGGACGCCGAGTGCGAGCGTCAGCGTGACGACCGCGGGCAGTCCCTCCGGGACGAGCGCGACAGCGAGCGAGACGCCGGTGAGGAACATCTCGTCCAGGGGTTGGCCGCCCAGCGCGCCGAGCACGGTGACCGTCGCTGCGAGCAGCACGGCGACGAGCCCGAGCCGGTGGCCGAGTCGGGCCAGCGTGCGCTGCAGGGGCGTCGTCTCGTTCTGGACGGACGCGGTCAGGTGGGCGACCTGGCCGAACGCGGTGCGGGCACCCGTGGCGATGACGAGTCCTCGGCCGTGGCCGGCGGTCACCACGGTGCCGAGGAAGGCCACGGCACTGCGCTCGGCGAGGGGGGCGTCGACCGGATCGGCCTCGGCGCGCTTCGGGACCGGCACCGATTCGCCTGTCAACGCCGACTCGTCGCAGGCGAGCTGCAGGGCATCGACCACGCGCACGTCGGCCGGGACGCGGTCTCCTGCACCGAGCACCACGAGGTCGCCAGGCACCAGCTGGTCCGCGTCGATCCGCACCGTTCGACCATCCCGGATCACCTCGCAGTGCGGCGCCAGGAGCCGACGCAGCGCGGCGAGCGCACGCTCGGCGCGCCACTCCTGGACGAATCCGAGCCCGCCGTTCAGCAGCACGATGGCGAGGATGGTCAGTCCGTCGGTGGTGTCGCCGAGGAGGAACGCCACCGCGGCTGCCACGGCGAGGATGCCGACGAGAACGTCGACGAACTGCCGGCCCAGCACCTCGGGCCAGGTCGAGCGGCGCTGCTCCTCGATCCTGTTCGGGCCGGACTGAGCGAGCCGAGCGGCCGCCTCCGCGGCCGAGAGTCCGAGTTCGAGGTCAGCGCGGAGCTCCGCCGCAGCGGCTTCGGCAGAGCTGCTGTGCCAGGAGGGGGGCTCGGTGGCGGGGCACAAGGGTTCGTGCGCCCAACGCGCAGAACACCTCCCGACTTGCGCCGGCCCGCGCCGCCCCGGCGCTACCCGCTCAGCTCCGGCGCTTCAGCGTGAAGAATCCCCGGTAGACCTTCCCGGTGTCGTAGCCGTCGAGGAGCGGCACGGCCTGGGGCACGAACTCGCGCTTCTCGATGGTCAGCGTGTAGGGAAGCATGTCCTCGACGTCGTCGAAGCGGAACAGGTCGTCGGGTAGCCCCTCGTGCGCGAACACGCGCCGGAGGTAGGTGTTGAACAGCGGTTCGATCTCCCACGGCGCGAGGCTCAGCGCGCTGTGGCTCCGCGTGTCCCAACCCCACTCGCGGGCCAGCTTGACCATCAGCAGGTGGTAGAAGAGCGAGTTGTAGAACAGCACGGCGACGCCGTCGGCGGTCAGATGCTGGTCGAGACCGCGGAGCAGGCTGAAACCCAGGTCGCCCTTGTCGATCTCGGGCGTGTTGATCTTCGAGTCGAGGTCGAGGCTGTACGGCGGATTGCTGATCAGCACGTCGAACCGCTCCCGCTCCCCGATCACCGCGTAGGCGGACATGTCGTCCGCGGTCACGAGGCGGCCCTGGACGCGGTCGCGGAGGCCGAGGCGTTCGGCGTTCCGGTGCAGCGACTCGATCGCCCACGGGTTGATGTCGGTGGCGACGACCTTCTTGGCGCCGAGCTTGGCGAGGTAGAGGCTGATGATCCCGGAGCCGGTGCCGATCTCGAGGACCGTCTTGCCGCGGAAGAAGTCGGCGTGATCGTCGACGAAGGGCAGCACGTAGAGCTCGGCCTCCTGCGGCGGGAACACCGTCGGCAGCAGGCGCAGGCGTCCGAGGTGCTCGGACTCGTATTCGACCTCCTGATCGGACGGCGTGGAGGCCGCGATTTCGAGCAGCGCGCGCACCGCGTCGCTGTCGCCGCGGTTGGTGGCGTCGGCCAGCGCGTCGTCGATCTTGCGTCCTCCGGTGTCGGGAGTCGCCGCCACGGTCGGGCCCTGGGCCTGGGCCTGGGGGTCCGGGTCGACCGGCGCCGGCGGCGCGGAGCAGGCGGCGGCAAACAGGAGGGCGAACGCGACGGCGCGGATCTTCATGGCGTGGGGTCGGGGACGCTCGCCCCTCAAGGACCGGATCGTGAAAGCGGGGAACCGCGCTGTCCACCGATCCGGTCAATGCCTCAGATCGAGACTGCCGCCGGACGGACGAGCGGTGCCCGGGCGAATCTGCGCGGTCGCGCGGCCGTTTTCGAATCTTCGACGTCTCCGGGGTAATCGTGGGGACATGTCCTCCACCGACTTCCCGTCGCCCGGCTTCGGCCGGCCGACCCGACGCCCGCCTGGCATACCCAGGCTCCGCGTCGGGGCGGTGCTGACGGTCGTGGTCGCGATCCTCGTGCTGATCGCTTCCTTCTCCTCCTACTACACGGTCGACGCGACTGGCCGGGCGGTGGTCAAGCGCTTCGGCAAGGTCATCGCGATCACCGACCCAGGCCTCCACTTCAAGCTGCCGTTCGGCATCGACCGGGCCTACTTCGTCGAGACCGAGATCGTCCGCAAGCTGGAGTTCGGGTTCCGGACCGAGGTGCCGGGGGTGCGGACGCGCTACCAGCCGTCGTCGTTCGACGACGAATCGCTGATGCTCACCGGGGACCTGAACGTCGTCGACGTCGGCTGGGTCGTCCAGTACCAGATCCGGGATGCGGAGCGTTGGCTGCACGCGGTCCGCGACCCCGAGGACACGATGCGTGACATCACCGAGGCCGTGATGCGCCGCGTCGTCGGCAACCGCCTCGGCAGCGACGTTCTGACCGTCGGGCGCGCCGAGATCTCGCTGCTCGTGAAGGACGAGCTCCAGGAAGCGCTCGACCGCTACGACGTCGGTGTCCAGGTCGGCAGCGTCGAACTCCAGGACGTCACCCCGCCGGACCCGGTCAAGCCTGCGTTCAACGAGGTCAACGAGGCTCGCCAGGAGAAGGAGCGGCTCGTCAACGAAGCCGAGAAGGAGCGCAACAAGCTGATCCCGCGTGCCCAGGGTGAGGCGGCGCAGACGATCTCCGAGTCGGAGGCCTACTCCGCCGAGCGGATCAACGCGGCCAAGGGCGAGGCGGCGCGCTTCACGGCGATCCTCGCGGAATACCGCAAGGGTCAAGCGGTCACGCGACAGCGTCTCTACCTGGAGATGCTCGACGAGGTGCTGCCGCGCGTGCGCGACGTGTTCGTGATCGACGATGCGGGGAGCGGGCCGCTGCCCCTGCTCGATCTGACCCGCAGGGCCGAGAGCTCCCGAGGAGGTGACCGATGACCGCGTCCAGCCCGAACACTCCCGATCTCCGCAAGGCGATCACCGGTGGCTTCATCGCCATCCTCGTGCTCGTCGGCCTCCTGCTCGGAACCGGCGCGTTCTACACCGTCGACGCCGCCCAGCAGGCGGTGGTCCTCCAGTTCGGACGTCCGGTCGGTGACCCGGTCACGTCGCCCGGGCTGCACTTCAAGATGCCGTTCATCCAGGAGGTCCGGTTCTTCGACCGTCGGATCCAGGCGTGGGACGGCGACCCCAACCAGATCCCGACCCGGGGACGCGAGTTCATCTCGGTCGACACGACCGCGCGCTGGCGGATCGTCGACGCGCTGAAGTTCCTGCAGAGCGTCCGCGACGAACGGGGAGCTCTGTCCCGGCTCGATGACATCCTCGATTCGGTGGTGCGCGACATGGTGTCGAGCACCGACCTCGTCGAGATCGTCCGCTCGTCCGACTGGAAGGTGACGACCGCCGACCTCGAGCGTGCGGTGCTGATCGAGGAGAACGTGTCGGAGCTCACGCGCCCGATCGAGCTCGGTCGCCAGCAGCTCGAGGAGAAGATCCTCGCCGAGGCGCGGAAGGCGATGCCCCAGTACGGGATCGAGCTCGTCGACCTGCGGATCAAGCGACTCAACTACATCGAGTCGGTCCAGCAGCAGGTCTTCGACCGGATGATCTCGGAGCGTCAGCGCGTGGCCGAGCAGTTCCGCTCCGAAGGCCAGGGCGAGGCGTCCCGGATCCGGGGCGACACCTCGAAGGAGCTCGCCGAGGTCCGCTCCGAGGCCAAGCGCGCTGCGGAGGTGATCCGCGGCGAGGCCGACGCGGAGGCGACGCGGATCTACAGCGAGGCCTACAGCGCTGACCCGGAGTTCTACGCGTTCCTCCGGACGCTCCAGAGCTACCAGTCGTCGCTGGCCGGGAAGGCCACGCTCGTCCTGGGAGCGGACGGCGACTACTTCCGGTTCCTGCAGGAGGTCGGCGCCGGCGCGAAGGGGAACTAGTCCCCTTGTGTCGGGTGCCGGTGCGTCCCAACGTCTCCGCCATGAAGGTGACGATCGAATTCTGCGTGGTTTGAAACTACCGCCCGCGGGCGTCCGGTCTGGGCGCCGCCATCGAGGATGCATTCGCGGATGCGACGGTCGAACTGAAGCCTGGAGGCCGCGGCGACTTCGTCGTGACCGTGGACGGGCGGAAGATCTTCGACAAGCGCCGGCAAGGCGACCGGTTCCCGGAAGAGTCGGAGATCCTCAGCGCGCTGAGAGGCTGAGAGGCTGAGAGGCGGGGGCCGAGGCGGCCGATCTCGTGTCGCCGCCCCGCCGCGCTTCCGCTGCCCGTTCGCGACGGACGCTGCGGCTCAGCTGGAACCACCGGCCGGCACGACCGAAGCCGCCTCGGCGAGCACGTGCGCGGCCTGTCGAGCAGGCATTTCGATCGCGTCCGGCGCCGCGAGGAGCTGAGAGGTGTCGACAATTCCGGCGACGAGCAGGGTGCGGGCGACCGACCGGGGGAGATGGGGGAGCGCGGTGATCGGAAACAGACCCGACTCCTCGATGGCTCGCTCGAGCCCTCCCTCTTCAGGCTCTCCCCAACCGAGCAGTTGGATGCCCATGCCGCGGGCGAACGTCCGCGCATCAGCGGTGAATCGCGCGTTGGTGACGAGCCATGTCTGGTTCGGACCGTCGCCGACCGCGTCGAGATCGACTGCTCGTCCGTAGGCGGCCAGCGCGACGGGGAGCGCGATCGGGGAGCGCGGCTTCGTGCGCAGCTTGCACTCGCAGAACAGCACCCGTCCGGGTCGTTCGGCGAGGACGTCGATCTCGTGCTCGACGAGCCTGCCGCGTCGCCTCGCGCTGATCGTCGTCCGGAATCCATCTGCCGAGAGGAGTCGGGCGACGAGGATCTCGAATGGTCTGCCAACGGGCCCGAGCCGGCGCAGCCCCTCCTCCAGACCCGCCCGCACCGCGGCGGCCGGGTCGCGCTGGGCCGGGGGGCGGTGCGCTCCCCGAACGCCTTCCCGTTCCGTCGCTGGCACGGACGCTCTACGACCATCCAAGGCAGCCTCCTCCGAGGTTACGGCCGACCGTACGAAATTCGGCGTCAGCCCCCGATCCGTTTGCGGCCGACCCCTCTCCCCGCCCAGCTGTGCCGGCTGCCGGGACATTTGTTGGAGAAACACCGGAAAAGCGCTGCTGGTTTCGACGCTGGGAGAAACGTCCGCCGGGTTGCCCGGCACGTCGCACCACACCGGTCTGGTCCCGATTCGAACCACCCTATGAGTTCCACCCTCGAAGCCCCGGTCTCCCAGGACTCTGCGTCCGGGAATACTGCACCGACCCAAGCGCTGATGGGGCTCCTCCGCGCGGCGTCGTCCTGCGAGGAGATGATCGACCGGGTGCTGAAGCGGGAAGGGCTGTCCCGGCCCCAGTTCAACGTCCTTCGGGTTCTCGGGGAGGCCGACGACAAGGGGCTCCCCTGCCTCGAGATCGGCGCCCGCATGATCACCCGCGTTCCGGACGTCACGCGCCTCGTCGATCGGCTGGTCGACCAGGGCTACGTCTGCCGGGAGCGTTCGGTGTCCGACCGTCGGGTCGTCCGCGTCCGCCTGCTCTCGAAGGGGCAGGTGGTCCTCGGCCGGGTCCAGCCGGTCGTCGACGACGCGGTGGGCCGGACCCTCGGGCACCTCGGCGAGGATCGACTGCAGGAGTTGACCGCGCTGCTCGACCACGCGCGTAGCCTCGTCGAAGACAGCCGGGTCGCCTGACCCGTTGCAGCGGACCGCGCCTGCGGCCGGTCCGCTGCCAGCTCAGGGGCAGCGATGCTGCCTGGGCAGAGCCCGCGACTTGGTTCCGACGGCTACGCTGCGCCCACCTTGGTGCGCCCGGATTACCTGACCCTGACGACGCGCGTGCCTGCCGACGCCGTGTCGGTGCCCCTGGTCGACTACCTCGCCCGTCGGTTCCGCTACCACGATCGGGATGCGTGGCTGGCGCTCGTCGCCGAGGGACGGGTTCGCGTCAACGGTGCGTGCGTCGCGCCGGACCGGCCGTTGGAGCGGGGCGAACAGATCGCCTACGACCGGCCGTCGACCGAGCCAGAGGTCCCGACCGACGTCCGCGTCATCCATGACGCACACGATGTCGTCGTCGTCGACAAGCCGGCGGGGCTCCCGGTGCACGGCGACGGGACCTTCATCACCAGGACCGTCGTCGGCGTCCTCGCGCGCCGCCTCGGGACCCGCCTGCGTCCTGTCCAACGTCTCGATCGGGAGACCAGCGGCCTCTGTGTCCTGGCGCGGACCAAGGTCGCCGCGCGCAGGCTCCAGGTGGCGATGGGCAGCGCGCATGCCGTCAAGGAGTACGACGCGCTCGGCGCAGGCGTTGCGGACTTCGAATCCCGGGCGGTGGACCTGCCGATCGGGCGTGCTGCGTCCAGCACCGTCTCGATCCGACGGGGCGTGGTTCCCGCCGAGGCGGACGGGGCGCAGGAAGCGCGGACCGATGTGCGCGTCCACGCGCGGGGTCTCGACCGGACGTGGTTCCGCTGCACCCTCGCGACGGGTCGCACCCATCAGATCAGGGTCCACCTCGAGGCCCTCGGTCACCCGCTCCTCGGGGACAAGCTGTACGGCCGTTCCGACGAGGAATTCCTGCAGTTCGTGCGCGCCATGAAGGCCGGGCAGTCTCCCGACGCGTTCTGCGACGGCACGGGCGCCCGCCGCCAGATGCTGCACGCGCGGTCGCTGGTTCTTCCGGCGCCGGGGTCCGAGGACCTGCTCCGCTTCGAGGTCGAGCCGCCGGACGACTTCCTGGCGCTCGCTCCAGGGGGCGGCTCCCGGCCCACCGTGTGAGAGCCGCAGCGTCGCGTCCCGAGGCCAGGGGGTCGCGCCTGCATGGTGTGGACGGATACCATCCCCCCGTGCCTGCCCCGGTCCCGGTCCACTGTCATCCTGAAGCCTGGTCCCTGCTGCAGAGCCAGCTGGTGCGGATCGAGACGACGGAGGGCTTGCTCGGCGGAGCGCTGGCGCTGGCGCTCCATGCGGAGCCGTCGCTGGCTCCGGAGCGTGTCGAGGTCGAGCTCGATCGTCTGACCGAGTCGATCCGGGCGCGGCTCCACAGCGACGACCCGCGGGCCGCCGTCGCGCACGCCCACGCGGTGCTGTTCGACGAACTCGGGTTCCGCGGCGATGTGGACGACTACTACGACCCGGCGAACAGCTCGCTGTCCCAGGTCCTCGCGCGGAAGCGCGGTCTGCCGATCACGCTCTGCCTGCTCTACAAGCTCGTGGTCGAGCCTCTCGGGCTCGAGGTCGACGGGCTGAACGCTCCCGGGCACTTCCTGGTCGCCGTCCGCGGACCCGCACCGTTCGGTCGGATGATCGTCGACCCGTTCGCGGGCGGTCGCGCGCTCGGCAACCAAGAGGCGCTCGAGCGGGTGCGCGAGATCTCCGGCACTGCGTTCGAGGGGCCACTCCCGGTCGCGACGCACCGCCAGTGGCTCCAGCGAATGCTGCGGAACCTCGTCGGCTCCTACGGCGCGCGCAACCAGCAGGAAGACCGGGCGGCGATGGAAGAGCTGCTCGCGCTGCTCGGCTCGTGAGGCTTCGGGGCGTCGAGAGGCTCGGGCGCTCCCGGTCTCCCGATCAGAACCGGAACTCGAGGCCGAGCAGGTAGCCGGCCAGATCGAACGCTGCGTCGTAGCGGAGGCCTGACGCCCGGCCGGTCATCTGCAGCTCCGACCACCGGTATCCGGCGAGGAGATCGATGTCCTGGGCTTCGAACGCGTAGCGGAACAGGACCTCGAGGTCGCTGACGTTGCCGTCGAAGTCGCCGCCGAACGCGAGGTCCGGGCTGTAGTCCCAGTCGATCTGTGCGGAGAACTCGCGCCAGTCCGCCCTCGCCCGGAGCGAGAGGTAGGCGACGCCGCCGTCCGAGAACTTGAAGCTCTGGGACGCGGGTCCGCTGTTGGCCTCGAAGACCTTGAAGCGTCCCTCGCGGTGGACCAGCGAACCGCCTGCCCCGACGCGGACGCGGACGTAGTTGTCGTCGTCGAGGTCGTACTCACGGTCGAGGAACCCGGCGATGTAGGACAGCCGCATCTCGTCCATCACGAACTCGGACGAGACCTCCATGCCGGTCGGCAGCGTGCCGTAGTCGCTGGTCAGGATCCCGGTCGTCGTGTCGTCGAGGTCGACCTTCTGGTACTCGATCTCGATGCCCTCGAAGCCGTTCCCCACCGCGAGCACGCCGCCGTA
Organism: Planctomycetota bacterium; assembly: GCA_027621295.1. Taxonomy (GTDB): domain Bacteria; phylum Planctomycetota; class UBA1135; order UBA1135; family UBA2386; genus JAQCBR01. The sequence continues at coordinate 15,336 of JAQCBR010000016.1, forward strand.
GTCGTCGTCTCTCCGGCTCATGCCGAGCGTCTCGAGATCCTGCTTGGCGTTCTCGACGACGCGCCCGTTGTCGATCGACTGGGTCCGCGCCGAGCCCTTCGGCTTGTAGAGGTAGTAGCGGGGCGAGAGCGTGACCTCGGGATCGGTCAGGCCGGGGACCGAGGTGCAGGCGGTCAGGAAGAGCGCCGCGCACGCGAGCGCGAGACAGCGAAAGAGCGGAGAGGGAGCCACGGCGCGCGAGGATACGAACTCCGCCCGGGTCCGGCTATGTTCGGCGGCCCACCATGGCGCAGACCCAGCTCGAGCCCTTCCTCGTCCGCGACTTCCTCGCCTACGAGCGGCATCGGCAGGACGACCCCGAGTACAACGCGCTGCGCCTGTCCGTCCGGCGCAAGCTGAAGTCGATCGTCGACGACGTGAAGAAACGGGCCAAGGAGCTCGGCCACGACATGTCGTCGCAGGCGGGGATCCACCATCCCTACTCGTTCAACAGCTTCCGCGTCCGCGAGCAGCGGGCCTACCTCTGCCGCTCGGACAAGGAGCGGAAGAAGCTGGCGAAGTTCTTCGGCGAGGCGCTCGGGAAGGACGCCGAGACGCACTACATCCAGACCGTCCTCGAGGCCTGCGTCGACGACCAGGTCGTCGAGGCGGCGCTGCGCATCCATCCGCAGGCGTGGTGGGACGGCGAGAACCTGAAGAAGCGCCTGCTCGGCAGCGAGGACGCGATGGTCGAGTGGTGCACGATGCTGAAGGCGCTGCCGGTCGGCTTCGCGCTGCGGATGCACGACTGGAAGAAGCTCTACTGGGCCCGCTCCGCGAACTCGCAGGAGATGCGGGAGTACTTCGAGACCTACACGCCGGGTGAGCACTGGCTCCACCTGGTGCGAGAGCTCCCGAAGGAGGATGCGGTAGAGATGGGGGACGAGGCGCCCGAGTGGGTCGCGACCTCGCTGTGTTCGCTCCTCCCGATCTGGCGCTCGATCCTGTGGATGCCGTGACCCCGACGCTCTGCCGTTCGTCCCCCCGGCCAGAGCGGGCGTCAGGGAGCTGTGGGCAGCGTGAAGATCAGCGCCGGCAGCGCCAGGTAGGAGCCGAGCACGAAGCCCCAGACGCGGAGTGAACGGACCTTGGCGAGGGCGTCCACGTAGCCGGGCACGACCGCCCACGCGGTATCGAACATGCCGTGGGCGAGTGAACCGAAGCCGGTCTCCCGCCCGGTGACCACGCGCGCTGCGATCGCGATCGGGCCCAGGACCGCCAGGAGCACCGTGCTGACGATCCCCATCGCGGAGGCCATCACCGCGGGCAGGAACGCGAACACCGCACACCCGAGCGTGAGCACGCCGATCGTGCGTCGGGGGTCGTCCGCGACGCCGTGTGCGAGGGCGAACCAGAGCCCGATCGTCAGGACAGCCGTCGGAGCGAGGTTCAGGATGCGAGCGCCCACGGGCGCTCCTTCGACGGCCGCCGCTCGCCGGACGCGCGCCGCGGTCCTCTGACCTACCGCGTCGGGTAGTTCTCGAGCACCCACTCCTTCCAGCGCTCGTCGAGCGTCAGCGGCGAGAGTTGGTAGGCCTCGCGCAGCGCCTCGCGGCAGCCCTCGACGACGTCGCCGCGCATCACGCCCGTCATCGGGTCGACGAGCGACTTGGCCTTCTGCATCAGCACGCCGAACGGCTCCTTGCCGAGGCTCATCAGGTAGTCCCAGCGCGACCAGGCCATCACGTGGTCCGGGAAGTCCATCTGGCCGAAGTCACGCCAGCTCATCAGCTCGGTGAACGGCGCGAACTTGTCGTTGCCGAGGAGCTTGCGGGTCTCGAGCTCCCACCGCCACTGACGGTTCTCGAGCATTGCAGCGCCCTCGCTCCGCGTGAACGAGTTGAACCGCGGCGAGATCCGGCGCTCGAACCAGTGCGCGGGTCCCTCGCGCATCCAGACGGGCAGGTCGTAGTTGTAGTGGAGGAACCCGTTGATCAGGTTGTGGGTCAGCGCGTGGACCACGTGGCCGTGGAGCGCCGAGTCGTCCTTGAGCCGACCGTCCTCCTCCGGGTTGTCGGCTGCGCACGCATAGAGCAGCGAGTCGACGTCCTTGAAGTTCCACTGCTGGCCGCCAGCGGTCCGCCGGCCGATGAACGACTGGAGGTAGTCCTGGTAGGTGGTGTTCCGCTCGAAGAGCAGGAACAGATACTTGTCCTTCTGGCCCAGGTAGGGGCCCTCGCCGGCGTAGCGGCCGGTCATCTTCGCGCGGGCCTCCGCGTCGGCCGGGAAGTCCGCGTCGGTCATCCCGAACCACGTCAGCATCTCCGCGTAGTGCTCCTCGAGCCGCTGCGCGAAGAGATGGGCGCGCAGCCAGCGATCGAGGACGCGGGTCTTCGGGTTGACCTTCGACAGGCCGGAGCGCTCCTTCAGGCGGGTGAGCTCGTCGCGGATCTTGGCCTTGGTGTCCGGGTCGAGCGGGACGGCCCAGTTGTCCAGGGTCGTGCCCAGCCGGAAGTGCGCGGTCTCGATCCACAGGATCTCGGCGTAGTCGAGGTGCGTGTCGATGTCCTCGGAAGTGACCGCCTTGGTGCCCCGCTGGCCGAACGGGATCGGCGCGTAGCTGACATAGCCGAGCTTCTCGAGCGCCTTCGGCTCGTTCCGCGTGTACGGGTCGATGCGGAACCGCGGCACGTCGCGGTCCTTCTGCGCGGGGAGGCCGGTCGCCGCGAGCAGGGTCAACAGGACGCCGAGCGTCCGGATCGCCGGGGCCGTCATCGGATCCGCTCCTTCCACTTCTTGGCCTGGTCGATCGCCTGGAACACGGACAGGTTCTCGAGCGGGCGGTCTCCGTCGACGACGGCGCGGAGCGTGTTGATCGCCTCCTTCTTGACCGCGTGCTGCTCGGCGTCGAGCCACGTGGCGATCACGCCCGCGTATTCCTTGGGCGCCACGGACCGGAGGAGTCGGAGCCCGGTCACGACCCGGCGCTCGTCGTCGCGCGGCATCGCCTTCACCAGCGCGTCGGTGAGTTCGGCGTCCCGCGCGTGCGCGAGTCCGGTCTGGATCAGCGACATCACGTCACGCCACTCGAGCGTCTCGCAGAGTCCGAGGAGCTCGAGGAGTGCGTCGCGATCGCGGAGTCCGGCGAGACCCAGGACCGCGCGGAACGCCACACCCTCGTCCTTGTCCTTGCGTGCCTTCTCGAACACCGGGCGGTAGGTCGTGTCGCCGAGCCCCGCGAGGTACTCGACCGCGAACGAGCGCACCGGCACGGCCTTCGCCGCGGCCTTGTCGGCGATCAGCGGCGCGTGCGACGCGGGCACGACGCGGTGCAGCACGCGCGCGAGCACGTCCTCGTGCTGGGGGCGGCGGTCCGCGAGGCGAGTCAGGAGCATCGGGGCGATCGCGGGGCCGAAGTCCACGAGTTCGGCCTCGGCTGCGTCCGCGACCTCCTCGTCCTCATCCCCGAGACGACGGAGTGCGAGCTTCGCCGCCTCCGTCTGCTTCGACGAGAGTTCGGGCCAGGTCGGAGGCTCGACCTTCGGTTCCTGGGCTTGGGCTGTGGTCATCCACAGGCCCAGGAGGCAGAGGAGGCGCAGGGTCAGATCGTGCATGGGAACGAAGGTCGGGGCCTCGGGTGACAGCGGTCACCGCACGGCGCGGATCCACCGGGGAAGCGCGTCGGCGAACTGGGGATCCACACCGTCGAGGCGGTTGGCGAGCGCGGCCTTGGCAGGGGCGAGCCAGCGATCGAAGTCTTCTGCCGCGTGCGTCGGATAGCGGACGACGAAGATCCGCGCCCGGTCGGCGACCGGGGTCAGGCCGGGCTCGAGGTCGAGCGGCGCGACCAGGAAGTAGCCGTCCGCGGTCTCGATCGGCGGGCTGACCGCGCCGAGGTTCTCGGGGCGGAACGCGAAGTCGGCGACCGGCATCGGCAGGTCGTTCCGGGCGAAGGGCTGCTCCGGGGCCTCGCCGCCGACCAGGACGCCCTTGCGCTGGAGCTCGAGCGAGTTGTCGGCCACTTCCCGGAGGGAGCGCGCCGCGCCGAGCGCGTAGGCCCTCTCGGTCGGGAACGCGTCGCGAGCCAGCAGGAGCGGGAGCAGGTGCTGGTCGAGCAGCTCGCGGAACCGGTACTTCCGCCCCATCGTCGGGTCGAGCTCCTCGAGGTAGGCGAGGAGGGGATCCACGTCTGTCGAGCGCACGACGATCCGGCCCGCGTCGAACGACGCGATCACGCCCTCGGGGAGTCCTGGCGCCGCCGGTTCGGCCGCGCCGTCCCCACAGGACGTCAGCAGTGCTCCGAGAGCCAGGAGCCCCACGAGCCCCCGATCCCGGGAGGCGTATCGGCGGGTCCGGATCGGAGCGGTCACGGGACGTCGAACCGCGCGACGTAGTCGAGCGCAGGGCCGGTGAGGAATCGGTAGGTCGCGTACAGCCCGTTCGACAGCTCGGGAAGCTGCTCTCTCGGGATCTGGGTCCCGTACTGGCCGACCAGTTCGAGCCAGAGCGAGCGCGGTTCCTGGACCCAGGGTTCGATCCGGAGGTTGAGCGCCGGTTGCTGCGGCTCGGTCGACGGGAACGACATGCGGAGCCCGACCGAGTGGAGCGGGCGTCCGAAGCCCGCGAGCGCCTCGCCACCGCCAGCGAGGAGCCGCTCGGCGACGAAGGTGCGGCTGTCCTTGACGTGCTGCGGTGCGACCAGCGTCCGCGCCCAGAACTGGCGCCCGACCGTCTGGGGGATGCTCAGAGTCTGGTAGGCGATCCCGACCGCGTTGACGACGCGCGCCGCGAAGTCCTCGATCGTCGTGCTGCGGAGCTCTTCGCGGAACACCACGCGGTCTGGCAGGAAGCTCGCGCTCGAGATCTGGCCGGGAGTGATCGCCGGGTTGGTCAGGTGGACGCCGTCGGCCGCCACCTGGAAGTTCTGGTAGGCCAGCTCGGGGCGCTGGAAGAGTTCGTTGTGGACGCGCTGGACGGCGTCCGGTCGGATCGGAATCGGCGCGTGGAGGACCTCGGCCCCGAAGGCGATCGTGCGCGGCTCGTAGCTGGACATCGGTCCGCATCCTAGCTGTGCGGGTGCCCCGGGTCCCCTCCCCTCCGCAACGCGAGCATCCGGTCGGAGCGGCCGTTCCGTGTCGGTCGCCCTCAGGCTGGCCGGGCGATGTGCCGATCGGAGGGAGGAGCGCGGAGTCTTGTTCCGGTTCGCTCGTCCATCCCGGCCGTCCGGCCTGCGAATCCCTCCCGCACGCGGTTATGCTCCCGCGCCCCGAAAGCGCCAATCCGATGTCGATCCAAACGACCCCACGTCCTGGCCGTGCGCTCGCAGTCGCGGTCCTCGCCGCCGCCTGCTGGGCGGTTCCCGTCGCCGGCACCGCCGCAGCCCAAGAGAGCGCCCAGGAGATCCAGAAGCTCCTCGCCGAGATCCAGGCCACCAAGGACCAGACGCTCCAGGTCCGGAGCCAGGCGATCCGGCCGATGAAGGTCAACGGCGTCGAGGTCTCCCCGGACCGGTTCCGCCGCGAAGCGATCTTCCTGGTCGGCGCCAAGACGGTCGAGGCGAAGATCGCCGAGCTGTTCGTCGCGCAGGAGATCCAGCAGCTGGTCGCCTCCGGGCGCGACGCGAAGGACTTCGAGATCACCGATGACGAGGTGATCGCGGACGTCGCCGGAGTCGTCGAGCAGTTCCGTCTGCAGAACCCGGGCGTCGAGTTCTGGCAGGCGATCCGCGCGCAGTTCGGGATGGACCGCGAGCGGTTCCTGTCCCAGCGCAAGCAGACCAAGCTGTTCGACCGCGTGTTCTTCCCCGGGCCGGCCAACGAGTGGCCGCTGATCACCAAGGAGGCGATCATGGCCTCGGCCACCGGCGGTGACGGCAAGCAGTTCTGGGAGAACATCGAGAAGGCCTCGTTCGACCCGGAGACCAACAAGCCGCGCGACCTGCCGCCGTTCTGGCTGCAGCTCTGCCGCAACTGGGTGATCAAGCAGCTGAAGAGCTGGGCGGACATCCGCTTCCCGGCCGACGGCCTCGATCCCCAGCACTGCCTGCAGGTCAACGACCAGACCTGGAGCACCGAGGACGCGTTCCAGCAGATGGAGTCCGGGCTCTACGAGCAGGACCTCGAGCGCGCCGTCGCCGAAGTGGTGGTGCGGGAAGCCCTGAAGCAGGAGCTCGTCAAGGCGGGTGCCTACATCGACGACGAGACGTTCCGCGCGGACTTCCAGGAGTATCGGAAGCCCTACGACGACACGCCGTTCAACGTCGAAGTCATCGCGACCGCGTTCAAGGGCTACCCGAGCCTCGAAGCGTTCCGGCAGCGCTGGCGCCTGATCCGCAGCTTCGAGCGGATGATCGCCGACGAGATCAACGACGACGCGCTGCAGGCGCACGCCGACAAGTTCCAGGCGTTCTTCTCGGACGGTCAGGTCAACGTCGACCTGATCCAGTTCTACGCCCGGGACCTGAAGACCGGCGCATGGCGGCCGAACGGCCTCGCCGACGCGATGGAGCGTGCCGAAGCCGCGATGAAGGAGATCGAGGGAGGCGCGAAGTTCGACGACGTGCTCCGCGACCGCGGCGAGTACTACGCGACCGACAAGGAGAAGGGCCGTCTCGGCTCCAAGTCGCTGAACCAGCTGCGTCAGGCGATGCGCGAGAGCGAGTTCTCGGACCTGCTGCTCGGCTACTCGCTCGGCAACCAGCTCTTCTACGACGCGCAGCCCGGCCAGGTGATCGGCCCCGTGCGCATCTGGGACGCGGCGTTCATCGCCCGCATCAACAACCGCACGCCGCCGCGCTCCAAGCCGACGATCGCCGACGAGCGCACCCGCGAGCTGGTCCGCCAGGACTACCTGAGCTACCGCTTCCTGCAGTGGGCGAACGGCGTGGTCGACCGCGCCAAGGTCGAGGGCTGACGGTGAGACCCGGCTGCGGCCGCTGGGCCGCAGCCTGACCCGCAGCTCGATCCTGCCACGGGCTCTCGTCGACCCCGCGCGCGCCGGCTCTGCCCGCGGCGCCGACGGATCGCTGCAGCTCGGTTGTTCCCTGCGCGCCGTCGTCGGCGCACAATCCGCGGCCCGAGGCCGCGATGACGACCGAAGCCCAGACGACGCCCGAATCGCCGCGTGACGAGGCCAGCGCCCGCCGCGCCTCGATGCGGGCCCTCGTCCGCTGCGTGGGCCGCGGCGTCGCCCGCAACAAGGCTCTCGTCGCCTGCGCGCTCGTGGCGGCTTCGCTCGAGGCGTTCTTCACGAAGGCGCCGTTCGTGCTCGTGAAGCCGCTGTTCGACACGATCGCCCCGTCGCCGGCGGTCGGCTCGGGTGGGACGGGGCTGCCCGACGGCGTCGAGTTGGACTTCGCGGTCCGGTTCACCCAGGGCTTCGGCGAGTTCGCGGACGGCCTGGCGGCGTTCCTCGGGCTGTCGTTCGAGGGCGACGCGCACAGCAAGGCCGTGGTGGTCGCCTGCGCATGCCTCGCCGCCGTCGCGGGCATCCTCGGTGGTCTGGCGATCTACACGGCGACGCTCCTGTCGCGCTACTTCTCGACCAAGGTCGTCGTCGGCCTGCGCGACGAGCTCGCCGCACACGTCCTCCGGCTGCCGCTCCGCTTCTTCGGCAAGCGGCGGATGGGCGAGCTGATCTCGCGACTGACGAACGACACCGCGGTGCTGGGCCGCGCGTTCGAGCTGATCTCCGACCACCTGATCGTCGATCCGCTGATGATCCTGATGAACATCGGGATCGTCTGGATGTTCGCGCCGGAGATGCTGCTGGTGTTCCTGCCGGCGATTCCGCTGATGGCGCTGCCGATGCTGCGTCTCGGGCGGAAGGTCCACCGCAGGTCGGCGGGCAGCCTCGCGGCGATGGGGGACGCGACCGAGTCGATGAACCAGATGCTGTCGGGCATCAAGGTCGTCAAGGCGTTCGGGCTCGAGGACGTGCGCCTCGCCGAGTTCGAGCGGAACAACCAGACCTACCTCCAGCGCACCGTCCGCATGCTGAAGGCGAAGGGGCGGTCCCAGGGCATGGTCTTCGTCGGCTACCAGGTCGGCTTCGTCGGCATGATCCTGGTGATGGGATGGCTGCTGATCGATGGTCCGAAGACCATCGGGGACATCGGCGTCATCCTGGTCCCGATCTCGACCACCTACCAGCACGTGAAGCGGCTGGTGCGGATCTGGAACACCGCGATGGAGTCGGCGGGCGCGATGGTCGCGATCGACCAGCTCCTCGCCGAGCGTCCGGATGCGGCGCTCGCCGACGGTTCGGCACTCCGCCGCATCGAGCGGGTGACGGGCGACATCCGGGTCGAGGACGTCGCGTTCTCCTACGAGGACGAGCCGGTGCTGCGGGGCGTGTCCTTCGCGGTCCAGCCGGGTTCGACGGTGGCGTTCGTCGGTCCCTCGGGGGCCGGCAAGTCGACGATGATCGACCTGCTGGCGCGCTTCCACGACCCCGTCGCCGGCCGGGTGCTGATCGATGGCGTCGATCTGCGCGAGATCGACCTCGCGAGCTACCGGGCGCACACGGCGATGGTCGTCCAGCAGCCGTTCCTCTTCAACACGACCATCCTCGCCAACATCCGCTACGGCCGTCCGGACGCGACGATGGAGGAGGTCGTCGAGGCGGCGAAGGCCGCGCAGATCCACGACTTCGTCGAGAGCCTGCCGCGCGGCTACGAGACGGCGGTCGGCGAGCGCGGCAGCAACCTGAGCGGCGGCCAGATGCAGCGCATCACGATCGCGCGCGCGATCGTCCGGGACCCGGCGGTGCTCTTCCTCGACGAGGCGACGTCCGCGCTCGACTCGGAGAGCGAGGAGGCGGTGCAGCGCGCGCTGGGCAACCTGCGGAAGGGCAGGACGTCGTTCGTGATCGCCCACCGGCTGTCGACCATCCGGGACGCAGACCAGATCCTCGTGTTCGAGGCGGGCAAGGTGGTCGAGCGCGGGCGGCACGAGGAGCTCGTCGAGAGGGGCGGGGTCTACCGCCGGCTGATCGAGCTCCAGGATCTGCAGTGACGCGCGGTCGCGCGTCAGTCGACGGGGCCCAGCAGCGCGACCGCGGTCGTGCGGATCGCCTCGCCGCGGCCGATCGGGCCGAGCTTCTCGCCGGTCTTGCCCTTCACGTTGACGCGCGTCGGATCGACGTCGAACAGCGCGCCGATACGGGCGCGGATCGCCGCGCGGTGCGGGATCAGCTTCGGCTTCTCGCACTCGGCGACGACGTCGAGGGAGAGGACGCGCAGACCTTCGGCGCGGCAGAGACGGAGCGCCTCGTGGCAGAACGAGGCCGAGTCGCGGTCCTTGTTCGCCGGGTCGCGGTCGGAGAACAGCGTGCCGAGGTCGTCGAGACCGGCGGCGCCCAGCACCGCGTCGCAGACCGCGTGCAGGATCGCGTCGCCATCCGAGTGCCCGGCGGGTCCGACGTCGCACGGGATCTCGACGCCGCCGAGCACGCAGGGTCGCCCGGGCTCCAGGCGGTGCAGATCGACTCCGAGGCCGATGCGGGGTAGGTCTTTCATCGCGGGGGTGTGGGGTCCTCGAGGCGCGCGATGGCCTCGGCGAGCACGAGGTCGTCGGGTGTCGTGACCTTCAGGTTGCGGCGGTCGCCGGGCACCACGTAGACCGGGATTCCGGCGTGCTCGCAGAGCGAGGCGTCGTCCGTGCCGTCGAAGCCGGTCCGTTCGGCGTGCTCGAGCGCGCGCTCGAGGACGTCTCGGCGGAAGGCCTGCGGCGTCTGCGCGAACCAGACGACCGACCGGTCGATGGTGCGTCGCACTGCGTGCCCAGGGCCGACTTCTTTCAGGGTGTCGGGAGACGGGATCGCGAGCAGGGCGGCCCCCTCGTCCCTGGCGGTGTCCAGCACTTCGCGGACTGCCGCGATCGGGGCGAAGGGGCGGGCGGCGTCGTGGACCGCGACGACCTCGACGTCGGCCGGGACGGCGGCGAGCGCGCGGCGCATCGAGTCCTGTCGTGTCGCTCCGCCGTCGACGACCGCGACGAGGCCCAGCTCGCGGAGTCGAGGTTCCAGCGCGGACACGTGGGGCGCGCGATCGTCCGGATGGGCGGCGAGGATGCTGACCGCATCGGGTGCGGCAGACCGCAGCCGTGCGAGGCTCCGCACGCAGATCGGCGTGCCCGCGACCTGGACGTACGCCTTCGGGACATCGGCGCCGAGCCGTGTGCCGCGGCCGGAGGCGAGGAGCAGGAACGCGACCTTCACGGGTCGGAGCGTAGCTGTGTCGGAGGCGCGATTCGACGCGGTCGGCCGCGTATGCTCCCGCCCTCATGGGCGCGTTGCGGATCCTCGGGATCGACCCCGGGACCCTGGTCGTGGGCTTCGCCTGCGTCGAGGTCGAGGAAGCGCGGGCGCGCCGCGCGCCCTCCGCGGAGGCGCCGATGGCGCTCCGGGCTTCGAACCTGGTCCGAGCTGGCGGCGGCGAGGGGCGGGTCCGGCTCGTCGAGGCCGGAGCGGTCCGACTGGGTCGCAGCGCCTCGGTGGGCGACCGGCTCTCGCGGCTGGTCACCGAACTCGAGTCATGGATCGAGCGCTTCGCGCCGCACGAGGTCGCTCTCGAAGAGGCGTTCTGCGGCAAGAGCGTCCAGTCGGCGCTGCGGATCGGAGAGGCGCGCGGTGTGGTCCTGGCGACTGCGCACCGGAGCGGACTCGTCGTCCACCAATACCCGCCCGCACGGATCAAGCGCCGCGTCGCCGGCCATGGAGCAGCGTCGAAGGAGGCCGTGTCGCGGATGGCGGTGCAGGCGCTCGGCGTGGCCGGCATCGATGGTCCTGCGGATGCGACCGACGCAGTGGCCGTCGCGCTCTGCCGCGTCGAGGAGCGGCGCGCGGTGACGTTCGGGCGCGTGTGAGCGACGTCGTGCCCGTCGCCTCCCGCTTGCAACGGAGCTTGCGGTCGGATGGAATGCCCGCTCGATGGGCGCTTGGCGGTGCCCTGTCACCTGGGCGGGTGACGACGGAGGTGGAATGATCGCAGGACCGATACTCCCGCGTACGGCGGACGGCCTTTGGGAGGCGATCCGCAAGGATCCCGAGCGTCTGGAGCACGGGCTCCGTGTCATCCGGCGGGAGCTCGTCCTGCACGCGGGTCTCGGCCCGGCGGGTCGGGGCGGGTCCTCAGAAGAAGGGCTCGTCATCGATGCAGTCGGTGCGGACGCGGTCGGCGCGCCGGTGCTGTTCTTCGTCGCCCAGATCGAGCAGGACCGCTGTATCCCCGCGCGGATCGCCGAGGCCTGCGACTGGTTCGCGCGCAACGCGTCGATGCTGACGCCGATCCTCGATGGGGACGGCGTGCGTCTGGACCTCGCGGCGCGGGTCTTCGTGGTCGGCTTCGAGTTCACCGCATCCTGCCTGGATCGCCTCGCGCTGCTCGCGCAGATCTCGGCGGCCGGGGGGCGCTCGCCGGTCGACGTGTCGGCGTTCCGGATCGAGGGGATGGTCCTCGATGGCGTGCACCACATCGGGGTCGCCCGCGTGCTGGGTGCGGGAGGCGACGTGCGCCTCGCCGCCGCCGAAGGGTCCGAGGTGGGCAAGCGCTGCGAGCAGCTGGCCGAGCTGCTGGAGTGTCTGGATCCGGAGCTCACGCAGGATGCGGAGCGGTTCGCGCGGACCTGGCGCTGCCAGGGCACGACGATCCTCCGGTTGGAGCGGAACTCGCGGCGCCTGCGTGCCGTGGTTCCCGGTCACGGCGTCGTCGAGATCGTCCACGAAGAGGATCTGACCGATGCCTGCGATCTCGCGATGCGTCGCTACCTGACCGTGGTCCGGGGCGAAGACGGCGACCTCGACGAAGGTGTCGATCCGGCGGAGCCCGAGGTCGAGCGATTCCAGTCCGTCCGGCGCGTGGAATCGGAGGACGGCATCGAGGCCGACGAACTCGACGTCTTCTTCGCAGAGGACAACGAGGTGAAGGGTGCGGCCTCGCGCGGCGACGTCCAGCTCAGCAGGGGGATGCGACGCGGAGAGTCCTTCGATCGCGTCTCCGACCCGCTGCGTCGGGGTGGTTCGGTCCGAGCGCAGGACGGCAAGTCCAGCCCGAAGAGCTGACGGGCCCCCGGCCGCTCCGTTGCTTCCGAGGTCGTGACGGGAACGACCGGGGCCTGCACCGTCGGATTCTGCGGCGCTGCCAGCGCGCCCTCCGGGGGGCTCGGCCACACTCTGCTGCCGGGAGGAGGGTGATGGTGGAGTCGATCCAACTCGAGCCGTCGCGCCGGCGGCTCTTCGCCGGGATCTGGGCCGGTTTGACCTGCGTCCAGCTGACGTTCCTCGTCGCCCGGGAGGTCGATCGGCTCGCGCATCCGAGATCCTGCGTCGTGGGGGGGCACCATCTGGACCTGGACCGGGCGCGGGTGGCCGAGCTCCAGCTCCTGCCCGGGGTCGGGCCCGAACTCGCGGCTGCGATCGTGCTCGAGCGCGTGCGCGGTGGTCCGTTCGGGTCGGTCGACGCGCTGAGACGGGTTCCCGGGATCGGACCGGGACTGGTCGCTCGTGTCCGTGCGTTCGGGATCGGCGACTGAGCGGGCTCTCGGGCGGAGATCCCGGATCGGTTAGCCTGACGCGCCGCATGACGATCGAACCGCAGCAGATCGACGCCGCCGTCCGGCTGGCGCTCTGGGAGGACCTCGGTCCTGGGGGCGTCGACGTGACGACGGAGCTGGCGCTCACCGGCCCGCGCCGCGCGAGTGCGAAGATCGTGGCGAAGGCGATCGGCGTGCTCGCCGGGCTGGACGTCGCGTGCGCGGTGTTCAGGGCCTGCGACTCCGGCGTGGTCCTGACGCACCGTCGCCAGGACGGCGACGAAGTGCGACCGGGCGACATCGTGCTGGAGATCGCGGGGGACGCTGCGGGGCTTCTGGCCGCGGAGCGGACCGCACTCAACTTCATGCAGCGGCTGTCGGGTGTGGCGACGCTGACCCGCAGGTTCGTGGACAGCGTGGCTGGCACGGGTGCGTCGATCCTGGACACCCGGAAGACCACGCCCGGCCTCCGCGCGTTCGAGAAGCGTGCGGTCGCGCTCGGCGGAGGGGTCAACCACAGGATCGGCCTCTACGACCAGGTCCTGCTCAAGGAGAACCACTTCGCCTGCGCGGCTCCGGAATCCTACGAGGCGGTCGTGGCCCGCGCGGTCGCTGGGTCGCCCGGCGGTCGCGCGGTCGTCGCCGAGGCGCGCGACCTCGAGGAGGCCGTCGCCGCGGTGCGCGGCGGGGCTGGCGTGGTGATGCTCGACAACTTCCCGCTCGGCCAGGAGCTGGACGGGGCGATCCAGGCAGTGCGCCGCGAGGCCGCGCGTCTTGGGCGGCAAGTTGGCCTGGAGGTCTCGGGCGGCGTCAGGCTCGACACCGTGGCCGCCTACGCCCGGGCTGGCGTCGATCGGATCTCGATCGGAGCGTTGACCCACTCGGCACCCGCTCTCGATCTCTCCCTGCTGACCGAGGTCGTCGGTTGACGGCGTTCGACCTCGAGGTGTTGCCCCATGTCGGCCAGGTGCGCTTCCTGCGCGCCGATCTGCGCGCGAGCCTCGAGGCGTGCGGGGTCGCGGAAGAGGCGGTCGACCAGCTGGTCCTCGTCGCGGACGAGATCGTCAACAACGCGATCGAGCATGGTGCGTCCTATCGCGAGGCGGCGGACGTGCTCCGCCTGCACGTCGAGGTCGATGACGAAGCTGTCCGGTTCGAGTTCGTCGATCCCTCTGCGCCCGCGGAACTGGTGTCCCAGCTGGACGTGATGCTCCGGGCGTGTTCGGAAGGGCGTCCGCCGCTCGACAGCGAGCGCGGCCGCGGGCTGTTCCTGATCGCCGATGGGCTCGAGGATGTGCGTGTCGATGCGGTCGGTGACCGTGGGCTGCGGCTCTCGGGTCGGAAGTCTCGCGCGCTCCGATGATCGCGCGGCTCTCGTCGATGGCCGAGTTCTGGTCGGCGCGGTCCTGGCCACTCCGCTGGCTGCCGGCGCTCTCCCTCGCGGCGGCGATCTGGTGGCTGTCGTCGTTGTCACGCATCGACACCGGACTCGAACTCGGCTGGTGGGGAGTCCTGCTGTCGAACACCGCCCACGGCGTGGTCTTCGGCACGCTCGCGGTCCTCATCCACGTCGGGCTGAGGGAGCCGGGTCGTCGTCGTCTCGTCGCCGCGGTGATCCTGGCCTCCGCCTACGGGGCCGTCGACGAGGTGCACCAGTCCTTCGTCCCGGGCCGCACGCCGTCGGTTTTCGACTGGATCACGGACACATCGGGCGCGCTCGCCTGTGCGGGAGCTGCGACCTGGGTGCGCGAGTCCGCGCGCTGGGCGCTCCGCTGGACGATCGCCGCTGCGCCGCTCGCAGCGGCCTCGGCGGTGGTCGAATCGATGTGAGCGTGGGGCGGGCTTCCGCAGCCGTCGACAGGATGCATCGGGGCGCGGTCGTGTCGCTTCGCGCGCGTCAGCGGTGGGCGACGAAGACGCGCCTCTCGCGCCACTCGTAGCGCCCTGGCTCGCGGACGATCCGGGTCCGCGCGGGCTCGACGCAGACCCTGGTCCGGCGTCCGCAGGAGTCGCGACGCCACGCGAAGCGGGCCGGGACCTGGACGACGCGCTCGCAGCCGGGCACCCAGACGCGCTCCATCCGCGACTCGTAGTGTCCGCGCGGTGCGCACGAACCGAGCTCGACCTGGATGCCGCCGAGCCCGATCCGCAGCACGGGGCCACGGTCGAAGCGCTGGGCAGCGGCGGAAGTGGCCAGGCAGGCCCCGGCGAGGACGAACAACGCGATCGGTCGGAGGAACATGATCGGGCTCCATGCGAGAGCTGTGCCGCGCGCTCCAGAAACGCCTGGGACACGGCGTTCGCTCCACTCCAGCCCGCTGCGCAGTCCTCGGGGGTCGCCGCGCTGGACCGCGCGAAGGCCACCGGTGTCATGCAGGGAGGACAGCTTCGGTCTCGCGGCGTCGAACCTACGCTCGGGCTCGGTTAGAACGTCGCCGATGACCGACCGCGGCGACCGTTTCGACCATCCCCTGATCGAGCGCTACGCGGGCCGCGAGATGGCCCGCCTGTTCTCTCCGGCTGCCCGCCACGGAGCGTGGCGTGAGCTGTGGATCGCGCTGGCGCGGGCGGAGCGGCAGCTCGGTCTGCCGATCGAGGACGCGCAGATCGCGCAGCTGGAGTCGGTCCGAGAGGAGTTCGACTGGGACCGCGTCGCCGCCCTCGAGAAGGAGTTGCGCCACGACGTGATGGCCCACGTGCACCACTACGGCGAGCTGGCGCCGGACGCGAAGGGGATCATCCACCTCGGCGCGACGAGCTGCTTCGTCACCGACAACGGTGACCTGATGATCTACCGGCGCGCGCTCCAGGCGGTCGAGGCGCGCCTCGTCCGCGCGATCGACGCGCTCGCCGCGTTCGCGGCCTCGTGGCGCGCGCAGCCCTGTCTTGGCTACACGCACTTCCAGGTCGCGCAGCCGACCACGGTCGGCAAGCGCGCGACGCTCTGGATCCAGGACCTCCTGATCGACCTCGACGAGGTACGTCGGCTCATCGGTTGGCTGCCGGCGCGCGGCGTGAAGGGCACGACCGGCACACAGGCGAGCTTCCTAGCGCTCTTCGACGGCGACCATGACAAGGTGGTCGAGCTCGACCGGCTCGTCTGCGAGGCGATCGGGTTCTCGAAGTCGATCCCGGTCAGCGGTCAGACCTACACGCGCAAGATCGACTGGACGATCCACCAGTGCCTGAGCGGCATCGCTCAGACGGCGTCGAAGCTCGCGAACGACGTCCGTCTCCTCAGTCACGAAGGCGAGGTCGAGGAGCCGAGCGAGTCCAAGCAGATCGGCAGCTCGGCGATGGCCTACAAGAAGAACCCGATGCGCTGCGAGCGGATGAACGCGCTCGCCCGCTACGTGATCGCCGCGGCGGACACGTCCGCCCAGACCGCGGCGACGCAGTGGCTGGAGCGCACGCTCGACGACTCCGCCGTGCGTCGCATCGCGATCCCCGAGAGCTTCCTCGCGATCGACGGCATCCTGATGCTGGTCGAGAACGTTGCGCGCGGCTTCGTCGTCTACCCGAAGGTGATCGAGCGCAAGCTCGCCGAGAGCCTTCCGTTCCTCGCCACCGAGGAGATCCTGATGGCAGGAGTCCGGGCGGGGGGTGACCGGCAGGAGCTGCACGAAGTGATCCGCGTCCACAGCCGCGAGGCGGCTCGGCGCGTGAAGATGGAGGGCGTCCCGAACCCCCTGCTCGAGCTGATCGCCGCGGACCCTGCGTTCGCCCCGGTCCGGGAGCTGCTTCCCGAGCTCCTGGATCCCGCCCGGTTCGTCGGTCGGGCGCCGGAGCAGGTCGATGCTTTCCTCGCGGACGAGGTCGAGCCCCGGATCGGTGGTGCCGGGGCGCGCGCGCAGTCCGCCGTCGAGGATGAGGTCCGCGTCTGACCCCGGCTGTCGACATCGACGCAGGAACCGTCCGGTCGGCGCGAGGCGGCTGCCATGGCTGAGCTGCGCTGGGTCGGGACATCGTCGGACCTCCGTGCGCTCGCGGCCGAACTCGCGAGCGTCGATTGGCTGGCCGTCGACACCGAGTTCTCGAACGAGCGGACCTACTTCCCGCGACTCTGTCTGATCCAGGTCGGCTGGGCCGGAGGCGTCGCGTGCGTCGATCCGCTGGCACCCGGTATCGATCTGTCGCCGCTGCTCGATCTCGTCCGGAGTCCGGAGGTCCTGAAGATCCTGCACGCCGCGGAGAACGACCTCGCCGTCCTCCGTCCCCTGCTCGGCGGTGCGTTCGGCCCGGTCTTCGACACGCAGCTCGCGGCCGCGTTCGTCGGGCATGGCCCGTCGATCGGCTACGGCCCGCTCCTCGAGGGCGTCGCCGGCATCAGTCTCGACAAGGGTTGGGCGCGGACCGACTGGTCCGCGCGGCCGCTCCCCCAGGCTGCGCTCCGCTACGCGGCGGACGACGTCCGGCACCTCCGCCGGCTCGTCGATCATCTCGCCGCAGGGCTCGAGCGAGCGGGTCGGCGGGACTGGTTCCTCGAGGACAGTCGGTCGCTGGTGGAGGCCGCCGCGGCGCCCGACCTGGATCCCTCGCTCGCGTGGCGTCGGGTCCGCGGCTGGCAGCGAGCGCCCCTCTCCGATCTGCCGGTCCTCAGGGAGCTCGCCGCTTGGCGTGAGCGGTCGGCCCGCGCGGCCAATCGGCCCCGGCGGCGGGTCCTCGAAGACGAGGTCCTGCTGCAGGTCGCGCGTCACCGCCCGCGGGACCGGGGTGGGCTCGAGCGGCTCCGTGGGTTCCGGATCGAGCGGCACGGCGCCGAGGTCGCCGCTCTGCTGGCGATCGCCGGAGCGGGCTCCCACGCGGCGATCCCGTCCCTCGAGCTCCCGCCGGACCGGGACGAGAAGCTGGTCGTCGACGCGATGCGCGCCGTGGTCCAGGGGCTCGCGGAGGAAACCGGGCTTCCCGAGGCGCTGCTCGCGACGTCCGAGGAGCTGCTCAGGGCCCATCGTGGATCCACGGAGGAGCGCCCTCTCCGCGGCTGGCGGGAACCACTCCTGGGTCCCGCCCTCCGCGCATTTCGTCCCTGAGCCTCCCGTTCTCCGTGGGCTGCCGGTCGGTCGATCCCGTGTCCTCGGGGCGGGTGGTGCGGGTCGGCGGGGGGCTCGACCCTGTGGGGGGTGCCAGAATGGCATCAATTGCAGGGAGCAGCCCTGGAGCCGCGCGAGAGACTGCCAAAAAGGCGCTGCCACTGCGTGGCCAAGGCTCGGTGTGGAAAACTAAAATGCTGTCAATAATGGACTTAAGGATTCTCTGTGGAAAGTTATCACCACGGCACGCGGCGTGCACAGGGGGCCCCGATCCCGCGACGGGAGGTCGGCAGTGAGCGTGCAGTTCAAGGACTACTACGAGATCCTGGGCGTCGAGCGGAGCGCGACGCCGGAACAGATCAAGCAGGCGTACCGCCAGCTCGCGCGGAAGTACCACCCCGACGTCTCGAAGGAGTCGGACGCGGTCACCCGCTTCCAGGAGATCAACGAGGCCCACGAGGTCCTCAAGGACCCCGAGAAGAGGGCTCGTTACGACGCGCTCGGACCCGGCTTCGCGAACGGGCAGGCGTTCGAGCCGCCGCCGGGCTTCGGTCGGGGCGGGATGCACTTCGACTTCCAGGGCGGCTCCGCCGACTTCTCGGACTTCTTCTCGATGCTGTTCGGGAGGTCCGGAGGCTTCGGCGCGGGTGGAGCCGGGTTCGAGGACCCGTTCCGCGGCGGCGGCCGGGGCCGTACCCGGGCGGGTCGCGGCGAGGACATGGAGGCGGAGATCACGCTGACGCTCGCCGAGCTGGCGCGTGGCGAAGCGAAGCCCGTCTCGCTCCAGGCGAGCGACGGCCAGCGGCGCACGTTCGAGGTCCGGATTCCGCCGGGCACGACGGACGGCACCCGCGTCCGGCTCGCCGGGCAGGGTGGGCCGGCCAGAGGGCCGGGAGGTCAGGCCGGAGACCTCTTCCTCCGCGTCCGGCTCGAGCGCGATCCGCGCTTCGACATCGATGGCACAGACCTTCGGACGACGGTCTCCGTCGCGCCGTGGGAAGCAGCGCTGGGCGCGTCGGTCGAGGTCGAGAGCCTCGACGGAGTCGTCGCGCTGAAGATCCCCGCCGGATGTGACGGCGGTCAGACCCTGCGGCTCAGGGGGCTCGGGATGCCGCGCGGCGGTGGCGTCCGCGGCGACCTCCTGGTCCGCGTGCGGATCGTCGTCCCGAAGGGGCTGACGGAAGAGGAGAAGCGGTTGTTCGAGGAGTTGCGGGATCGATCCGGGTTCCGGCCGAGGGGCTGAACCGGAAGACGCCGCGCGTCGCGAGTCCACCAAGACAGGAGGGAGACATGGATCTGAATCGACTCACCCAGAAGTCCCAGGAAGCGGTCAGCCAGGCGCAGCAGCGCGCGGTGACGTTCGGACACCAGGAGGTCGACTGCGAGCACCTGCTGCTCGCGCTCGTCGAGCAGGAGGAAGGACTCGTCGCGCGGCTGTTCGCGAAGATGGACGTCGCGCGCGGACCGTTCGCATCCGCGCTGGAGGCAGAGCTCCGCAAGAAGCCGTCGGTCTCGGGACCGGGCTACGAGGCGGGGAAGATCTTCCTGTCCCAGCGCCTCGCCCGCGTGCTGACCGAGGCCGAGCGCCACGCGAAGCGGATGCAGGACGAGTACGTCTCCGTGGAGCACATCGTGCTGGCCGTGCTCGGCGAGGGTCAGGGGACTCCAGCGGGTCGGGTTCTCCAGCAGTTCCAGGTGACGCACGACCGATTCCTCCACGCGCTCAAGGAAGTGCGCGGGCACCAGCGCGTGCAGAGCGCCAACCCGGAGCAGACCTACGAAGCGCTGTCGCGCTACGGCCAGGACCTCGTCGAGTCCGCCCGGAAGGGCAAGCTCGACCCGGTGATCGGCCGCGACGAAGAGATCCGGCGCGTGATCCGCATCCTGTCACGCAAGACCAAGAACAACCCGGTGCTCATCGGCGAGCCCGGCGTCGGCAAGACGGCGATCGTCGAGGGTCTCGCCCAGCGGATCGTCCGTGGCGACGTCCCCGAGGGGCTGAAGGACAAGACCGTGTTCGCGCTCGACCTCGGCGCCCTCGTCGCCGGCGCGAAGTTCCGCGGCGAGTTCGAGGAGCGGCTCAAGGCCGTCCTCAACGAGGTCAAGGAGGCCGAGGGGCGGATCCTGCTCTTCGTCGACGAGCTGCACACGATCGTCGGCGCGGGCAAGGCCGAGGGTGCGATGGACGCCGGCAACATGCTGAAGCCGATGCTCGCGCGCGGCGAGCTGCACTGCATCGGCGCGACGACTCTCGACGAGTACCGCAAGTACATCGAGAAGGACGCTGCGCTCGAGCGGCGATTCCAGCCCGTCCTGGTCGAGCAGCCGGACGTGGAGGACGCGATCTCGATCCTGCGCGGGCTGCGCGAGCGGTTCGAGGTCCACCACGGCGTCCGCATCCAGGACAACGCGCTCGTCGCCGCGGCCACGCTGTCGGACCGCTACATCACCGACCGGTTCCTCCCCGACAAGGCGATCGACCTCGTCGACGAGGCGTGCGCGATGATCCGCACCGAGATCGACTCGATGCCGGCCGAACTCGACGCGATCACGCGCCGCGTGATGCAGCTCGAGATCGAGGAGGCGGCGCTGTCGAAGGAGAAGGACCAGGCGTCGAAGCAGCGTCTCGAAGACCTGCGGAAGGAGCTCCAGGACGCGAAGGCCGAGGCCGCGGTGATGCGGGATCGGTACGAGCGTGAGAAGGCGTCGATCCAGGGCGTCCGCGACCTCCGCGAGGAGCTCGAGCGCCTTCGGCTGGAGCAGCAGGATGCCGAGCGGCGGTACGACCTGAACAGGGCGGCCGAGCTCAAGCACGGGCGCATCCCCGAACTCGAGCAGAAGCTCCATGCCGCCGAGGCGACGGCCGAAGACGGACAGGAGACGGCGCTCCTCCGCGAGGAGGTGACCGACGAGGAGATCGCGCAGATCGTCGCCCGCTGGACCGGCATTCCGGTGACCCGGCTCGTCGAGGGCGAGCGCGAGAAGCTGCTGCGGCTCGACGAGGTCCTGCACGAGCGGGTCGTGGGCCAGGACGAAGCGGTCCAGCTGGTCGCCGATGCGGTGATCCGCGCGCGCGCAGGCATCAAGGATCCCCGCCGGCCGATCGGCTCGTTCCTGTTCCTCGGTCCGACCGGCGTCGGCAAGACCGAGCTGGCCAAGACGCTCGCCGAGTCGCTGTTCGACAGCGAGGAGAACATCGTCCGCATCGACATGTCCGAGTACATGGAGAAGCACGCGGTGTCGCGTCTCCTCGGTGCGCCTCCTGGATACGTGGGCTTCGAGGAGGGCGGGCAGCTGACCGAGGCGGTGCGTCGACGTCCGTACGCGGTGCTGTTGTTCGACGAGATCGAGAAGGCGCACCCGGACGTGTTCAACGTCCTGCTCCAGGTCCTCGACGACGGCCGGATCACGGACAGCCAGGGTCACACCGTCGACTTCAAGAACACGGTCGTGATCATGACGTCGAACATCGGCTCGCAGCACCTGCTCGAGGGTGTGCGCACGGACGGTGAGATCGAGGAGACAGCCCGCTCTCGCGTGATGGAGGAGCTGCGTCGGGGATTCCGTCCGGAGTTCCTGAACCGCGTCGACGAGATCGTGCTGTTCAAGCCGCTGCGTCCCTCCGAGATCGAACGGATCGTCGGGCTGCTGGCCAGCCAGCTGAGGGCGCGGCTCGCGACGCGGCGGATGACCCTCGAGCTGTCGCCTGAGGCGGTGAAGTTCATCGCCGAGCAGGGCTTCGATCCGGTCTACGGCGCGCGGCCGCTGAAGCGCTTCATG
This sequence comes from Planctomycetota bacterium, assembly GCA_027621295.1. GTDB lineage: Bacteria > Planctomycetota > UBA1135 > UBA1135 > UBA2386 > JAQCBR01. The sequence continues at coordinate 36,655 of JAQCBR010000016.1, forward strand.
CAGCGTGAGCTCGAGACGCGGATCGGCAGGGCTCTGATCGCCGGTTCGGTCCTCGACGGGGCGAGGATCACCGTGGACGTCGAGGATGGCGCGCTCGCCGTGAGGCACGAACAGCCGGAGCCCGCCTCGGCTTGATCGAGAGTTGATCCGAAGCCCGGCTCGGGGGGTGGGAGTGATCGAGCATCCTCGTCGTCGGTATGCTCGAATCCTGCCCCGAGATGCGAGTCCTGCGAGCACTGCTGACGACTGCGCTGGTCACCACGGCACCCGCCGTGGCGCAGCGCGCCGCGCCCTCGGAGTCGCAGGACGAAGACCCCCCGCTGGCGGCGGTCCTGCTGGAATGGGGCGAGGTCGCGACCGCCCGGCTCGACCCGAGCCGGGCGCTGCCGTGGCCCGCTTCCGCGCATCCTGATTCGGTCCGCGGCCTCGTCGAGCGGTTCGCCGCCGCACGTTGGCGAGATGCCGAGGGGGACGAGGTCGCCACGGGCGATGTCCTCGCGTCGCTGCTCGCACTCCGGGCTGACCCGGACGATCTGGAGGCTGGACTCGGAGCGGCGAAGAAGCGGTGGCCTGCCGCATTCGAGTCGTTCGGCGGGCTGCTCGCCGACCTCGTGCGCGATCGCGACGTGCGGCGAGACGACTGGCTGCCGTCGCGCGGCACCGCGGACGACGGCTTCCACGTCGGCCGGGAGCTGGAGATCGGCAAGGACCCGATGCCATCCTGGCTGGCCGTGCGCGGGTCGAAGAAGGTCCAGCAGGCGGCGACTTTCATCCGGGCGGACCTGGTGGCTCTCGAGAGCGCTGAGAACGACTACCGCGGCTACCGCCAGCACGTCGGCACGACCTACGAGTCGATCTACCCGGTTCCCGGCAGCGTGCTGCGGAGCAAGGGCGACGCGGAGTCTCCGTTCGCCGCTCTCCAGGTCGCCTTCGTCTGCGATCTTCCCTTCCCGTTCTCGAGCTACAGCTGCGAGCTCCAGGTCCTGAAGCGGCTGGGCGCGGGCGGGCTGCTGCAGACCGACACCTGGTCGGACAGTCGTGACTTCTTCTGGATCGCCGGCTCCAACGTCTACGTGCCGATCGAGAAGAGCGACGGGGCCTTCGTCGGGATGGTCGCGGTCAGGACCTTCGGGTTCGATCTCCGCGGCGTTCCGGACGGGGACTCCGACCGGCTCGCCGGACTGCGCGCGGTGCTCGGCAACCTGAAGCGCGGCGCCGAGGCGCTGTTCGCCGGCCGCGACGAGGAGCGGGAGTTCGTGCTGCGCGGAGCGATCCCGTCGGTGCCGGTGTTCGGGCGGAAGGGCTGAGCCGGCCCCGGCGAGCGCGCGCGTCAGCGCCGCGCGTGGGTGGATACGCCGTCCGTCGCTTCGACGAGGCTCGATGTGACCAGCACGGCGCGGTCGGGGTCGAGTTCGCCGAGTGCCACGTGGTTGCCGATCCGGGCTCGGACTGAGTTCGACACCTGCTGCCCCCTCGGCATCAGGACCTCGCCGTCCTCGGTGACCAGGTCCTCTGCCAGGAACCAGCCCTCGGGCAGGTCGCGGACGAAGTGCGTCTCGAGCGTGCTGCCGGACGGTCCGAGATCCAGTCTGTCGAGCGCGGCGAGGATCTCTGCCCCGTAGCGGTCTTCCCTGGTCCGCATGCGCTCGACGATCGACGCCGTGTCCGCGCCCGGTGCGGTCAGCTGCTCATCCAGGTCCAGCGCGAGGTGCAGCAGGCGACCGCCGATCAGGGCCTCGGGCGAGCAGCGGAGCCGGGGAGCGCCGTTCCGGAGCGAGTGCTCCTGGACGAGGATCTCCGCGACGCCCTCGAGTCTCGGGATCGCGCGGAGCATCTCGGCGGCCGTCAGCGGGTGGTCGGCGAGGACGTCGAGTTCCTCGGGCGACGGGAGGCCGCCGGACTCGACGTCGGCGAGGATGCGGGGCGGCACGGCGACCACGCCGACCTGGGAGAGCAGCGCGGCCGTCTCGTGGAGCCACGGGTTCCTGAGGCCGAGTTCAGCGGCGAGGCGCCGCGCGAGCTCCTGGACGCGCCGCGCCTTCGCGAACGCCGTCGGCCGGACCAGTGACAGAACGTCGACCAACGCCTGCACGGTGCCTCGCACCGTCTTGTCGAGCACCTCGCGCTCGTGCTGCATCAGCGCGTGGTGTCGCAGTCCGGCCTCGACCGCGTGCGCGAACTCCTCGGCCGAACACGGCTTGGTCAGGAATCGGAACACCTGCCCCTCGTTGACGGCCTGCTTGGCGACCTCGAGATCGGCCTGGCCGGTGAGCATGACCCGCACCGTGTCGGGTGTGGTCTGGCGGCAGTGCTCGAGGACGCGCATGCCGTCGAATCCCGGCATCTGCAGGTCGACGACGACGAGTGCGAACGGGCCGTCCCGTTCGATCGCTCGGATGCCCTCGCGTCCGCCCGCAGCCTTGGACAGCGTGAAGTGCCGCCCGTGCAGTCGTACGAGGCTGTCGAGGAGACGCTCGTCGTCATCGACGAGCAGGACGCGGGGGTGGTCGGCGTGATCCATGGCAGAGACTCTCCGATCGGGGCCGCGGCTGCTCCCCGGGTCCTCCACGCATCGTCAGCGTCCTCGCCTCGGCTTGACTCGGAGGACCGTATGCGTCCGAGAACGGGATGCGGCCGGTCGGACCGCGGAAACGCTCCCTGCGGACGCGGGGCAGACGTCCGGTCAGCGCGGCGTGCGCTGGCCGCCGCGGTCGCGGACGATCGTCTCGAGCTGCCGGCGCAGCGCGGCGATCTCCTTCGACTTGAACGAGTTCTTGGTCCGCTGCAGCGTCTCGACCGCGTCCTCGATCGCTTGGAGGAGGTCGGACGAGTCGGCCTCGGCGCCGGTCACGCTCGTGCCGTGGACGACGCCCGCCAGGTCGCGGAGCGCGCATGCGATGGTCTCCAGCGACGCGTCCGCGAAAGCCCGTGCCGACAGCGGGACCCGCGCGTCGCCGGGCGACTGCAGGACCGTCTCGATGGCTTCCAGCCGCTCGAGCAGGACCCGGGCCGTGTTCCGCGCCGATGCGACGCCGCGCGCGACCAGGCCCTTCTGGATCGCCGACCGGACGCGGCGGACGAGGTCGTCCATCTCGAACGGCTTGACGATGTAGGCCGACACCGCGAGGTCGATCGCGAACCGCGCTCCATCGACGGTCGGGTAGGCGGTCAGCATCACGACCGGCGTGTCCGGAGCCACCTGCGAGACGCGGGTCGTGAACTCGAGGCCGTCCATCTCCGGCATCTGGATGTCGGTGATCACGCAGCCGAACGCCGACTCGGCGAGGAGCTCCAGCGCCCGGTCGGCGGTCGCCACGCCGACGACCTCGAGGTCCGCGCGCCGCAGCGTTTCCTCGACGAGCTCACGCGCCGTCGCATCGTCATCGAGGACGAGCACGCGGGATGCAGAACCGAGGAGGCTGCCGGCCGGTAGGGGAGTCTGGGTCATGTCGAAGGGGAACCCAGGGCGCGTCGCGTCATCCTCGCAGCCAGCCCGGAGTTGGTTTCCCTGGTGGGTGCTCGTGGGGCCTTTGGGGGCAGGCTCTCGAAGCGGTTCGGAGTCTATGTCGATGAGGGGGTTCGTCAACGCCAGCGCGGGTCGACGTTGGGTCGCACCGATCCGCTCCGTCAGGAGCCTGGTCCGGGTCTGCTCGCGCCGCCCCGTGCTGCCTCGCAATGCTGTCCTCCTCCGGCGAAGATCCCCGGGAAACGTCCCTCTGGACATTGTCCCGATCGACCTGACTCCCATGGCCTCCCCGCTGATCTCGTTCCTGGCTGACCCGACCCTCGAGTCGATGCGCGACGCCGCAGCGGGCGTCGTCGCCGCGGCGCGCGCGCCCAGCACGGTGGTCGTGCTGCTGGCCGAGCGAGGCGCACCGGACCTGACGGAGCTGAGTCAGGTCCTCCGTGGGGTCCCGGCCCCAGCCTGTGGTGCCATGTTCCCCGCCGTCATCCACGACGGGGTCGTGTCGGACCGCGGGGCCGTGGTCCTGGCGCTCGAGTCGAGCCGTCCGCCGCGCCTCCTGACCGGCATCGGGGCAGAAGGTTTCGAGCTGGAGCTCTCGGGAAGCGGGACCGAGGGGGCACTCGTGCTCGTCGATGGGCTGACTCCGAGGCCCGCGCACTTCCTCGCCGAGCTCTATCGGTGCCGCGGGGTCGGCACGCACTTCTTCGGCGGCGGTGCCGGATCGGCGAGTCTCCGTCCGATGCCGGTGCTCTTCACTCCGGAGGGCGTGTTCCAGGACGCAGCGCTCCTCGTCGAATTCGAAGGTTCGTGCACGCTCGGCGTCGCGCACGGCTTCGAGCTCGTCAAGGGGCCGCTGCTCACCACGCGGACCGATGGCTGTGTCGTCGAGGAGATCAACTGGCGGCCAGCGTTCGACGTCTACGCAGAAGTGCTGTCGGACTACTGCGGCGTGACGGTGACGCGACAGGACTTCGGCAGCACGGCGCAGGCCTTCCCGCTCGGCCTCGCACGCGAGAACGGTGACCCGGTCCTGCGGGACCCGATCGCGCTGACGGACGACGGCGGGCTGGTCTGCGTCGGCGAGGTTCCGGAGCATGCGTCGTTCGGGATCTACCGCGGTGAACCCGGGACCCTGACGGCCGCCGCAGGCCGGGCCGTCGACGCTGGCGTTGGGCCCGGGAATGCCAAGATCGGCTTCGTCGCGGACTGCATCTCGCGCTCGATCCTGCTCGGCGACCGATTCGAAGAGGAGCTCGAGGCGATCCGCAGCCGATTCGCCGTCGGACTGCCCGGCGCTCCGGTGATCGGGGCGCTGACGCTCGGGGAGGTCTCCTCGGTGGGTGACCGCTACCTGGAGTTCCTCAACAAGACGTGCGTGGTCGCTGCGCTCGGTGACAGGGAGCCCGCTTGAGCAGGCGCACGCAGTCGGAGCTCATCGAGGACCTCGCGCAGCTCTACGAGCTTTCGCTGTCGATCGGACGCTCGCTCGATCTGCGCACCTGCTGCGACGGTTTCCTGAAGGCGCTGCTCGCGCGGAAGGGGCTCGCTGCAGCGGTGCTCTGGGAACGGGACCTGGACGGGGGGCTGCGCTGCATCTACGCGAACCCGTCGGTCGACCACGGACAGCTGGTCCTCGACCCCGGGCACCGGATCGCGCGCGTCGACCAGGTGTTCGAAGTCCTGCCCCCTCGATCCTGGCCTGACGTCCTCGATGGCCGTCTCGCCGTCGGTGAGGGCATCGCGTTCCAGCTGGCGGACTTCGGCGTGCTCCTCCTGCTCTCCGTACGACCGGGCACACTCGGCGAAGTCCAGTGTCGACAGCTCGTGCCGCTGGTCCACATGTTCGCGGTGTCGGTTTCCGGCTGCCTGTCGCATCGCAGGCTCGACGAGGAGAAGCGGCGGAGCGAGCTGCTCGCGCTGGTCGCGGCCCACACCGAGAACTCCGTCGTCGTCACGGACGCGGAGGGCCGCATCGAGTGGGTCAACCGCAGCTTCGAGCAGCTGACCGGGTTCTCCCGGGGCGCTGCGATCGGTCAGAAGCCGGGTCATCTGCTCCAGGGGCCCGACACCGACCCCGAGGCGGTCGAACGCATCCGGCGCGCGGTCCGCGCGGGGGCGCCCGCCAACGAGGAACTCCTCAACTACACGAGGGCCGGCAGGGCGTACTGGGTCTCGCTGTCGATCACGCCGATCCGCGACGGCGGCGGGCGCACGGTCCGTTTCATCGCCGTGCAGCGGGAGACCACGCGGGATCGTGAGCAGAGAGAGGCGCTGATGCACGCGACGCGCCGGCTCGCCGACCAGACCCAGGCCCTCGAGCGTGCGCGCACCGATGCGGAGCGCGCGAGCGAGCAGAAGTCCTCGTTCCTCGCCCGGACCAGCCACGAGATCCGGACGCCGATGACGGCGATCGTCGGCTACGCCGACCTCCTCGAGCGCGGCGAGGGAACGGAAGAGCAGCGGCGTGCGTGGGTCTCGCGGATCCGCGACGCGTCGCGGCAGCTGCTGGACCTGGCCGGGGGCGTGCTCGACCTCGCGCGCATCGAGAAGGGCCCGGCGGCCGCGGCGATGGCTCCGGTCCGGGTCGGCAGTCTCGTCGACGAAGTCGGTGCGACCCTCGAACCGGAGGCGGGCCGCAAGGGTCTCGGACTGACCTGGCAGGTGCCGCCCGACCTGCCGGACGTGACCAGCGATGCGCGCGCGATCCGACAGATCCTGCTGAACCTGGGCGCGAACGCGATCCGCTACACCGCCCGGGGACACGTGAGGATCACTGCGGAGCGAGCGGCGGACGGAGCCATCGACCTCTGCGTCGAGGACACCGGGGTCGGAATCCCCCGGGAGCAGATCGAAGGCATGTTCCAGCCGTTCGTCCGGCTCCAGCGCGAGGAGCAGAGTTCCGAGGGCTTCGGGCTGGGGCTCGCGATCTCGCACCAGCTGGCGCTGTCGATCGGCGCGCAGCTGCTGGTCGAGTCGACCCCTGGGACGGGATCGACGTTCCGGCTGCGCGTGCCGGGTGCGGTTGCGGGGGCAGGCGTCGAGGCTCTGACTGCGCGCGGATCATCCGGCGCTTCCGATCCGGACGGCCGCCCCTTCGCCACACCCGATCTCCGCGGTCGCCGCGTGCTGCTCGCCGAGGACACGCCGGACATCCGCGAGATCCTCGAGGCATTCGTGTCCAGGACCGGAGCCGAGACCGATGTCGTCTGCGATGGGGCCGAGGCCGTGGAGCGCGTGTTCCTCGCCCAGGCGGAGGGCCGTCCCTACGACGTGGTGCTGATGGATCTGAAGATGCCGGTGATGGACGGATTCGAGGCGACCGAGAGGCTCCGAGCCTCGGGTTTCGCCCGGCCGGTGATCGCGCTGACGGCGTTCGTGCTCGGTGAGGATGCCGACCGCGCGTTGCGCGCTGGCTGCAACGCGAGGCTGACCAAGCCGGTGACGTCGGCAGATCTCTATCAGGAGCTCGAGCGGCACCTCGCCGGTCGAGAGACGTCTGCCGACGGCACTCGCTGACCGCGGGACCGCACCGCCCGCGCGCACGGGTTCCCGCTAGACTGTTGCGCGCGGGGCGATCGCCCGTCCCCTGTTCCTCCATTCCCGAGCCCGCACAGAAGCCCATGCTCCGAGGCCTTCTCCAGGCGTTCATCGCCCTCGTCCTCCTCGCTCCGACTGCCTCCGCGACGTGGTCGATCATCCTGATCGACGTGCGGACCGGCGAGATGGCCGTCGCCTCGGCCACCTGCCTCGAGAACTTCGACCTCGCGGTCTGGGTCCCGGTCGTGGTCGTCGGCAAGGGCGCCGGCTGCGCGCAGAGCTACGTCGAGCCTTCCGCGTCCAATCGTGTCTACATGCGGGACCAGCTGCGGCTCGGCACGGCGCCCGCGCAGATCTTGGCGGGGTTGGCCGGTCGCGACCCCAGCCACCAGACGCGCCAGTACGGGATCGTCGACGTCAACGGGCGCGCGGTCGGCTTCACCGGAACCGTGGCCGGCGCCTACGCGAGCCACCGGACCGGCCAGGTCGGGGACATCGTCTACGCGATCCAGGGCAACGTGCTGACCGCGGGCGCGGTCCTGGCTGCCGCCGAGGTCGCGCTGTTCACGACCCCCGGAGACCTGGGCGAGAAGATGATGGCCGCGATGGAGGCTGCCTACTCGTTCGGCGGAGACGGTCGATGCTCGTGCGACGAGTCGAACCCGACGCAGTGCGGTGCTCCTCCGCCGGGCTTCCGGAAGTCGGCCGACGTCGCGTTCATGATCGTCGCGCGGCCGGGCGACACCGACGGCGGCTGCGAGCCGCTCCGCGGCTGTGCGAGCGGCTCCTACTACATGCGGCTCAACGTCGCCAACCAGTCGCGTGCGGCCCAGGACCCCGTGCTGCAGCTCCGCACGCGCTACGACCAGTGGAAGATCGCGCAGCAGGGACGGCCCGACCACTTCCTGTCGACGATCGAGTACTCGAGCGCGAGCATGCCGGTGGACGGGGTCTCCACGGTCGAAGGCCTCCTGACCCTCGTCGACCGCGAAGGCAACCGCATCCTGCAGGGTGGCGCCAACGTCCAGATCGTGCCCTCGCCGACCAACACGGCGCCGGTGACGATCGGTGCTGCGACGGACAACGGCGACGGGACCTACTCGTTCGTCCTGACGGCCGGCACGCTGCCGGGTCGGGTCGATCTCGAAGCCGTCGTCGATGATGGCGCCGGTTCGCGCGTCGTGCGTGCGCCGAGCCTGCGCACCTCGCTGGAGCGGCTCTGGGCCAGCCGGACCGAGATCTCCGCAGCGATGGGCGGGGAGATCGACTTCGCGATCCAGGCGGGTCCGTCGTTCGGCGCGAACAAGCCGTGGGTCCTCGTCGCCTCGCTCGCCGGAACGCGCCCCGGCCTGTTCATCCGGCCGTTCTACTACCTGCCGCTCAACCCCGACCCGCTGCTCGAAGCGACGCTGTTCGCTGCGGTCAACGGTCTGATGCCGTCGCTGATCGGGGTCACGAACGGCTCGGGACTCGCGTCCACGACGGTCACGTTCCCGCCCGGCCTCTACGGTATCCCCGTCGGCAGCGACATGTCCTGGGCCTACGCGACCTACAACCCGGTCACGCTGACCAGCAACGCGGTGACGCTGCGGGTCGAACGCTGATCAGGGCTGCTCGGGCCCGAGCACGGCGCCGTCGCGGACCCGCAGGAGCAGGGTGACCGGTCCGTCGTTGACGAGCTCGACCTCCATCGCCGCGCCGAATCTCCCGGTGCTGACGGTGAGCCCCGACGCCGCGAGGCCGTCCGCGAACCGCCGGTAGAGGGCGTCGGCACGGCTCGGCTCCTCCGCGAGCGTGAAGCTCGGACGGTTGCCCTTGCGGACCGATCCGGCGAGCGTGAACTGGCTGACGACGAGGCAGCCGCCGCCGACCTCGGCGAGGGTCCGGTCCATCGGCGTCACGCCGGGGAAGAATCGGAGCTTCGAGATCTTCGCGACCGCGACGTCCACGTCGGTCTCGGTGTCGCCGACCTCGACACCGACGAGCAGGACTGCACCCTGTCCGGTCTTCCCGATCACCTCACCGTCGACCCTGACCTCGGCTCGGGTCACGCGCTGCAGGACGATTCGCATGGGACGCGCGGTGGCGATGGTCAGCCGAGGTCGGCGCGGATCGTCAGCACTGGGCACGAGGCGTGGCGCACGATCTGCTCCGCGGTGCTGCCGAGCAGCATGTGCTTGAGCCCGGTGTAGCCATGCGTGGCGATGACGATCAGGTCCGCCTGCTCGTCGGTCGCGCAGTCGAGGAGCTCCTGCGTGGGCGAGCCGTCCCGTATCAGCGCTCGGCACGCCACGCCGTGGTCTCGGCTGGTCTCTGCGGCGAGTTCGTCGAGCTGCGTGGCGAGCTGGGTCCGCAGCGACTCGTCGAGCGGTGGCACCACGACCGCTGTGCCCTCGAACAGCGTCGGGTAGTGCGGCATCTCGAGCACGTGGCAGAGCACCAGCTCCGCTTCGTGCTGCTTCGCCATCGCGCAGCCGTAGGGGATCGCCTGCTTCGATGCCGACGAGAAGTCCGTGGGGACGAGGATCTTCCGGAACTGGATCATGGCCTTGGCTCGCGCGGTTCGTTCTCCGCAGGAGAGGGAATGAACGCCCGGCGCCCCGGATTGCAACGTGTTCGGCAATCGTCCCGGGACCACGCCCGCCGGTAAGGGGTCGCTGCCCCGCGGTCGCGCGATCCGGGCTCGGCATCGCACCCCGACCGCGCCGCGCGCGTCGGGTGCCCGTTCACCGCCGCCGCCGGCTCTCGGCGTCGGTGCCCGCAGCGCTGGCCGTCGGAGCCCGGAGCACCGCCGCGATCCAAGTGTGCACGTCCTGGTTGTCGAACTCCGACCACGCGCGCCGGAACTGCTCGCGCGCTTCGCGGCACCGCGCGCTCTCGAGTGCGACCCAGGCGCCGACCACGGCGACCTCCCGCCGCTTGAGCCCGAGCTTCTTCCTGACCAGTCGCCTGCAGGCCGCGACCACGGTGTGGGTGTCGTCGACCTCGCCGAGGATCTCTTGGAGGTGCTCGACCCGTTGGCGCAGGCGGACCAGATCGCGGCCGTAGTCCGGACCGATGTCCTCCACGAGGTAGCGGAGCCGCTTGAGGTCGAGTCGGAACGCGTGCAGGACCTCCGCGTCGTCGCTCGGGAACGCTCGACGGCCGGCGGTGAGGACTCGGTTGACCGCGTCTCGGACCAGCGCGGGCGCGATGTCTCCGAGGCTCGGCTCGCCGCTGCTCGACAGGTCCTGGGCTGCGACCAGATCCTGGAGCTTGCGGAGCCCGGACAGGCGGGGCTTCGCGCGCAGGCTGTCCAGCGCGCTCGTCCGCACTTCTTCGGCGAGCACGAGGAGCCGGTCGAGCAGGCTGTGTGCCGCCCGATCGAGGAAGCCGGGGAGGTGGCGCAGGCGCGCGCGCAGCGACCCGATCAGGACGTCGAGTTCTCGCACCGGAGCGAGCTGGTCCGCCGTGTCCCGGATCGCAGCGTCGATGCGCTCGTCGTCGATCCCGAACACGTCGAGCGCGCAGCGCATTCTCCGGCACGCGGTGCGCACGCGTCGGACCTCGTCGGGCGCGCCTCCCGTGCTCCGGACCGCGACTTCGCGCGCGGCGAGCCGGGTCGCGTGGCGCGCGAGGATGCGCCGGCCGGCTTCGGCCGCGGGGAGACCGAGGTTCGCCGTGTGGGTGTCGGGCTCCTCCGGAAACTCGACTCCGGCGAGGGCGAGTGCGCGCCTCAACTTGTTGCTGGGCACCACGTCGAGGCCGAGGTGGACCCGGAAGTGCTCGGCGAGCGACTCCGCGGTCGACGCCGCGCCTTCGTGCAGCGCCTCGACTTCGATCTCGGCGAAGGAGCCGACGCGGCGTCCCTTCCGATCGCGGACCTCGACCGTGTCCCGCGAGATCTCGACCCCCGAGCCCAGGAGCTTCTCGCGCTGCGCGCGGAGCTCGACGACCCGGTGGAGTCTGCGGCCCAGCACGAACGGCTCGACCTGATCGCGGATCGGGTGGGGGAGATCGGACGCGCGCTTCGGGCGTGGGCCGGTGTGCGCGTGCGCGAACTCCGAGCGGAGGAAGACCGGCTCGGCCGTCCGGTGCTCGACCTTGACCTCGACCAACTGGCCGGTCGCCACGCTGCGGACGCGGAGTCCGCGTCCCTGCGAGAGGAGCCGGCCGTGCTCGTCGTCGAGGTAGGTGTCGCGCTGGTGGACGGTCGCCAGCTCGACGAACTCGATGCCGAGCTCGCGCGCGCTGGACGCGAGAGCCGGCAGGGCCGGCATCTCGGCAGGGCCGCGCGCTGTGAGCTTGTATTCGAGTTCGACGTGCGGCTTCACGGTGACTCTTGGCCGTTCGCGGACGGCTCCGCCCCAGGATATGGTGAGGCCGGATCGTTCATGGTGGCTTGATCGAAGCGGCGGCCGCCGGACGATCAAGGGTCTGCGTCCGCCGGAGGCGATTCTCGGCCGTCCGGCTGTCGAACCATGACGATCCAACGCTTCCTCGGCGCGACCTGGGCTGCGATCCACGGGCCCCGCGACGCGCGGTCGCTCGCGGTCTGGACCCTGGAATCGGGCTTCCGCGGCCTGATGCCTGGGCCGGCGCCCCGCGACGTCCCGTGGGAGGGTCTCCGCGCCCTGCGCCGGGAGATGCCTTTCCTGCTCGCCGACGGGCTGTCGTTCTCGGCGCCGCGCCCGGGCGGCGACCGCGCGGACCGGGGCCTGGGGTCCCAGCACCGGGGCGATCGCGCTTCGGCAGTGGCCGCCGTCCAGGGGGCCCTGGACCGGGCGCGGGCGCTCGGACTGCGCCGGGTGATCCTCGAGCCGGGTGCCGTTTCGCTGCCCGACGGCGTCGACTCCGTGGACGTGGCCGGCGCCGCCGGAGACCGGGCGA
>JAQCBR010000017.1 GCA_027621295.1 Planctomycetota bacterium
CGTCGCGGTCGTCCTCGCAAGGTCGCGGCGGCCCCGGCCGCCGACCTCGGCGGCCTCGAAGGCATCATCGCGCAGGTGAAGGCCTCCGCCGCCGAGCGTGAGACCTACCGCGCCGCCCTCGAGAAGATCCGCGCGATCCTCGACAGCGTGCTCTGATCGAGGTCCGCACCGGTGGGCGCACTCCCTCGGATGGCGTGCGCCCGCCGCATCGCCCACCCCGCTCGCGCGGGGTCCGACCGTCTCGACCGGGCGCTCGTTCAGACGAGCCCGAGCTCGGAGAAGTCCTGACGGTCCAACTGCGCTCGTCGGGCGCAGACCAGGTCGAAGGCGCGTATCAGACGCTGCGTGACAGGACCTGGATGCTCCGAGCCGATCGCGACGTCGTCGACGTGGGTGACCGGCGCGATCTCGCGCACGGTGCCCGTCAACAGCAGCTCGTCCGCGCCCAGGACCTCGCCGGCGGGAATCCGTTTCTCGACGACGAGGACTCCGGCTTCGGCCGCCGCCTCCAGCAGCAGTGAGCGCGTCACGCCGGCCAGGAGACCCGAGCCGATCGGCGGCGTATGGAGCTCTCCACCGCGCACCGCGTGGACGTTCGCGGTCGACGCCTCGGTGACCATTCCGTGGGCATCGACGAACAGGCAATCGTCCGCGCCCCGGCGGCGCGCCTCGGCGAGACCGAGGACGTTGGGCAGGTAGCTTCCCGACTTGATGGCAGGATCGAAGCCGTTGGCCCGCTGCACGAGGGCGACCCGACAGGGTGCACGCCGTCGTCCGGCCGGCAGGTCCCGCACCATCACGATGACGCGCTGGGGACCCTCTGCGAACGCGAGGTCGATGCTCGGGGCGCTCCCCGTGCCCCGGGTGACGATGATCCGCACGTAGCGCTCGTCGCCGTGCCCCGCGCCGCTCGCGTCGAGCGTGCGGAGGACCTCGGCGAGGAGCGTTCGCTCCGATGGTCCGAGCGTCATCGCGATCCCGTCCGCCGAATGCCGCAGGCGGTCGATGTGGGGACGCCACGCGAAGGGCAGGCCGTCTCGGGTGCGCAGCACCTCGTAGACCGAATCCGCGAACAGGAAACCGCGGTCGAGGATCGGAACGACGGCGTCGGCCTCGGGGGTCAGGACGCCGTCCACGCTGCAGAACGCGGCCATGGGAGCCAAGGCTACCCCCGTCTCGGGCGACCGGGTCGGGCACTCCTGGATGCTCCGGATCCCTCGCGTGACCGCCGGTCACCGCAGCGCTATCGTCCGCCTTCCTCCGACCCCCGGAGCTCCCCTCCAGCATGTGCGGCTTCATCTCGATCCTGGGCCCTGACGGGTCCGACGTGATCCAGGACGTCCTGACCGGACTCCTCGCGATCCAGCACCGCGGCCAAGACGCAGCCGGCGTCGTCACCTACGGGGACAAGTTCCAGGCCAAGAAGGGCCTCGGCCTCGTGCGGGACGTGTTCGAGCAGCGCCACCTCGAGCGACTGCGGGGCCACATCGGGGTCGGGCACGTCCGCTACCCGACGGTCGGCGGCAACGACGACGTGGACGTCCAGCCGTTCTGGCTCGACTTCCCGGTGGGCATCGCGATGGCCCACAACGGCAACGTCACCAACTTCCACGAGCTCAAGCGCGACTACTTCCCCGCGAAGACCCCGCAGAGCCGCCTCGCCAGCAACTGCGACCTGGAGGCCGTTCTCTACGTGTTCGCGAGCGTGCTGATCCAGAAGCGCGCCGACCGGCTCAAGGTCGACGACATCCGCGATGCGGTCGCCGAGGTCTTCCGCACGGTCAAGGGCGCCTACTCGGTGGTCGGCATGGTTGCGGACGCCGGCATGTATGCGTTCCGCGACCCCTACGGCATCAAGCCGATCATCGTCGGCAAGAAGGAGACCGCGGAAGGCACCTACTACGCGTGCGCGAGCGAGAGCGTCGTCCTCGACGTGGCTGGCTACGAGGTGATCCGTGACCTGAAGGCCGGCGAGATGCTCTGGATCGACAAGGACCGGACCATCCACATCGTCCAGGTCGGCGAGACGCCGCACCGTCCCTGCATCTTCGAATACATCTACTTCGCGCGGCCGGACTCGGTGATCGACGGCGCCTCGGTCTACGAGACCCGGCTCCGGCTGGGGGACGCGCTCGCCACGAAGTGGCGAGAGACCGGGCTCGAAGTCGACGCGATCATCCCCGTCCCCGAGTCGGCGCGGACGGCGGCCCAGCAGATGGCCGAGAACCTCGGGATCCCCTACCGCGAAGGCTTCGTCAAGAACCGCTACGTCGGCCGGACGTTCATCATGCCGAACGACAAGGAGCGTCGTTCGAGCATCCGCCACAAGCTCAACCCGATCCGGGTCGAGTTCGAGGGCAAGAAGGTGCTGATCGTCGACGACTCGATCGTGCGCGGGAACACGATGACGCAGATCGTGCGCATCGCGCGTCAGATGGGCGCCGAGAAGGTCTACATCGCGTCCTACTCGCCCGCGCTGCTCTTCCCGTGCCCATACGGGATCGACATGGCGACCAAGCGCGAGTTCCTGGCCCGCGATCGGACGATCGATCAGATCTGCACCGAGCTCGGCTGCGACCATCTCGTCTACCAGGGCATCGACGAGATGGTGGCCGCAGTGCGAGAGGTCACCGGCGACGACCGGAAGTTCTGCACCGCGTGCTTCACCGGCGACTACCCGACCGGCGACATCACGGAGAGCATGCTCGCCGACATCGAGGCCGACCGCCTCGCCGCCTCCAGCTCCTGATCGGGGTTCCATCGATGGACGACGTGATCGACGCGATCAAGGCCGAGGTCCACGCGCACGGCTTCCAGGTCGTGCTGTTCCCCAGCGAGGGGGACGCGCCCGCCTACGGGCACACGGTCGGGCTCCAGAAGGCCGCCGAGCACCCGGAGATCGTCGTCGTCGGCCTCGACGAGGGCGAGGAGGGCGGACTCACGCACGACCTGCTCGAATCACTCGCACAGGAGATCGTCGAAGGCCGCCGTTTCGCGGCCGGGGACACCGACTCGGAGATCCTCGAGGGTCACACGGTCTCCTTCCGGGTCGTGACGGCACAGATGGCGAGCGGCCTGCTCGGCGTCGCGCGCGACGTGCTGGGCCACGAGGCGTGCGCGCTCCAGCTCGTCTGGCCCGACAAGCGCGGGCTGATGCCCTGGAGCCCTGCCTGCGATCCGTCGGTGCGGGCCCGCCAACCGCTCCTCGACGCAGACCCAGCCTGAACTGGCTGCGGTCTAGTTCCGCACGCCGACCCAGCAGCCGTCGCCGAACGGCGCGATGACCGCGGTCAGCCCCGCCACACGGGGCACGAGGTCGTTGAACGCCCGGACGTGGGGCACGCCCGGGTCCTCGGGCTCCTCGTCGAACAGCTGTCCGAACGCGAACGCGTTGTCGCAGGCGATCAGGCCACCCGGTCGGACGATGCGGAGGCAGTGCTCGAGGTAGCCGGGGTAGTTGACCTTGTCGGCGTCGACGAAGGCTGCGTCCGCCGATCCATCAGCGAAGCGGGGCAGCACGTCGAGCCCTGCGCCGCGGTGCACTTCGATCTTGCCAGCGACGTCGGAACGCGCGACCCAAGTCTCGGCGAAGTTCGCGTGGGCTGGATTCACTTCGATCGTCCGGACCCGGCCTTCCGGCGGCAGTCCGCGAGCCATCCAGATCGCCGAGTACCCGCCGAGCGTGCCGACCTCGATGACTTCCCGGGCGCCCGCAAGCCGCACCAGGATCTGCAGGAACGCACCTTGCTCGGGCGCGATGTGAATCTCCGGCAGACCAGCTTCGATCGCAGCGCTCCGAAGCTGCGCCAAGAAGTCGTCCTCGGGGGTCGTGCGCGCCCTCACGTAGGCGAAGTGTTCGGCGGAGACCGGGCTGCCCTGATCGGCCATCGGGGCAGCTTAGCTCTTGAAGGCGTCCGCAGGCCTTGCCACCTGACCGGGGCGCGCCGTATCCATGTCGGCGTGAACACGACCTTCGACCGCTCTTCCGCCCGTGAACGCCTGCTGCAGCTCGTCCGCGAGCGCGCGTTCCGCGACAACGTCGACGTGACGCTGGCCTCGGGCAAGAAATCGACCTTCTACATCCAGGGCAAGAAGATCACGCTCGAGCCAGAGGGGCTCTACCTCCTCGCGCAGCTCCTGCTCGCCGCACTCGAGGAGTTCCCGGAAGTCACTGCGATCGGTGGCCTGACGATGGGTGCCGATCCGATCGCCGCTGCGATGTCGGTCCTCTCGTACGGGACGGAGCGTCCGCTGCCCTGCTTCCTGGTCCGCAAGGAGCCGAAGGGCCACGGCATCGGTTCGCAGATCGAGGGTGAGTTGGCTGCCGGTCAGAAGGTCGCGATCATCGAAGACACGATCACGACGGGCGGCTCGGCGCGGAAGGCGATCGACGCGGTCCGCGCGGTCGGAGCCGAACCGGTGGTGGTCCTGGCGCTCGCCGATCGGGAGGACGAGGACGGGGCCGGGTTCCGCGCGGAGTTCACGACCCGCAGCCTGTTCACCACGACGGAGATCAGAGGTTGAGCGGCGATCGCGTTCCGGCCTTCGCCCGTGCGCTCGGGACGATTCCGAGCGGGCTGTTCATCGTGACGGCGGGCACGGGCGACGACGCGACGGGTGCGCTGCTGTCGTTCGTCCAGCAGATCGGCTTCGAGCCGCCATGCGTGACGATCGCGGTCAAGGCGGGTCGCCCGCTCGAGGATCTGATCCGGCGGACCGGGCGATTCTGCATCGCGGTCCTGGACGACGCGTCGATGACGCTGCTCGCCCACTTCGCCAAGGGGTTCGAGCCCGGGCAGTCGGCGTTCGAGGGAGTCGAGGTCGGCCACGACGACGCGGGCGTGCCCTACCCGACTGGCGCCCTCGCCTGGATGTCGCTCGAGGTCACCGGTGAGCTCGCCGGCGTCACCGACCACGTGGTGTTCTGCGGCAAGGTCGTCGACGGCGCGCGCCTCCGCGACGACAAGCCGATGGTCCACGTCCGCAAGACGGGCCTCAGCTACTGATGTCCTCGCGCACGACGGCCGCGCTGATCCTGGCTGCCGGCCGCGGCGAGCGGCTCGGTGCCGACAAGGCGCTCGTCGAACTCGGTGGCCGCACAGCGGTCGAGAGGCTGGTGCGCAACTTCCGCGCGGCGGGCTGCGCGCCGATCGTCATCGTCCGGCAGAGAGGTGCCGCCGCGCTGCCGGCGGACCTCGCGGCGACCATCGTCGAGGTCGACTCCGAAGAGATGGTCGAGAGCCTGCGCTGTGGGCTCCGCGCGTGGACAGATGACCCGCCCCGGTCGCTCCTCGTCACGCCGATCGACCACGCGATGGTGGGAGCCAGCACGATCTTCCAGCTCGAGAACGAGCTCCGGACAGCAGGTGACTCGCAGGCCGTCGTCCTGCCCATCTGCCGCGGTCGCCCCGGCCACCCGGTCGGACTGACCTGGAACGTCGCGGTCGAGGCGCTCGACCCGGAAGTCACGAGCCTCCGCGAGATCATCCGACGCGACTCGGACCGCAATCGGCCGGTTTTCGTCGAGGACGGCTGGACGCGTCGTGATCTGGATCGACCCGAGGATCTCGACGCGGCGCGAGGTCACCTCGCAGGGCTGGTGCCCGCGACGGAACTGATGGCGCGGCACCGGAGCAGGCGGTCGTTCCTGCCGAAGCCGGTCGGCGACGCCCAGCTCTCATGGATCGTCGACTCGGCGCGTCACGCGTCGACCTCGAGCTTCGTCCAGGCGTACTCGGTGGTAGCCGTGCGCGACCCCGAGCGGAAGCGGCGCTTCGCAGAGCTCTGTGCGGATCAGGCGCACGTGCACGAAGCGCCGATCGTGCTCGCCATCTGCGCGGACCTGCACCGCTTGGCGGAGGCCTGCGCCCGCCACGGCGCCGTCCTCGAGTCGGACTCGCTCGAGAGCTTCGTCCAGGCAACGGTCGACGCCGCGATCCTCGGCCAGAACATCCAGCTCGCTGCAGAATCCGAGAGTCTCGGTTCCTGCATGATCGGCGCGGCGCGCAACCATCCGGTCGAGCTCGCCGAGCTGCTCGGACTTCCACCGCATGTCTACGTGGTGTTCGGCATGACGCTCGGCTGGCCGGCCGGCGACCCGCTCCCGCGGACGAGGATGCCGCTCGAAGCGGTCCTCCACCTCGAGACCTACGACGTCTCCCGAACCGAAGCCGTCCTGGATGCCGCCGACGCGTCGATGCGCGCCGACAGTCGCGCTGCCAACGCGCGCCTCGCTGCTGGCGAACGCCCCGTCAACGAGACGCGCGGTTGGACCGACCGCATGGCGTACCTGTTCCGCGCACCGAACCCACCGAAGGGCCGCGAGCACCTTCTCGCTGCGCTCCGCGCGCGGGGCTTCGGGCTGCGCGATCCCGAACAGCGCGGAACGGACCGAGTCCCCGGCGCTTGAAGACGAGCTGTGGGTTTCGTGAGCGTCCGTTCAAGCGGATGCGGTCGTGGCTTCGTGGATCAGCGGAACGACCTCTATCGACGGGTCCCTCGCACCCATTGACGACAGGTTCACACACTTCTCGGCGCGGGTTGATGGAGACGGAGAGAAGGACATGGCCCCAAGACGGGGCGGTCGGAGGAAGTCCAACGGTGGGCATCCCCGGCCTTGGTCCTGAATCGATTCTCCCTCCATGAACACTCGACTCTCCTCGGTCGCCCTCGCGGCGGCCACCCTGGCCAGCTCGGCCCTGGCCCAGGATCCCTCGATGCTCCAAGGCTACGGCTGGCGCACGGAAGCGTTCCTCACGATCGGTGACACGGTCGACGGCTACACGCCTCCCGGCATCCTCGACGGCATGGCCGCCTACCCCACGCGGCTCGGCCGCGTTCTCGTGCTCGTCAACCACGAGCTCGGTGCTGACCGCGGCTACCCGTACGCGCTGGCCAACGGCACGGCTCTGACCGGCGCGCGGATCTCCGCGTTCGAGATCTCCCGCACGATCGCCGGCAAGACCACGGTCCACACCGCGGGCCTCGCCTACGACCGGGTCTACGACCGCCAGGGCAACCTGGTGACCGACGCGTCGCAGATCAACCAGACCGGCAACGGCGCGAACGGCTTCGGCCGTTTCTGCTCGTCGCAGGGAGTGCGCGCTGGCCGCTACGGCTTCGTCGACGACGTGTACTTCACCGGCGAAGAGGTCGGCACGCCCGGCCACCCGCACGGCGGTTCCATCTGGGTCGTCGACGTGCGCAACGCTGCGTTCCACGCCGCGCCGGAGCTCGGCCGCGGTGGCTGGGAGAACGTCACGGCCGTCGACACCGGCGATCCGTCGACGGTCGGCCTGCTGCTCGGCGACGACACCAGCGGTGCGCCGCTCTACCTCTACGTCGGCCAGAAGGGCGCGGCGGGTGACGGCAGCTTCCTCGACCGCAACGGCCTGAAGGTCGGCCAGATGCACGTCTGGACCGCGGACAACGGCGATGCCTCGCCGCAGGAGTTCAACGGCGCAGGCTCGTCGCGCACCGGCCGGTTCGTGCCGGTCAACGTCCGCGATGCAGCCCAGGCGGGCACCGCTGGCTACGACGTCGACGGCTACCTGAACGACTCGGTGCTGCGCGCTGCCGGCGTCGCCGCGGGCGCCTTCCGCTTCTCGCGTCCGGAGGACCTCGACACGAACCCGGCCGACGGCACGCAGGTCGCGTTCGCGTCGACGGGCCGTGGCTCCACGTTCCCGGCCGACAACTGGGGCACGACCTACGTCGTGGACCTCGACTTCGGCGCCCAGGGTGTGACCGCGACGATCGAGATCGTGGCTGACTCGGACGGCATCCAGGTGCCCGACATGGGCATCCGCAACCCGGACAACCTGTGCTGGGCGAACGACGGCTACATCTACATCCAGGAAGACCGGTCGACGAGCCCGAGCTCGCTGTTCGGCGCGGTGTCCGGCCGCGACGCGTCGATCTGGCGTCTGGACCCGAGCAACGGCTCCTACGTCCGCATCGGCGAAGTCAACCGCACCGTCATCCTGCCGGTCGGCTCGACCGACCCGGCGCGCGGCACGCTCGGCGTTCCCGAAACCTCGGGGATCATCGATGTGACCGACCTGTTCCCGACCATGCCGGGCGAAACCCTGCTGCTCGCCGACGTGCAGGCGCACGGCATCCGTGATGGCGCGATCGGCGGCAACGCCAACCTCGCGGAAGGTGGACAGATGCTGTTCATCTCCAGCCGTGGCATCGACCACGCGACCAAGGCGAACGACGTGGGCAGCAACGTCGCCGTCAGCTTCGACGTCACGAACGGCGCGTCGAACAACGGCTACGCGGTCATCCTCGCGTTCCAGAACGCGGGCAATGCGCCGAACGGCTGGTTCTACGGCGTCGACGTGACCTTCGCCGAGTTCGACGTCCTGACCGCGCCGCTGCTCGGGATTCTCGACGCCAACGGCGACGCGTCGTTCTCGTTCACGCTGCCGGGATCGTTCCCGATCGGCCTGACGTTCGACAGCGTCGTCGTCGAGGTCGGCTCGAACGGCACTCCGGTGGGCTCCGGCCCCGCGGTCACGACCCGTCTGTGATTGCGCTGGCGGGCGAGCTGCAGGGCTCGCCCGCACCTCCTTCACCGCAGCTTGATCCGAAACTCACGGGGGCTGCGGGCGGGGGCGGTCGAGGGTGTTTTCACTCTCTCGCCTCATGACGAAGACCCGCCTTCTCGTGCTCGCGGCGACGCTGCTCGCTGCCGCAGCCGTTCCCGCACAGGATCGCTCGGAGGAACGTCGAGAGCCGTCGGACGGACTGTCTGCGGCGATCGCCCTGCAGCAGCACTTCGGTAGGCTCGCTGCTCGCAGCTACCAGACCGTGGTCACGGTCACCGGGTACCAGAAGGCCGTGCAGCCGGTGATGATGCTGCAGCCCACCGAGGCCGCAGCAAATCCGGTGGACGAGCTCCAGGAAGAAGGCTGGGCTGCCGCCACGGACGAGGACCTCTACCCCGGCTACCGTCCGACCGGCGTCGCGACGGGCTTCGTGGTGCAGGCCGACGGTGAGATCCTGACGTGTCTGCACGCGCTGCAGAAGCCGGACGGGACCTTCGCCGACCTGATCGACGTGCAGACGCACGACCTGCGCCACACGATCTGCGAGCTCTCCGCCGCGGAACCCACGCTCAACATCGCGCTGCTGCGGATGGTCACGATGTCGGCGGAGCACCCACCCAAGTTCGAGGTCGCCGAGTTCGGGGACAGCGTGGCGGCGCTCCCGGGGCACTACGCGATCGGAGTCGGGGACCCGAGCGGTCCCGAGCAGTACTTCGGCGTCGGCTACGTCACGTCGCCACCGAGCCGGGACTGCTACCAGGAGAACATGACCGCGACCTACCTGCAGGCTTCGCTGCGCGTGCACCCCGAGTGCTACGGCGGACCGCTGCTCAACGTCCGCGGCGAGGTCATCGGGATCCTGCTGCCGCTGCGGTCGAGGTTCGGCGCGCTCCCGATCGAGCCAGCGCGAGGTCTCGAGTTCGCGCTGCCGAGCAACGTGCTGTCCGGTCTCTACAACTCGCTGCGCCAGGTCGGATCCGCGCGCTCGCCCTGGCTCGGCTTCGCGGTCATGAGTCGCGCCGAACTGCTGAAGGACAAGGGGCCCGAGGCGTTTGCCGCGATGCCGAAGCCACGCTTCGGCATCTACATCGAGAACGTCTTCTCGCCGAGCCCGGCGGCCGCTGCGGGCCTGCAGCCCGGTGACTTCCTCGTGAAGTTCGACGGCGAGTACGTGCAGTCCCCGATCCTGTTCCAGCGCTTCCTCTACCTCGCCGGAATCGGTGCTGATGTCACGCTCGAGATCCACCGCGACGGCGAGACCTTCGAGCGTAGGCTGCGCGTCGAGGAGCGGCCGAAGAGCGCCACGCAGAGATGAGTCGCGCCGGCTAGAGGCTTCGCAGGAACGCGAGGAGGTCTCCGCGATCGGTCGCGTCAGCCTGCCGGAAGGCCTCGCGTGCGCTGTCGGCCTCGCCGCCGTGCCACAGCACCGCCTCCGCGAGGTCGCGCGCCCGCCCGTCGTGGAGGTAGCGCGTGTGCCCGTTCACGGTTTCGAACAGGCCGACGCCCCAGAGCGGCGGCGTCCGCCACTCCGAGGGTCCCGCATCTCCCGGCCGCGTCCCGTCGGCGAGCTCCGCGCCCATGTCGTGCAGCAGCAGGTCTGTGTAGGGGCGGAATACGACGTCGGAGAGGCTCGCCACCGCGGCTCTGGCCCCGGTGCGCTGCATCGGCACGTGACAGGCGACGCAGCCCATCTTCGTGAACTGCTCGGCGCCGCGGACCACGGCCTTGGCCTGAGCGTCTCGCTGTGCAGGCACGGCGAGGGTCGCGCAGTAGAACGCGATGCGGTCCAGCTTCTGGTCGTCGATCTCCGGCTGCTCGCCGGGCTCGGGTCCGAGACGATCGCGCTGCGCCGTGGTCACGTCGTCGTCAGGGAACAGCGGTGAGGTGATGCCGAGGTCACCCGCGAACGCAGCCGCGACCTGGTCGCGGACCGTTGGCTGACCCGCCTTCCACCCGAACCGGCCGACCCTGCCGTCCGCGAGGATGTGCGCGCGTCCCGAGATGCCATCGCCGTCCTCGTCGTGTGGGTCGGCGTTCCGCAGCAGGTCTTCGGCCGGCACCGCGTCGAGGAGCCCGACACCGATGAGCTGCTGTCCGACGCGCGGACCGATCACGAGGCCCGGGCCCGGCTCGCCGTCCGCCCAGTCTTCGAAGCGGTAGATCGGCTTGGAGAGTGTGAAGGGCGTGCCGTCGCCGTACTCGCCGTGCACGGCTTCGTGGTCGATGCGCACACGTGCCTCACCGGCTCGTCCTCGCACCGCACGATCCTGCAGCTGCCCGCCGTAGATGGGGTGCGCCCGATCCGGGCCGTTCTCCGTCGCGATGCCGAGCCGTACGAGCAGCCCCTCTGCGCCCTGGAACGCCGCAGGCGGCGCGCCGCGGCCGTCCTTGGGGTGGCAGGTGCTGCAGGACGCCGCGTTGAACAGCGGGCCGAGCCCGTCCCGTGCGCTGGAGCTTGCGGGAGCCGCGACCCAGTTCAGCCGGAAGAACGAGTTGCCGACCGAGAACGCGCGGCGCTCGGCCGCATCGAGCGTCGGCACGGGGAAGCCGAACGCGTTCGGCGAGCGGTCGGGCGTCGTCGCCGGTCCGCCGAGTGGGATCGAGCGGTCGCTCTGGGCGGTGGCGACACCGGCGCAGCAAAGCGCGAGCGCGAGGAGGCTTGGGCAACGAGGCACTTCAGTCTCCGGGCCGGAGGGCGATCGTCATGCCGAACTCGAGCCCGAGTGCGGCGAGGAGCTCGGCCTGGGCTTCGAGCGCCTGGATCAGCGCCAGCACGGCGCGTCGGCCGGGCTGATCGTCGTCACCGAGGACTGCCTGGTCGAACGGCGCCGGCACGCTCTGCGCCGCAGCCAGCGTGCTTTCGATGGCTGCGTCGACCGCTCGCGCCGTGCCCTCGTGATCACGCATCGCGAGCGCGCGCAGACCGGGCTGCTCGCCGGTGCCGCGCCAGACGGCACGGATTCCGCGCTGGTTGGCGATGAAGTCCCGGTGCGTGGTGTCGCTGAAGCAGGAATGCTCTTCTTCCTGGTCCTTGGTCTCGTAGGCGACGGCCAGGCGCTCGCCGGCCATCTCGAATCCGCTGAGGATCACCATGCCCTGGAGCATCTTCCGCAGCGTGTCGGCCGGCGGGTCCTCGAGCATGGAGTGCCGGTAGGGGCCCGACTCGGACCATGCGCGGACGAGGCGCCCGAGGTGCTCGACGAGGAGCTCGCTCGCAATCACGAGGTACTGCCCGCGTCGGTGCGCGTCCTGGTCGACTCCCGCATCGAACTCGGCAGCGCGCCGACGTCCTGGGCCGTCGGCGAACAGGTCCTGCCCCCACAGCAGGAACTCAACCGCGTGCCAGCCGACGGACACGTTGGTCTCGCCGCCGCGCTCGTTGGCGTAGGTCAGCGCCATGGCGTTGAGATGGGGGAACCGCTTCGCGTCCTGGATGATCCCCGAGGCCTCGGCGCCCGCGACGCGATCGATGTAGGACTCGTCGATCGGCCAAGCGTTGAGCCAGGTTTCGACACCGTCGCGGCGGTTGTCGATCGGGCCGTCCTGGAAGCGGAACACCTCGGTCGTTCCGTACACGTCGCGTGCCTCGATCCAGCGCGCGCGCGCGGCTTCGAGGCGGGCCTCCGTCGGTTCCCCGACCAGGGCCCCGTTCGCGTCACGGAGACGCTCGGCCGCGCGGAGCGAGTCTTCGTAGCGGGCGAGAATCGAGTCGGCGTACGCGCGCACGATGGACCGCGCGAGCGGGTCGGCGTCCTGCGCGAGCAGTCGGACGCACAGCACGGCTAGGGCAGCAAGCCAGCGGACAGGAGCCATCTGCGGCAGGATGGCGTGCTGCCTCACGACGGGATGAAGCGCGGATCAAGGAGCCGCAAGGAGCCCGGACTACCCCCGACCTGCTCGCAGGGGTTCCACGGACTTCCCTGCGGTGGAGGACCGACACAAACTCCCATCCGCCCGGAGGAGTCCGCATGAACCGAATGCACACCACGCTGCTGTCAGCACTGTTGGCCCTGACCGTGTCGGGCTGTTCGACGCCTGGGTTCGCGGTGCGGGTTGGGGCGTTCGCGCCGCGGGTCTCGGGCGAAGTCGCGCTCGGTGACGGTGGATCCGGCGCGCCGATCGACGTGGACTCCGAGCTCGGCCTCGGGGAGCGGAGCACTGCACCGCTCCTGGAGGCGGAGGTTGACGGGCCGTTCGGCTGCGTGTCGGTGTCCGGGTTCCGTAACCAGGCGGACGGACGCGGGGCGATCGGCGAGGGGTTCGGTGACATTCCCGCAGGGACAGCGGTCGAAAGCTCACTCGACGTGGCCAACCTGCGCGCAGCTTGGACCTGGGATCTCGTGGATCTCGGCCCCGTCACGCTTGCGCCCGGTGTCGGTCTCGACTGGTTCGGCATCGATACCGACGTGCGGTCCCTGACGGCGATCAGCGTGCGCGAGCAGGTCAAGGTCGAGGCCCCGGTGCCGATGCTCTTCGTCCGCGCCGCGGTCGACTTCGACGTCGTGCGTGCCGAAGTGCTCGCCGGCGGGCTTGCCGTCGACACGGGCGACCTGGACGGCACCTTCATCGACATCGACGCGCGGCTGACCGTCGCGCCGTGGGAGACGGTCGAGTTCTTCGCCGGCTACCGGCGGATCATCGTCGACGCGACCAGCGTCGTAGACGGTGAGGACTTCGGCACCGACGTGGTGCTCGACGGCCTGCACATAGGCGGCGCGCTGCGTTTCTGAGCGCGTCCGCGGCGCGGCCGTCAGTCCTGCTCGACGGTCAGGAAGTTCGCGAACGACTTCCGGATCTCGGGCATGCGGATCGCATCCACGGCGCGCTGCGCCTTCGGCTCGGCGGCGTAGATCAGGTAGATCGGCGCGCCGAGGCGGTAGCGGCCGGTGCGGACGCCGCCCAGGCTGGGCTCGACGCCGTCGACGCGGAGCGTCGGGGCGTTCATGCGCCGCGCGGCTTCGTAGGAGACGACGGTCAGCGCGCGGGCGTCGGAGCGGACGGCCTGGATGCGCTCCTCGTCGGTGGTGCGGAACGTCGCGCTCGGGGCGAGCGCGTCGCCGCGGATCGCGATCCGCGCGAACAGGTCGGCCTGCGGGCCGGCCGGCGGCAGCACGAGGCGGATCGGACCGGGGTTGCCGCCGAGGTCGGACCAGTCGGTGGTCTCGCCGCGGAGCACGTCGCGCAGCGACGCGGCGGACAGGTTGGTGACCGGGTTGTCGGGGTGTGCGACGAGCGTGACGATCAGGTCGCCCAGGAGCTCTTCGCCGAGGCCCTTGCGGCGCTCGCGGCTGGTCGCGCGGCGGGTCGAGATCGCCGCGTCCGCGCGGCCGTTCAGCACGCGCAGCGCGGCGTCACCGCCGCCCATGCCGGTCTGGAACTCGGCGAAGTCCGCGGCACCGTTCCGGACGCCCGGGGTGATCAGGCTCTGCATCGCGTCGTCGACGACGACGGACGCGATCCGGCTCGACAGGTCGACGGTCGGTGCAGCAGCACCGCCCGGCGCTGCTGCGAAGAGCAGTGCCTCCTCGTCGTCGAGCAGCTGGGTCTCCTCCATCCCGTCGAGCGGCGCGGTGCGGGGCTCGGCGAGGGTGGGGTTCGTGGCGGCGACGTCCTGCGCGACGACCGGCTCGAGGCGCTCGGCGGGCATCGGGGGGGCACCGGCTTCGGATCCGCCGAACAAGGCGGTCGAGCCCATGGCCAGCGTGCCGACGAGTCCGAGGGTGGTGAGTTCCTTCATCATGGCGTGGTGTCTCCGCTCC
Source organism: Planctomycetota bacterium (assembly GCA_027621295.1). Taxonomy (GTDB): domain Bacteria; phylum Planctomycetota; class UBA1135; order UBA1135; family UBA2386; genus JAQCBR01. The sequence continues at coordinate 14,312 of JAQCBR010000017.1, forward strand.
ACGCTCCGATCGGCGCGGAGCGGGCTCCGGCTGGAGCAGATCCCGATGCGAAAATCCCGATCCGGTTGCCCGGTGGGATCTGTCGAACCGCGCAAGTCCCTCGCAGCGGACGGAATCGGGCCGGCCTGGCGAGATGCGAAACCACCGGATCCGAGACTTGTCTGGGTCTTGTCTGCATTGACCGGACAAGATTGGCTGGGTAGAAGTCTCCGCCCCGTGGCGTTCCCGAGCCCAGTCCCCGACCTCACCGGAACCAGCCAGCTGCCCGTCGTCGAGCAGATGGCCGCGCACTTCCGTGACGGGATCCGCGACGGCACCTACCCGGTGGGGGAACGCCTGCCGACCATCCGCGAGGTCGCCGAGAGAGCGGGCGTCACCCGGAACGCCGTCCAGCTCGCCTACCGCCAGCTCGCCGCCGAGGGCCTCGTCGAGTCGACCGTCGGCCGGGGCACGATCGTCGCTGGCGAGCCCAGCGGGCGCGGTCCGGGCCTCAGCCGTTCGGCGCGGGCGGCGTGGCGCGCGATGCGAACCGCACCGCTGCTGCCTTCCGTTCCCGACGACGTCCCGGTCATCGCCGACTTCGCCGGACTCCAGCCGGACGACGGGATGTTCCCGACGGATCGGTTCCGGGCGGCGCTCGACGAGACGCTCGCCTCGTCGGGTGGGCGCCTGCCCGGCTACGGCGATCCGGCCGGCAACCGCGCGCTGCGCGAAGCGCTCGCGGCGCGACACGCGCAGGCCGGGCGCGCCGACCCCGAGCGCATCCTGATCACCACGGGCGCGCAGCAGGGCATCGACCTGGTGCTCCGCACGTTCACCGAGCCGGGGGACGCGGTTGCCGTCGCGGTGCCGACCTACCCGCAGCTCTTCGGCTCGCTCGCGGCGCACGGGCTCGATCTCGTCCCCGTAGAAGCGAAGGACGGCGTCGCGGACATGCGCTCCCTCCGCGCGGCGTTGGCCCGGAAGGACGTCCGGCTGCTCTACGTGATGCCGACGTTCCACAACCCGACCGGCGCGACGCTCGACCTCGCGCAGCGACGGGCGCTGCTCGACGTGGTCTCTGCGACCGACGTGCCGGTGATCGAGGACGAGTACGAGTGCGAGCTCCGCTTCGAAGGCGACGAGCTGCCCGCGCTGTCGAGCCTCGATCCGCGCGGACTCACGGTCACGGTGCGATCGTTCAGCAAGGGGATGTTCCCCGGCGTCCGGCTCGGCTGGGTCGAAGGCTCGCCCGCGGTGCTCGGCCCGATGACCGCGCTCAAGCGCTACAGCGATCTCGAGAGCAGTCCGTTCCTCCAGGACGTGATCGGGCAGTTCCTGCGCTCGGGTGCGATGGACGAGTACCTCGCCGAGCTGCGGCTCGCGCTGCGCGAGCGGCACGAACACGCGCGCGACCTCGTCGACCGCACGTTCCCCGCGGACGTCCGCGCGATCGCTCCCGAGGGCGGCCTCGCTCTCTGGCTCGCGTTTCCGCCCGGCGCGCAGGTCGACCGCATCGCCGATGCGGCCGCCGCCGAAGGGGTCCTGGTCACGCCGGGTCGCGCGTTCGATCCGGCCGGCCGCCCGAGCCGCGGCCTCCGTCTCTCCCTGTCCCGCGTCGACGTCGACACGATCTCGCGGGGCCTATCGATCCTCGCTCGCCATGCCCACGCCGAAGCGGCGGGGGCAGCTAGCGGCGGCCCGACTTCTTCCCCCCTCCCCATCCTCTGACCGAGAGTCTGGTATCCCGATGACCCTTCCCCCCATCCCTGGCTTCACCGCGGACGAGGTCCGCAGCAAGATCGGCTTCTGCGAGCAGCTCAAGGGCGGCGTCATCATGGACGTCATCGACGCCGACCAGGCGCGTGTCGCCGAGGAGGCCGGCGCGGTCGCCGTGATGGCGCTCGAGCGCGTCCCGTCCGACATCCGCAAGCAGGGCGGCGTCGCGCGGATGTCCGACCCCAAGCTGATCCAGGAGATCAAGGCCGCGGTGTCCATCCCGGTGATGGCCAAGGTCCGCATCGGCCACTTCGTCGAGGCGCAGATCCTCGAGGCGCTCGAGGTCGACTGCATCGACGAGAGCGAGGTGCTGACGCCGGCCGACGAGGAGTTCCACGTCGACAAGCGTCCGTTCAGGACGCCGTTCGTCTGCGGTTGCCGTGACCTCGGCGAAGCGCTGCGCCGCATCCACGAGGGTGCTGCGCTGATCCGGACCAAGGGCGAAGCCGGCACCGGCAACGTCGTCGAGGCGGTGCGCCACATGCGGACGCTGTGGAGCGGCATCCGAGCCCTCAAGGGCATGGATGCGAACCACCTGCACAAGAAGGCGGTCGAGTACCGCGTGCCCGTCGAGCTCGTCTCCTGGGTCGCCGAGGCGCAGAAGCTGCCGGTGCCGAACTTCTCGGCGGGCGGCGTCGCGACGCCGGCCGACGCCGCGCTGATGATGCAGCTCGGCGCCGAGACGGTGTTCGTCGGCAGCGGGATCTTCAAGTCGTCGGACCCGGTGTCCCGCGGCAAGGCGATCGTGAAGGCGGTCGCGAACTTCGAGAACCCGCACGTCCTCGCCGAAGTCTCCGCTGGGCTCGGTGAGCCGATGTCGGGTCTCGACGTCCGCACGATGCCCGAAGAGGAGAAGCTGGCCGTCCGCGGCTGGTGACCCAAGTGGTCGACGACACGACCGAGCCGCAGGCGCCGCTCTGCGGCGTCCTCGCGATCCAGGGCGACGTGCGCGAGCACGTCCAGGCCCTGTCGCGTCGTGGGATCGCGACGCGCGCCGTGCGTCGCCCGGAGCACCTGGAGGGTCTCGACGGCATCGTGCTCCCCGGGGGGGAGAGCACGACGATGCTCAAGATGCTCGCGTTCCAGGGGCTCTGGGACCCGCTCGGCGATCTGCTGCGGTCGGGGCGACCGGTCTTCGCCACCTGTGCCGGCCTGATCCTCTGTGCGGACGACGTGCAGAGCCCAGCCCAGCAGAGCTACGGCGTGCTCGACGTCAGCGTCACGCGCAACGCGTGGGGTCGTCAGATTCGCTCGGGGACCTTCGAGCTGCGAACGCACGGCGCGGCCGGCTTGCCGGACCCGATGAGCGGCGTCTTCATCCGCGCGCCGGGCATCGTCGCGGTCGGCCCGGCCTGCGAGGTGCTCGCGACCCGCGAAGGCCAGCCGGTCCTCGTTCGCCAGGGTGCGGTGCTCGGCGCGAGCTTCCACCCCGAGCTCGAGGACGATCATCCTGTCGTGGACCTGTTCGTCGCATCGCTCCGCGCGTCGGTGGGCGAACGGACCGTGGCCGACACGACGTCCTGACGGCAGCCTTGGTCTCGATGCTGCGATGCAGGAGCCTGCGATGAACCCGGCGATCCGGCGCGACACGGTGACGCTGCGCGCCGAAGTGGCGTCCGACGTGGCGGAGGCGGGGCGCCTGCTCCGCGCGGGCAGGCTCGTGGCCGTGCCGACCGAGACGGTCTACGGACTGGCGGCAGATGCGACGAACCCGAACGCGGTCGCCGACATCTTCGCGGCGAAGGGGCGTCCCCGGACCCATCCGCTGATCGTGCACATAGGCGACCCCGAGCAGCTCGCGGACTGGGCGGCCGAGGTCCCCGGCTTCGTCGGAGACCTGGCACGAGCGTTCTGGCCGGGCCCGCTGACGCTGCTCCTCGATCGCCACCCGCGAGTCCACGACGTCGTGACGGGCGGGCTGCCGACGATCGGACTGCGGATGCCGGATCACCCGGCGTTGCTCCAGGTCCTGCGTGACCAGGGCCTGGCCGTCGCCGCGCCTTCCGCGAACCGCTACCAGAAGCTCAGCCCTACGACCGCAGCGCAGGTGCTCGCCGGGTTGGAAGGCAGGATCGACGCGGTGCTGGACGGCGGCCCGTGCGCGGTCGGCACCGAGTCGACGATCCTCCGCGTCACCGCCGAAGCGGCGGAGATCCTCCGCGCAGGGCCGATCGGGGCCCGCGAGCTCCAGCAGCATCTCGGCGTCCCCGTCCGCACACCGACCTCGCACGCGGTCGCGGTTCCCGGCAACCAGAGCGTCCACTACCAGCCGAGTGCGCCGATCTTCCTGATGTCGAAGGAAGATCTCGGCGCGCGTCTCCCTGCAGCGGAGCCCGACGTCGGCTGCCTGGTCCACTCGCCGGATCTCCTCGGGGTCGGCGCGAGCGTCGGCATCTGTCTGCCAGCCGACCACGCCGGCTATCGACGCGAGCTCTACGCTGCGCTCCACCGCCTCGACGGTGCGAACGTGCGGTGCATCTGGGTCGAGCGACCGCCCCAGGACGATCCCTGGCTGGACATCCAAGACCGTCTCGGCCGGGCCGCGAGCCGAGAGAATCCGAACCAACCGTGAGGAACGCGTCCGTGAAGCAGATCACGATCACTGCCCCCGACGACTGGCACCTTCACTTCCGCGACGGCGACATGCTGGCGGAGACGGTGCCGGCGACCGCGCGCTGCTTCCGACGCGCGATCGTGATGCCGAACCTCGTGCCGCCGGTGAGGACAGCGGGCGAGGCGATGGCCTACCGCGACCGAATCCTCGCTGCGCGCCCGGCTGGCTCCACGTTCGAGCCGCTGATGACGCTCTACCTGACCGACCGCACGACGCCGGCAGACATCGCGGACGCCGCGCGAGCTGGCGTGCCTGCAGTGAAGCTCTATCCAGCGGGAGCGACCACCAACTCCGCCGCGGCGGTCACCCAGCTCGATGCCCTCGATCCGGTGCTCGAAGCGCTGACCGAGCACGGGATGCTGCTCCTCGTGCACGGTGAGGTCACCGATGCGCACGTCGACATCTTCGATCGCGAGAAGGAGTTCATCGACCGGCGCCTGCGCCCGCTGACCGAGCGCTTTCCCGCGCTGAAGGTGGTGTTCGAGCACATCACCACCGAGGACGCCGCGGACTTCGTCCGCGAGGCGGGCGACAACGTGGCCGCGACGATCACCCCGCAGCACCTGATGCTGAACCGGAACGACCTTCTGGTCGGCGGGGTCCGCCCGCACAACTACTGCCTGCCGGTGCTCAAGCGCCGCACCCACCAGGAGGCGCTCCGAGTGGCGGTCGCCAGCGGCTCGAGCAAGTTCTTCCTCGGCACCGACTCGGCTCCGCACGAACAGAGCCGCAAGGAGAACGCGTGTGGTTGCGCCGGCTGCTACAGCGCCTGGGCCGCGCTCGAGCTCTACGCGCAGGTCTTCGAGGAGCTCGAAGCCCTGGACAAGCTCGAGGGCTTCGCGAGCCATCACGGCGCGGACTTCTACGGCATGCCGCGCAACGAGGGCACGGTCACGCTGGTGCGGGAGCCGTGGCAGATCCCGGCGTCGATCACTCTGCCGAACGGCCAGCCGATCGTGCCGTTCCTGGCGGGCGCGACCGTGCCCTGGCGGGTCGCCGACGCCGGACGGGCCGGCTGACGCTCCGGATGGGGCGTCGCCGGCACCGCCGAAGCAGAGGTCGGTCAGCCGCCGATCGCCGCTTCGACCGCCGCGCGTCCACCCACGACGGGGAGCTGCAGCGATGTCTCGCCGAGGTCGATCTGCAGCTCGGTGCCCGCCTCGGGCCACAGCGTGAAGTCGCGGTCGCTCGAGAAGATCATCAGGCCGATGCGCTGGCCGGCCGGGATCACCTGGTCGTCCGGCTGGAGCCGGAACGACAGCTCGACGAACTCGCCCGGCTCGAGCGGCGCGCTCTCGGTCAGTGACTTCGCGTTCTGGGGATCGGCCCAGCCGCGGGTGATCACGTCATCGGTGATCCGCCGCGAGTCGGTCCAGGGCAGCGACACCAGCCAGACGGACAGGTTGGCCGCGGGCTTGCTGCTGGCGACGCGGATCTTGAACTCGCTCCAGCCCGAGATGTGGAGCGGGGCCTTCAGCTCAGGCGTCGCGTAGAGCAGTCGGTTCGGCGAGCTCTCGGCCTTCGCGAGGTCTGCTCCTGTCTTCGCGACGTCGTCGACGAGCGACTCGACGCCGACGTGGGCGGAGAGGCCAAGGGTTCCGACGCCCTCGCCGCCGCCCTGGGGGTGGAACGTGACGAGGCTCGCGCCCGGGTGCGGGTAGTCCGGGTAGGACGTCGGATCGCCGCGCTGGTCCTGCTCGCGCACGACCCAGGAGCGCGGCAGGTCGGTCACGTCGTTCTCGGCGCCGTACAGGTAGTGCGAGAACCACTTGTTGACGAGGTCGAACGGTGGGTCACCGCCGTGGCCTCCCTGATGGAAGTAGGCCATCGACGGCACGCCCTTGGCCTTCACCGCCTCGTAGATGCGGACGCTGTGCTCGGGCATCACGTTCCAGTCGTTGAACGCGTGCGCCATCAGCACGGCGGCCTTCAGCGGGCCGAGCTGGTTCAGGTAGTCGCGACCGGCCCAGAACTCGTTGTAGTCGCCGGTCACGCGATCGAAGTTCGCGAGCAGCTCGCCGTCGCGGACGTTGTCGTCGCACCAGTCGCAGCGGTCGGGGTTGCTGTGGATGAAGTTGTAGAGGACGTCGATGTCCTCACCCATCCAGCCGCCCGGGTGACGGACGAGGCCATTGGACCGGTAGTAGTGGTAGTAGCTGGTGTTGGGCGCGACCGGGACGATCGCTTCGAGCCCGTCCACGCCGGTCGTCGCAGCCGCGAGCGGAAGCGTGCCGTTGTAGGACGTGCCGATCATCCCGACCTTGCCGGTCGCCCACTTGGCTTCGACGACCTCGTCGCCGTCCGGCGTCTTGAACCCGAGCGCACGGCCGTTCAGCCAGTCGATCACGGCCTTGGGCGCCAGCGCTTCGTTCGCGCCGCCGACGGTCGGGCAGCCCTGCGACAGGCCGGTGCCAGGCGACGACGAGTGCACGACCGCGAAGCCGCGCGGCACCCACTGGCCGATCAGCGAGCGCGAGATCAGGGGTCGGCCGTTCTTCGGCTCGATCGCCGGCGGCAGGTCGTGCTTCGGCGGTTCGGCGCCGACCTCGTGGTTCGGGTTCCAGAAGTAGCGGCGGTCCGAAGACGACACGCCCGCGAAGTAGGGGCTCGTCTCGTAGATCACCGCGACCCTCAGGCCGTCCGTCTCGGTCTGGCCGGGCCGCGTCACGTCGACGTGGACTCGGTCGGGCTTGCCGTCGCCGTTCGAGTCGAACGTCGTCTCGACCCAGAGGTCTTCCTGGATCCACGTCTCGCGATCACGGAACGCAGGCACCACCTGCGCCATGCCGTCCTGGAACACCGGTCCGGGCGCCGACTGGCTCGGCAGCACCGAGGAGGTCACGCAGGCGAGGAGAAGGGTGAGGCCGACCCGTGGAGGGCGGCTTGGTCTGTCGAGCATCTGGGGTCCTTGGGCCTTGGCCATCGAGACGCGTCCCCGAGGCCCGTGGACGCGCGGCGGCAGAGGTTAGCCCGACGCGCCGGGCTGCGACCAGCGCACGGGCCGCGGAGCGAGCGGGTGTCACGGATTGGTGACGTGCGTGGGGTTCACGAAACCGCCGGAGCCCGCGGTTCGGGATCGCACGGGCTCCTGGGCCGGGTTCCTGCGGGGATTCCGGCAGCCGCGCGCGTCGGCACGGGGATTGCCAACCACAGCGCGCCCTGGGGGTCCCCCAGGAAAAACCTGACCCAACTTGGCTCTTCCCCGGAGTCGCAGGCCTGCCTCCGATCGTCGCCCCGAAGGAACCGTCGCCCGTGAATCGTCCGCTCCACCCCGCTCTCTCCTTCGCCCTCGCGGCGCTGGCGCTCGTCGTTCCTGCGCTCGCGCAGGACGCCTCCAAGCCCTGGCGCCTGAACGACCATGCGGGCCTTCCGGACTGGCTGAAGGTCGGCGGCGCGATCCGCGTGCGCGGCGAGGCGCTCGACGGTGAGTTCCGCTCGGCCCCGACGCTCGACAACGCGGACCAGCTGCTGATGACGCGGTCCAACCTCCGCATCGACGCAGCGGGCGAGCGCCTCGGCGCGACGCTCGAGCTGATGGACAGCCGCGTGTTCGGCGGAGGCGACGGCTCGTTCGTGAACACGACGATCGCGAACCCGATCGACTTCCTGCAGGGATACGCGACGCTGTCGCTCGGCTCGCTGGCGGGCGGTCAGCACCGGCTCCAGGTCGGACGCGAGACGCTGGACCTGGGCGGCCGGCGCCTCGTCGCGCGGAACAGGTACCGCAACACGATCAACGCCTTCGACGCCGTCGACTGGCTGTGGAAGGACGACGGCGGCACCGAGCTCAGGGTGTTCTGGAGCCTCCCGGTCGAGCGCCTGCCGTCGGACAGGACCGGCCTGCTCGACGGCCATCCGGTCCTCGACGAGCAGGACATGGACAACCAGTTCTACGGCGTGTTCCTGAGCACGGACCTCGCGGACGGCGTCGGTCTCGAGCTCTACGCATTCCAACTCGACGAGACCGGAGCCGGCACGCGGCAGCGGCAGCTGACGACTCCTGGCTTTCGCGTCACCAGGGAGTCGGCCCCCGAGACCGTCGACTTCGAGCTCGAGTCCGCGATCCAGTTCGGTGACTCGCGCCTCGCAGCCGCAGGCCCCAACGTCGCCCTCGATCACTTCGCGTGGTTCGCGCACGCGGCGATCGGCTACACGTTCGACATGACGTGGAAGCCGCGCATCCAGGTCGCCTACGACTTCGCGAGCGGCGACTCGGATCCGACGGACGGCGACAACGGGCGCTTCGACACGCTCTTCGGAGCACGCCGCTGGGAGTTCGGTCCGACGGGGATCTACGGCGCGATCGCGCGGAGCAACCTGAGCTCTCCCGAGCTCCGCTTCGTCGTCAAGCCGACGGGCAGGAGCGACGTGATGTTCGCCGCGCGCGGGGTCTGGCTCGCCGAGTCGAGGGATGCATGGACGGCTGCCAGAGTACAGGACGTCACCGGCGCGGCCGGCAGGCACGTCGGCGAACAGCTGGAGTTCCGGGTCCGGCACCAGATCGTGCCGAAGAGCGTGCTGTTCGAGTGGGGCGGTGTGTACCTGTTCGCAGGTCGATTCCAGGACGACGCGCCGGGAGGGCAGGGACAGGACACTGCCTACGGCTACGTGCAGGCGGTCTGGACGTTCTGAGTCCGATCGACCCGCGCTTCTGGTTCAGCGCCCGATTCGCTACAGGGGTGGGATGCCGGAGCAGGATCGAAACGTGCGCCCAGGACCCGACGCGAGAAGCGTGCGCACCGAGGATGGGCGGACCCTCCGCGTCCCGGACGGCTGGGAGCTCCTGCCGCCCGGCGACGCGGGCCTGACGCGCCGGGTCAAGGCCGGTGGGCCGACCTGGACGGTGCAGGAGAAGAAGGGGCGACGCACGTTCTCGCGGGGCGTCTTCGCACCCGCGGACCGGATCGCTGCTTGCCGGGCTGCGCTCGAGGACGAGCGGCAGGACCCGGCCTACGCGAAGCGCCTCGAGGCTGGTCGGAGGCGGCGCGCGGTCGCCCAGGAGGCGTACGCGGAGGAGTTCGAGGGTGCGGTCGAGAGGTTCCTCGCGTTCGACGCGAGACACCGCGCACTCGGCGCGGACCTCGCGCGGGCGATCGCGGTCCACGCGACGCCGGTGGGCAGCGGTACGGTCGCGAGGACGCAGCGCATCCCGGTCGAGCGCCGGGCGGAGGCTGCGACGATCGCGTGGCTGCGCCACCAGACGACCGGCTACGACGACATGCGGATCCCGCGGGTCAAGGGCAAGCGCCGCGAGGTGCGGAGACAGCTCGCCGAACGATCCCGCGAGCTCCTCGCCGGCTACCGCCGCGGGGCGGACATCGACCCACAGCTCTGTCCGCTGCGCAGCGCGCTCGCCGCGAAGACCTGACCCGCGGCCTCAGGCGAGCAGGTCGTGGACCACGCGGCCGTGCACGTCGGTGAGCCGGTAGTCCCGGCCCTGGTGGCGGAACGTCAGCTGCTCGTGGTCGAGGCCGAGGCAGTGGAGGATCGTCGCCTGCAGGTCGTGGACGTGGACCGGATCGCGGGTCACGTGGAAGCCGAGTTCGTCGGTCTCGCCGTACGTCAGCCCCTTCCGGATCCCGCCGCCGCAGAGCCACATCGTGTAGGCGTTCGGGTGGTGGTCGCGGCCCTGGGATCGGCCGAGCACGGCGCTGGCCTCGACCATCGGCGTCCGCCCGAACTCACCGCCCCAGACGACGAGCGTCGAGTCGAGCATGCCGCGGCGCTTCAGGTCGGCGACGAGGGCTGCTGCGCCCTGGTCGGTCTTCGCGCAGTTGTTGCGGACGTTCTGGGCGACCTGGGAGTGGGCGTCCCAGCCCTCGTGGTAGATCGAGACGAAGCGCACACCGCGCTCGACGAGGCGACGCGCGATCAGGCACGCGCGTGCGAAGCTCGCCTCCTCCGGCTTGCAGCCGTAGAGGTCGAGCGTCTCCTGGGTCTCCGACGCGAGGTCCATCAGCTCGGGTGCCGAGGTCTGGAGCCGGTGCGCCATCTCGTAGGACGCGATCCGGGTCGCGATCGAGGGGTCGCCCTCGAGGTCGAGCCGGCGCTGGTTCATGCGCCGCAGGAGCCCGAGCGTGTCCGCCTCGAGCTCGGCGTCCGAGCCGGGAGGCGGCGCGACGTCGAGGATCGGTGCGCCCGCGTTGCGGAAGCGTGTGCCCGTGTGCACGCCCGGGAGGAAGCCGCTCGACCAGTTCGCCGAGCCGCCGCTGATCCCGCTGCCGGTGCTCATCACGACGAACGCAGGCAGCTCGTCACTCTCGCTGCCGAGTCCGTAGGTCACCCAGGACCCGAGGCTCGGTCGGCCGGGCTGCCCGAAACCGCAGTTCATGAACAGCTGCGCCGGCGCGTGGTTGAACTGGTCGGTGCGGCAGCTCTTGACGATCGTGATGTCGTCGACGACGCGCGCGAGGTGCGGCAGGACCTCGGAGAGCTCCGCGCCCGACTCGCCGTGGCGTGCGAACTTGAACTGCGGGCCGAGCACCGCTGCGTCGGTGCGGATGAACGCGTAGCGCTGGTCGCCGATCACGTCGGGGGGGATCGGCTTGCCCTCGATCGCGGCGAGCTTCGGCTTGTGCTCGAACATCTCGAGCTGGCTCGGCGCGCCGGCCATGAACAGCTGGATCACCGCCTGGGCGCGCGCGCGGAAGTGCGGCGCGCGGGGCGGCAGCACGCGGTCGTCCCGAGCCGAGGCGGCGCGCGCCGACCGGTCGGCGAGGAGGCCAGCGAGCGCGATCTTGCCGACGCCCACGCCGCAGTCGGCGAAGAAGTGACGGCGCGTGACGCTGCGCAGATGGTCCGAGTGGGGTCTGTTCATCGCTTGACGATCGCCTCGTCCAGATTCATCACCGCGCGGGCGACCAGGGTCCAGGCCGCATCCTCGGGGGCGTTCTCGCTGTGCTGACCCGCGAGCTTCGCGGCATCGAGCGTGCCGGCGGCGAGACGGGCTCGCTGCTGCTGGAGGAACGCCGACAGGTCCGCCAGCTCTTCGGGCTCGAACTCGCGCGACAGCACGCGGACGCCGAGCTGCTGCAGCCTCGACGTGTCGTCGTCATGCTCCGCCTGGACACGTCTGCCGAGCGCCTGGGCGATCTCGACCAGCATCGGGTCGTTCAGGAGCGTCAGCGCCTGGAGCGGCGAGTCCGACCGATCGCGACGCGCGACGCAGGTCTCGCCCGACGGACCGTCGAACGTCTGGAACATCGCGAACGGCGCGGTCCGCTTCTGGAACGTGTAGATGCTGCGCCGGTAGCGGTCCTCGCCCTGGCTCGCGTTCCAGCGCGGGCTGCCGAACGCGATCTCGGTGACGCCATCCGGCTGCGGCGGCCGGACTCCAGGTCCGAACATCTTGTCGGACAGCAGCGACGCGGCCCGCAGCATCGAGTCGCGGATCTGTTCGGCCTCGAGGCGGACGCGCGGGCCGCGAGACAGCAGCACGTTGTCCGGGTCGACGGCCTCCAGGGTGGGACTCGTGGCCGAGTCCTGGCGGTAGGTCGCGCTCGTGACGATCAGCCGGTGCAGCTTCTTCTGGGACCAGTCGAGGTCGTCGACGAACGCTCTGGCCAGCCAGTCGAGGAGCTCCGGATGGCTCGGGTTCGATCCCTGCAGCCCGAAGTCGTCGAGCGTCTCCACGATCCCCCGACCGAAGAACGCGGCCCAGTGGCGGTTGACCGCGACGCGCGCCGTCAGCGGGTGGTCGGGCGACACCAGCCAGCGGGCGAGGGCCATCCGATCGGCTGGCCGGTCCCCGGGTAGCTGCGGCAGCACGGCCGGCACGCCCGGGTCGACGGCCTCGCGCGGCTGCGCGAACTCCCCGCGGTGGTGACGGTGCGTGGTGCGACGGTTGTCGGCGGGGCGCTCCCGCATGACGAGCGTCGTCGTGCCGGCCCGCAGCTGGTTCTCGAGCTGCCGGATTCGCTGCACGCGGTCGGACAGCTCGGACGCGGTCGCGAGGAATCGCCTCTCGACCAGGCGCTGGGCGTCGTCACTCCGCTGCGCTCGCGGCACGGCCAGCGCGGCCTCCTCGGCGTGCGAGTGCCCGCGCGCTTCGGCGCCCTCCGCGTCGGTGACCGCGAGGCGGAAGCAGCCGAGCCCGCACGCGTAGTGCCGCTCGAAGCGCATCGTCACGGTGATCGGCGCTCCGGCCGGGACTTCGTGCGCGAGCTCGAACACCGCGGCGTGCGCCCGACCCTGCTCGCCGTTCGTGCTCCAGCCGCTCGACATCTCGCCGTCGATCGCGTTCGCGGCTCCGGCGCGCTTCTGGCTCGCGAACGGTGAGCCTGCGAACGAGTCGGTGGCCTGGTCGATGGCCAACTGCTCGCCGTTCGAGGTCACCTCGAACTCCGACAGGAAGAAGTCGCCCTTGGGACCCTCGTAGTCGCAGAGGCCGGGACCGTGTGCGGGGAGCGCTTCGTCCGGCAGGACCTCGAGGCGGATCGCGCGGACGGGCTGGTCCCCGGCCGGGAGCTCCAGCGTGTAGACATCGCTCTTCGTCGCGTCGCCGCTCGCGAAGATCGATCCGTCGTCACGCGGGCGGAGGTGGGGCAGCGTCGTATTCCAGGCCTGCGGCTCGACGATCCGCCACCGGATCGCGCGTGCGGACTCCTCGCGCTCCCAGGCCGCGAACCTCTCGGCCACGGGAGGCACGGCGTTCCCATCCTTGTCCGACGCGGGCCACTCGCTCGGCAGTCCAGCCCAGGCGGCTTCGATCTGGGCCTCGATGCGCGCCTGCTTCTGGAGCTGGGCGTCGTCGGGGATCGTCCACTCGGGCTCGTCGCAGTTGTCGAGGAGGCCCATCAGCGCGAAGTACTCGCGGTGCGTGATCGGATCGAACTTGTGCGTGTGGCACTGCGCGCATCCGACCGTCAGGCCGAGCCAGGTCGCGCCGGTGGTCGCGACACGGTCCACCATTGCGAGATAGCGGAACTCGAGCGGATCGATGCCGCCCTCCTCGTTGCGCATCGTGTTGCGGTGGAAGCCGGTGGCGATGACGTCGTCGATCGTCGGCTCCGGCAGCATGTCGCCCGCGAGCTGCCTCACGGTGAACTCGTCGAAGGGCACGTCCTCGTTGAGCGCGCGGATCACCGCGTCGCGGTAGGGCCACATCGAACGCGGGCGGTCCTTCTCGTAGCCGTTGGTGTCGGCGTAGCGCGCGAGGTCCAACCAGCGTCGCGCCTGCCTCTCGCCGTAGCGAGGGCTCGCGAGCAGCCGGTCGACGAGGCGTTCGTAGGCGTCGTCGCCCGTGTCCTCGACGAACGCGCGGAGTTCGTCGGGAGTCGGTGGCAGTCCGATCAGATCCAGGTGGACCCGCCGGCACAGCGTCTCGCGGTCCGCCTCCGGGCTCGGGGCGAGCCCCTCGGCGTCGAGGCGCGCGCGGACGAACGCGTCGATCGGATGTGTCTCTCCGTTGCCGGGCACGGGTGGACGGAGCGGGGCGACGAACGACCAGTGCGGCCGATACTCGGCGCCCGCGGCGATCCATCGCTCGAGGACGAGTCGCTCGTGTTCGCTCAGCTTCGCGTGCTCGCCGGGAGGCGGCATCACCGTCTCCGGATCGTCGCTGCTGATACGTGCCAGCAGTTCGCTGTCCGCCGGTTGCCCGGGAACGATCGCGCGCCGTCCGCTCGCGAGGACGCCCGTTGCGCCCTCTCGTTCGTCGAGCCGGAGCCCCGCCTTCCGGGCATCGGCGTCGGGTCCGTGGCACGCGAAGCACCGGTCAGCGAGGATCGGTCGGACTTCACGGGTGAAGTCGGGTTCCTGCGCCTGCTGCGGCAGGGCGAGGACGATGGGCACGGCGAGGAAGACGAGCATGGGACGGCGGCTCGCCATTCTTCACGCGCCCCGCCGCTTGGCCACCCGCTGGAGTCCGAAACGGCGAGGGTCGGTGTCGTCCACACGCCGGTAACGAGAACGGGGCGGCTCGAGGCCGCCCCGTCACGGCGCGCCCAGGTCGGGCGCAACCCACGCTCGGATCACTGGCCGTAGGCGACCTGGACCGCGTTCGTGAACGTGGTCAGGAACGGCTGCGTGACGTCGAGGAAGCCCGACTGCCACACGAGGTCGAGGACCGTCGCGGTGCCCGGGAACGACAGGCTCGAGCGGCCGTCGAGGTCGGAGCTGAGGGGGACGCTGAAGATCAGGCCGGTGCCCGAGACGAGGTTGCCGCCCAGGATCGGGAAGTCCGGCAGGCCGGGGAACGACACCAGCAGCGCGCCCGGGGCCGCGGCCGGCGCGCCCGACGTGTAGTAGGTGCTCGTCTGGCCGACCAGCAGGCCGGTGCCGGCCATCTCGGCGATCGCCGTGCCCGGGCCCTGCGAGCCGAGGTTCTGCTGCTGGACGCCAGCGCGCATCCAGAAGGTCACCGTGCTGCCCTGGTCGAACTTGACGAACGAGTTCGGCTGGTTGCGCGCGTTGAACGTCGTCAGGCGGCACCAGCGGGTCGGCGCGCCGTCGACGAACTGCAGGTCGACGCGGTAGGACGCGGAGCGCGAGGCGGAGAAGTTGTCGACGCCCGCCGTGCCGCCGGCGACGACGTTGCTCGACGTCGAGCCGGAGAAGCCCGGCTCCTGGAACATGACCTCGTCACCTTCGTTGTAGCCGCTGAACGTGCCGAAGTTCACGGTCGTCGGACCGCTCGCCGGGTCCTGGTACTGGTTGGTCACGTCGTCGATCCACAGCGTGATCGGGCCGGTGTAGCCACCGCTGTTCAGGATGCGGATGTGTTCGAGCGTGCCGTGCGTGCCTTCGAGGACACCGTTGGCCGTCGAGCCGGCGAACGCGGAGATCGGGTCGTTGCCGAGGTCGAACGTGAACTGCTGCCACGTCCCGTCCATCGTCAGCGTCTGCGCATCGCGGTTGACCCACTCGATGCCGCCGGTCGTGCCGCCGTTGTCACCGGGCGTCGTAAAGGGAACGCCCGCGAAGCCGGTCTCGCGTAGGCCGATCGAGATCGAGAAGGTCGGGGCCTGGGCGGTCGCCGTCGCGGCGATGCCGAGCGCGACGAGCGCGGTGGTGAGGTTCTTCATGGACTGTGCGCGGTGAGAATGAGACTGCAGTGTGCGGTCGGTCGTCGTGCCCGACACCGACGGTTTGGAGCGCCGGAAGTCTAGCCCGCCTCGTTCGGACCGGCAGGGGGCCGAAGCCTTGCAACCGGGGCTTCGATCCCGCGATGCGCCGGATCGAAAGAGCCACCCATGGCGTGGGGGCCACGGGTCGCCGATCCGCGCTCGTTCTGCGTCCACAGCCGTGCTGCCCAGGACGATCTGGGGGGGAAAGCCGCTGCCCGACAACGCGTTCCGCGCGGTCGGGGCCGTCGCGGCTGCACGGCTGCCTGCATCCAGGCTCCCGCCGCGAGCGATCCCGACGGCCGTGTCCGACGCGATCCATCCCCCGGGGCCCGCCCGCCCTCGTCACATTCTTGTGACAGGTGCGACCGGCTACGTCGGGGGTCGACTGGTTCCGAGGCTCCTCGAAGCCGGGTTCTCGGTCCGGTGCGTGGTCCGGGAGCCGCGGAAGCTCGAGGACAGGCCGTGGCGCGGGGACCCCCGCGTCGAGGTCATCCAGTGTCGGCTCTCCGACGCCGAGCGCCTCGACAGCGCGATGTCCGGATGCGAGGCCGCCTTCTACCTCGTGCACTCGATGATCGCGCAGGGCTCCGCCTACCGCGCGCGCGACAGGGAGCTCGCGGAGGCGTTCGCGAGCGCGGCTGCGCGCGCTGGAGTCGCCCGCATCGTCTACCTGGGCGGGCTCGGTGAGCTCGGCGACGATCTGAGCGAACACCTCGCATCCCGACGTGAGGTCGAGCAGGTGCTCGCATCCCAGGGCGTTCCGGTCACGACGCTGCGCGCGGCGATGATCATCGGGTCCGGCTCGGCATCGTTCGAGATCCTCCGCTACCTCGTCGAGCACCTGCCGGTGATGGTCACGCCGAGGTGGGTGAGGACGCAGTCCCAGCCGATCGCGATCCGAAACGTCATCCACTACCTCGTCGCCTGCCTCGACACGCCCGAGACCGAGGGCCGAACGCTCGACATCGGTGGCCCCGAAGTCGTCTCCTACCGGGAGCTGATGCGGACGATGGCTGCGGCGCGCGGGATGCTTCCCCGCGTCGTGCTGCCCGTCCCGGTCCTGACGCCGCGGCTCAGCTCCCTGTGGATCCATCTGGTGACGCCGGTTCCGCACTCGATCGCGCGGCCGCTCGCCGAGGGGCTCCGCAACCGCACGGTCTGCCGCGACGACCTCGCGCACCGGCTGATGCCCCAGCGCCTTCTGTCGATGCGGGAGGCGATCGACGCGGCGCTCGGCAAGCAGCTCGGCTCGGACGTGGAGACGGCGTGGACGGACGCAGGCGCCATGCCTGGCGATCCCGACTGGGCCGGCGGAACGGTGTACGAGGACCGGCACGAAGTCGAGGTCGCCGCCTCCCGCTCTTCGACTTACCGCGCGGTCCTCGGCGTCGGCGGCGACAACGGCTGGTACGGCGGCAACTGGCTCTGGCGAGCCCGCGGAATCCTCGACAAGCTCTTCGGAGGACCGGGACTGCGGCGCGGCAGGCGCGACCCGAGGCGCGTCGTCGTCGGGGATGCGCTCGACTTCTGGCGGGTGGTCGATGTGGTGCCGGGCCAGTCCCTCGTTCTCCGCGCCGAGATGAAGCTCCCGGGCACGGCCCTGCTGCGGCTGGACGTCTCGGGTTCGCAGGAGGCCGGCGACGATCGCTCGCGGCTCACGGTGACCGCGCTGTTCAAGCCGCGCGGACTGCTCGGGATCGCCTACTGGTACTCGGTCCTGCCGCTCCACGTGATCGTGTTCCGAGGGCTGCTGAACGGCCTGCGAGCCGCTGCAGAGACGACGCCGGTCCGATAGCGTGCGCGGATGCGCAGGCTCGCCGTTCCGGCTCTCTCCCTCTCTCTGCTCCTCGGTGCGTGCGGAGTCGTGCAGCCGGAACCCGTCGGACACACGGTCCTGGTCCAGGGCAAAGGCAGGTTGGTCCGGCACGCGCCTGACGGTGGAACCGTCGCCGTGGACTGGGGTGGGATCCACGACATCCACGTGCTCGAGGACGGACACGTGATGGCCCAACGTGGGCGCAGCGAAGTCTGCGAGATCGACCTCGCGACCGGCGAAGTCGTTTGGTCCTACGACTCGGCGAAGCAGGGCGGCAACGAAGGCCGACCGGTCGAGGTCCACGCGTTCCAGCCACTCCCGGAAGGGCGGCTGATGATCGCGGAGAGCGGTCCTGGCCGGATCATCGAGATCGATCGGGCGACCGGGGAGATCGTCCACCAGTTCGCGCTCGAGCTCGACCGTCCGCACCCGCACACGGACACGAGGCTCGTGCGCAAGCTCGCCGACGGGCACTACCTCGTCTGCCACGAGGGGGACGGCAAGGTCCGCGAGTACGACGCCGACGGTCGCGTCGTCTGGAGCTATGCGGTGCCGATGTTCGGCCGTGAGGCCAAGGGCGGCCACGGACCCGAGGCGTTCGGCAACAAGTGCTTCTCGGCCGTGCGGCTCCCGTCGGGGAACACGCTGATCGGGACCGGCAACGGGCACAGCGTTCTCGAGGTGACGCCCGGTCGCGAGATCGTGTGGAGCCTGACGCAGGACGAGCTGCCCGGGATTCGACTGGCGTGGGTGACCACGCTCGAAGTCCTGCCGAACGGCCACTACGTGATCGGCAACTGCCACGCTGGCCCCGGCCAGCCGCTGCTGGTCGAGATCGACCCGGCGACCAAGGAAGTCGTATGGGCCTTCGACGAGTTCGAGACCTACGGCAACTCGGTCTCCAACACGCTTCTCCTCGACGTGCGCGGCAAGTCGCTGCGCTGAACCGACGGCGCCGTCACGAGCGACGGACGCTGACGAACTTGTCCGCAGACAGCGTCTGCTCCCCGTCCCATCGATAGGCGACGAGCTGTCCGTTCGGTTTTCCCACGCTGTAGTCGACGCACGCGATGTTGGGCGCCAGGGGTGCCGGGGTGCCACCGAGCCAGTAGTGCCCCAGCACGAGCGGGCACGCGTCGTGGGAGTACTCGACCAGGTGGTCGCCCTCGATCGGGTCGTCGGGGATGTGCGTGACCGCGGACTCGGGCCCCATGAATGCGCTGCGGAAGGTCTTGGCTCCGCCGTCCCACCAGCGGACCCGCATCCGGTGCCGGCGGTTGTTCTCGCGGTCGCGGTACGCGTGGCCGCGCGGGAGCGCGACCTCCTTGCCCTTGAGCAGGGTCTCGATCGCGTCGAACTCCCAGGTGCCCCTGCGGCCCGACTCCATGAGCAGCGCGTCGCCGAGCAGGTTGGAGCCGCCCTGCAGCTCCTCGATCCGACGCATGGACGCGGGGTCCCAGCATGCGTGCACGACGCGGAGCGTGCCCATGTCGAGCCAGAGCGGGAGCGTGCGGAACCAGTCGACGGCGTCACGCCACGCGGCCGCGTCGTCCTGGTAGGCGTCCAGGAACGCCTGGTGCTGGCGCGTCGTCCGGACGTTGCGCGGCCTGACGTGGCCGCCGAAGCCGTCCGGCGTGAAGTAGGCGACCGCGTTGTATTCGTGGTTGCCCATCACGCTGAGCGCGTCGCCGGCCTCGACCATCGCGCGTGCCAGCGTCACCACTTCGCGCTGCCATGGGCCGCGGTCGACGAAGTCGCCGAGGAAGATCACCCGCCGCTCGGGGTGGCGATAGCCGTCGCCGTGCGGTGCGTAGCCCATGCGTTCGAGCAGGGCCCGCAGCTCGGGGAGCCGTCCGTGGACGTCGCCGATCAGGTCGAAGCGATCGGCGGTGGACCCGGGCGCGCGGTCCGATGCAGGCTCCACCGCGCGCATCCTGCTCAGACCCCGGCGAGGATCGCGTTGAGCGTGGCGCTCGGGCGCATCGCCGCTTCCGCTCTCGCGGGGTCCGGGTGGTAGTAGCCGCCGATGTCCATCGCCTGGCCCTGTGCGCCGTTCAGCTCACCGAGGATGGCATCACCCTGTTCGGCGAGCGCTGCGGCCACCGGTGCGAAGCGCGCGGCCAGAGCCGTGTTCTCGGACTGGTCGGCGAGCGCCTGCGCCCACGCCTGGGCGAGGTAGTAGTGCGTGCCGCGGTTGTCGAGTTCGCCGCAGCTCCGCGACGGGGCACGGTTCTCCATCAGGTAGCGGGTCGTCGCCGCATCGAGGGTCGTGGCCAGGACCTTGGCGCCCGCGTTGCCGGTGCGGTCGGCCAGGTGCTCGAACGAGGCGGCCAGCGCCAGGAACTCGCCGAGCGAATCCCAGCGGAGGTGGTTCTCCTTCTCGAACTGCTGCACGTGCTTCGGTGCGGAGCCGCCGGCGCCCGTTTCGAACAGTCCGCCGCCGTTCATCAGCGGAACGATGGAGAGCATCTTCGCGCTGGTGCCGACCTCGAGGATCGGGAACAGGTCGGTCAGGTAGTCGCGGAGGACGTTGCCGGTCACCGAGATCGTGTCCTCGCTGCGACGGATGCGCTCCAGGCTGAACCGACACGCGTCCGCGGGCGCGAGCGTGTGGAACTCCAGGCCATCCGCGTCGTGTTCCGCGAGGTAGGCCCTGACCTTGGCGATCAGCTGTGCGTCGTGGGCGCGGTTCTCGTCGAGCCAGAACACCGCCGGGTTGCCCGTCGCGCGAGCGCGGCTGACGGCCAGCTTGACCCAGTCGCGGATCGGTCCGTCCTTGGTCTGGCACATGCGCCAGACGTCGCCCGCCTGGACGTCGTGCGACATCAGCGTCCGCCCCTCGCCGTCGACGACGCGGATCGTGCCGTCCTGCGGGACCTCGAACGTCTTGTCGTGCGAGCCGTACTCCTCGGCCTTCTTCGCCATCAGTCCGACGTTCGGCACGCTGCCCATCGTCGTCGGATCGAACGCGCCGTTCGCCTTGCAGTCGTCGATGACCGCCTGGTAGACGCCCGCGTAGCTGCGGTCCGGGATCACCGCCTTCGCGTCCTGGGTCTTGCCCTCGGCGTTCCACATCTTGCCCGAGTCGCGCAGCATCGCCGGCATCGACGCATCGATGATGACGTCGCTCGGCACGTGCAGGTTGGTGATGCCGCGGTCCGAGTCGACCATCGCGACGCCCGGACCGGCCGCGTAGACGGCCTGGATGTCGGCTTCGATCGCAGCGCGCTCTGCCTCCGGCAGCTCGGCGATGCGCGCCACCACGTCACCGAAGCCGTTGTTCGCGTCGACGCCGAGCTTGGCGAACGTGTCGGCGTGCCTGTCGAACACCTCCCGGAAGTAGGCGCGCACCGCATGGCCGAACAGGATGGGGTCGGAGACCTTCATCATCGTCGCCTTGAGGTGCAGCGAGAACAGCACGCCCGTGGCGCGGGCCTCATCGACCTGTTCGGCGAGGAACGCGCAGAGTGCGCTCTTCGACATGAACGTTGCGTCGATGACCTCGCCGGCTTCGACGGCAACCGGCTTTCGCATCGGAGTCACCGTCCCGTCCGTGGCCACGTGCTCGATCGACACCTGGGTCGCCGCCGCGATCGTGGTCGACTGCTCGTTCGCGTAGAAGTCCCCGCCACCCATGCTGGCGACGTGGGTCTTCGAGTCGGCCGACCAGGCGCCCATGCGGTGCGGGTTGGCCCGCGCGTAGGCCTTCACGGCCTTGGGCGCGCGCCGGTCGGAGTTGCCCTCGCGGAGCACCGGGTTGACCGCGCTGCCCTTGACGGCGTCGTAGCGCGCCTTGGCCTCGCGCTCGGCGTCGGACTGCGGCTCGTCCGGGTAGGCCGGGATGTCGTAGCCCTGTGCCTGCAGTTCGGCGATCGCCGCCTTCAGCTGCGGGATCGACGCGCTGATGTTCGGCAGCTTGATGATGTTGGCCTCGGGCAGCAGGGCGATCCGGCCGAGTTCCGCCAGGTGGTCGTCGATCCGCTGGTCGGGCCGCAGGCGCTCGGGGAACTGGCTCAGGATGCGCCCCGACAGCGAGATGTCCCTGGTCTCGACGTCGATCCCAGCGGCCCCGGCGAAGGTCCGGAGGATCGGCAGGAACGAGTAGGTGGCCAGCGCGGGCGCTTCGTCGGTGTGCGTGTAGAGGATCGTCGGTCGGTCGGACATGGCGGGACGTGCTTGGCAGGGAGCCGAGGCGCAGCGATTGGGGGGGCGAGCAGGTTAGCGCTGCCCGCGGCCCGAGTGGAGCCGCATCCCGCACGGTCGCGAGCTCCGCGCGCTCGGCCGGCACGTCTCGTCAGACGCAGATCGCGGCCGAGACGCCGCTGGCAGTTCCGCGCAGCGCGCCCAGCGCCAGCTCCCGGTCTGCGGCCGCGTCCTGGGTCGGGATCGACACCTCGAGCGCTGCGAGGATCACCCCGTCGGAGTCCCGGACCGGAACAGCCATCTCCAACCGGCCGGACTGCGCGGGGGAGCCGGACTCGGCGAACCCGGCCCGGGCCACGGCTTCGACCTCTGCGATCAGCTGCAGGTGGGCGTCCGAGAGCAGGTCGGACGTCCTCGGGCGGAAGCTCGGATTGGACCAGTCCTCCGGCTCCATGCTGCCGAGGAGGACGTGCCCGGCTGCGCTGCCCGCGGCCGGGCGCCGGAGCCCTGCCTCCAGGAGCATCCCGGCCTCTCCGCGAGCTGCGACGACGACCGCCTCGTGACCGTCCAGCAGCGAGAAAGCCGCGGTGCCACGGTCACCGACCAGGCGAAGCACGTCCCGGAGTGCGGGTTCGATGTGGGCCCCGATCTCGATCGACGGGCGGCCGGACAGACCCAGGTCCAGCAGGCGGGGCGTGACGCGGAATCGATCCCCGACCTGCACCGCGTAGCCCAGGGAGCGCAGCGTGAACAGGTAGCGACGAGCCACCGCCCGGGTCAGACCCGTGTCGCGCGCCGCCTCGGCGATCGTCCGCCCTCGGGCGACGGCGGTGAGAGCGCGGAGGACCATCAGTCCTCGCTCCAGTCCCTGCACGAATTCCCGGGGCCCCGCTCGCTCGAGCGTCTCAGCTCTGTCCGTCATGGTTTCGGAGGAGATTCCTTGTTGGGACAGGAAGAGGACGAAAGGTAGTCGTCGTCGCACCCACTTGCACGTATCGAAGGGGCCCCTTCCGACTCCCGTCGGAACGGGGAAGACAGGGTAGCGTCTGACCCGCCGATGTCTGGCTCGACCCCACCGACCCCCGGGACCCGAACCGTGGGGGCGCTGCGCACCACCCTCGACCTGCTGGCCGAGGGCGTCCTCGTCCTGGCTTTCCTGGGGGCCACGCTGGTCACCTGGGTCCCGGCCGTCGAGCGACGGGCGATGCTCCAGACCGCGGTCCTGGGCGCGGCGATCGGATCGGCCTACGCGGCGGCTGCAGTCCTCGCGCTGGACCGACGCCGTGCGCTGGGTGCGTGTTCGCGCTCCGAACTCCTCGTGTCTGCCGTTCCCGAAGGACTTCGGGCTGCGGCCGGGTTCGCCGTCGCCGCGATCGCTCTCCTCCGATTTGCGGGCACTCCCTCCTAGACTCCGCGCGGAGATCCCCGACCCGAGGCCCATGCAGTGACCGTGATGCATCGATTCGTCATCGTTCCGAAGGTTGCCCACCCGTGGTACGACGAGGTTCGCGCTGGCGCCGAATACCAGGCTCGGGTCTTGAGCGAGTGCTTGGGGGTGACGGTCGAGGTGGAGTTCATCTGCCCACCGATGGCCGGCGTGGCCGATCAGAACGCGACGCTCGAGCAGGTGGCGGCCATGAACCCTCTCAGTGGGTTGGCGATCGATCCGGTGGACTCGATCGAGCACTTGCCCGCTCTGGCGTCGCTCCAGGCCGCCGGGACCCCCGTCCTCGTCTTCGATGCCCCGTCACCCGCACCCGGCATGACCAGCATCGGGAACTGCTTCTCCGAACAGGGAGCGATCGCGGCGGAGCGCCTCGCTGGACTGCTCGGCTACGCGGGGAAGGTCGCGCTGATGCGTGGTTGCCCGACGGCACCGAACCACCAGGAGCGGCACGCCGCACAGTTGGGTGTCCTGGCCAAGTACCCGGACATCACGGTCGTCGATGGGGGCACGGACAACGACAGCATCGAGACGGCTCGGTCCGAGGCGGCGTCCGTGTTGGCCGCACACGAGGACCTCGCCGGCTATCTCTGCTGCGACGCCTCGGGTCCGATCGGCATCGCCGAGGCGCTGAAGGAGGCGGGCCGGGTGGGACGCGTCAAGGTCGTCAGCATGGACGGTATCCGGCCGATCCTCGAAGCCGTCAAAGCCGGTGTCATCGAAGCCTCTGCGGCGACGATGCCCCACATGCAGGGTTCGATGGCGGTTCTCATGCTCTGGCAAGCCACGCTCGGCGTGCCTCTGCCGAAGAACGTGGACACCGGGATCGATCTGATCACCAAGGACAACGTCGACGCATTCCTGGCTCGCGCGACGTGAGGGGCCGAGGCGCGGGCCGGCAAGAAGCTGCGCGACACCCGCGTCGGCAGCACCGCGCCGGACGTCAGCCTCTCCCCTGGTACCCGCCGCGGTCGAAGTCCTCGACGACCTCACCGGCTCGCCTCGGGTCACCCAACCGCTCGCGTTCGCGGGCGAGTTGCTCCGCGAGTTCGCTCCGCAGGGCCTCGTGTGCGGGGTCGTCCGCGAGGTTGTGGAGCTGCCACGGGTCCTTCGCGAGATCGTAGAGCTCGACGGCCGGGCGCTTCCCGAAGCAGAGTCGGAACGCGTCCGCGAACTTCTCCCGCTCCTCGAGGATCAGGCTCTTCGTCGGCCCGTTGTCG
This sequence comes from Planctomycetota bacterium, assembly GCA_027621295.1. Lineage (GTDB taxonomy): Bacteria > Planctomycetota > UBA1135 > UBA1135 > UBA2386 > JAQCBR01. Next base: position 38,373 of record JAQCBR010000017.1, read on the forward strand.
CAGTCCCGGAACGGGCGTGGCCCGCTCGCCTCGTAGCCCGCGGGCCAGTCCTCGGGTCTCAGGTTCTCGATGTAGAGATGGGTGCGCGTGCGCAGAGCTCGCACCGGATAGGAACGGTTGTCCCCCTGCTGCGCGAGCGTGTGGCGTTCCCGGCCGAGGATCACGTGGTCTCGCCGGGCACTCTCGCTGCCGCGCAGCAGCGGCCAGAGGCTCAAGCCGGTCATCGCATCGGGCCGGTCGATCCCCGTGATCTCGAGGAACGTCGGCGCCAGGTCGGCCAGCGACACCGGATCGTCGACGACGGTGCCTCCGACGAGCTGCTCGCCGAAGCGGACCAGCAGCGGCACGCGCGTGCCCAGGTCGTAGACGTTGCACTTGCCCCGCGGGAACGGCCAGCCGTGATCGCCGGTCATCACGACGAGGGTGTTGTCGAGTTCGCCGAGCTCCTCGAGCTTCTTCAGCGCCATCCCGACGTCGCGGTCGAAGCGCTCGACCTCGGCGTAGTAGTTCGCGATGTCCGTCCGCACCTGCAGGTGGTCGGGGAACGGCGGCGGCACGGAGACTGCGCTGGCGTCGATGCCCGCCTTCTCGCCCCCGTCCTCGTCGTAGGGCCGGTGTGGATCGGAAGCGCCGAGCCAGAAGCAGAACGGCTTCCCCTTCTCGCGCGCGTCGAGGAAGGCGTCGAACGACCCGTAGCTCGGCCCTGCCGGGTCCGTCTCGCGGCCGGCGGCGTTCCACTTGCCGGGACCCCAGGCCTTGCGCCAGTGGCCGACGTGGTAGCCCGCGGCGGCGAGCAGGTCGGGGAACGTCACGTGCTCCGGGGCGAGCGTGCTCCACAGGTTCGCGCCCTGACCCAACCGGAAGAACGCCTGCCCGGTCAGCACCGCGTTGCGGGACGGCGTGCAGGAGGGGGACGACACGAAAGCGGCGTCGAACCGGACGCCCTCCGCGGCGAGCCGGTCGCAGGTCGGTGTCCGCACGACCGCGTCACCGTAGCAGCCGGCGTGCGGCCAACCCCAGTCGTCGGCGATCGCGAACAGGATGTTGGGCGGCGGTTCGGGAGCGGCGAACGACAGCGCGGTGAGCGCGAGTGCGGCGAGCATGGGCCGCATGTTACGCGAGGCCGGTCCGGCGCGCGCGCGCGGGAGTTTTCGGCTGGGCCCACCGAAAGGTGCCTGACACCCGAGCCCGAGACGCCAAGAATCACGCCGCCATGACAGTCGACGTCGCAGGTATCAAGGACAAGGTCGCCGAGCAGAGCGCCCTCGTCGACCGGATCCGCACCGAGGTCCAGAAGGTCGTCGTCGGCCAGGATCACCTCGTCTCGAGGATGCTGATCGCACTCCTCTGCCGCGGTCACGTGCTCCTCGAGGGTGTTCCCGGTCTCGCGAAGACCACGCTCGTCACGACGCTCGCGAAGGTCATCCAGCTGCAGTTCCAGCGCATCCAGTTCACGCCGGACCTGCTGCCCGCGGACCTGATCGGCACGCTGATCTACAACCAGCGCGAAGGCGAGTTCACGGTCCGGAAGGGCCCGGTGTTCGCCAACATCGTCCTCGCCGACGAGATCAACCGCGCGCCTTCGAAGGTGCAGAGCGCGCTGCTCGAGGCGATGCAGGAGCGGCAGGTGACGATCGGAGACAAGACCTACGCGCTGCCGGAGCCGTTCCTCGTGATGGCGACGCAGAACCCGATCGAGCAGGAGGGCACCTACCCGCTGCCCGAGGCCCAGGTCGACCGCTTCATGCTGAAGGTCGACGTCGGCTACCTGAGCGCTGAGCAGGAGCTCGAGGTCGTCAACCGCGCGCTCGGTCAGGTCGGTCGCCCCGTCGAGTCGATCGTCACCGGCGCGGACCTTCAGGCCGCCGCAGACGTGTGCCGGATGATCTACGTCGACGAGCAGGTCAAGCGCTATGCGGTCGCGCTGGTCTTCGCGACGCGAGACCCTGGCGCGGCTGGACTCGCGGACCTGGGGCCGCTCATCGAGTACGGCGCATCGACGCGGGCGAGCATCTACCTGGCGCAGGCAGCCCAGGCGCAGGCCTTCCTCAAGGGCCGCGGCTTCGTCACCCCGCAGGACGTGAAGGACGTCGCTCCCGACGTGCTCCGCCACCGCGTGCTGCTCAGCTACGAGGCAGAGGCCGAGGAAGTGACGACCGACGCGGTGATCGAGAGGGTCCTCGCGCGGGTGGCGGTCCCGTGAGCCGTCCGGATCCCCAGCATCCGGGCGTCTACGACCTGTTCCTGTCGCTGGTCGCGATCCTGGCGCTGGTGCTCGTCGGGCTCACGATGGGGCTCCGGGACGGTTCCGAGATCGAGGAGCTGATCCTCTACCTCGACACCCTCGTCTGCCTGATCTTCCTCGTGGACTTCGTGCGCAACCTCGTGCGCGCGCCGGCGCGATTGCGCTACCTCTTCACCTGGGGCATCGTCGACCTCGCGTCGTCGGTGCCCGCGATCGGCCCTCTCCGCATCGCCCGCGTCGCGCGCGTGATCCGCGTGTTCCGTGCGATCCGTTCGCTCCGCATCCTCGCGCACGCGGTGCGCGAGGACCGGCGCAGCGCGTTGCTGGCGTCGGCGATGTTCGTCACGCTGGTCACGATCACCGGCTCGTGCATCGGCGTGCTCTACTTCGAGGAAGCGGTTCCGGCGGCGAACCTCAAGCAGGCCGACGACGTGCTCTGGTGGGCGCTGACCACGGTGTCGACCGTGGGCTACGGCGACTTCTATCCGGTGACGACCGGCGGTCGGTTCTGCGCGGCCGCGCTGATGTTCGTCGGGATCGGCCTCTTCGCGTCCCTCGCCGGCATCCTGGCCGACCTGCTGCGCGTCCTCGCCCACCAGCATCACCAGCATCCGCATCGACACTGACGCGCGGGTGTTCTCGTGCAGATGGTCGGTGACATGGTTGTCGACACGGGCCTGCGTCGACGACGATGCGCGGATGGTCCGCCCGCTGCCCGCGCTCCTGCTCCTCGGACTCCTCGCTGCCGCGTGCGGGGGGCGAGCGTACGACGCCGCCAAAGCGCCCCCGAAGGTCGCCGGACTTGCGGCGCTCGAAGCACCGGCGGCCCGCGGCCGCGTCCTGATGCGCGCGCTGCGCTGCGGGGCGTGCCACGAAGGGGCCGGCCCGGTCGACCCGGCGCCCGCGCTGTCGAAGGTCGGCGAGCGGCTCGACCCGGACTACGTCGGTCGCTTCCTGGTCGATCCGCACGGCGTCGAGCCTGGAACCGTGATGCCGGACGTCGACCGGAGCCGAAGCGTCGCCGACCGGGGCGCGGATGCCGCGGCGCTCGTGGCGTTCCTGTTCGCCGGATCGGATGCGCCCGCCGCGGTCGACCTGGGCGCGGGCCCGGACGTGGGCGCCGCAGGTCGCGAGCACTACGAGCGGCTCGGCTGCGCTGCCTGCCACGCTCCGCTCGCCGGAATCGACGGCGACCCGAGCGGTAGCGCTCCGATGGCGGACGTCGCGCAGAAGTACTCGCTCGAAGGGCTGCGCGCCTTCCTGCTGGATCCACTCGAGCATCGTGCGTCCGGAAGGATGCCAGACCTCGCGCTCACGCCTGCCGAGGCGCATGCGATCGCCGTGGCGATGGGAGCCGAGCCCGCTGCGCGCCGAGATGCACCCGACCCCGCGTTCGTCCGCCGCGGCCGTGAGCGCTTCGTCGCCCTCGGCTGTGCGGCCTGTCACGAGGGCGTCGTGGACGAAGAGCCGAACAACGCAGGCGCGCTCGCGACGCTGGACCCCACGTCGGAGACCGGGTGCCTGAGTGGCGCTGCAGGATCGTGGCCGGCCTTCGACCTCGACGAGGGGCAGGTCGCCGACCTGCGCGCGGCGATCGGCGCGCCCAGCGCCCCGGATGAAGACGGCGCGATCGTGGAGCTGATGGCGGCACGCCAGTGCTTCGCATGCCATGCTCGAGGTGGTCTTGGCGGCGTCGCGGCAGCGCGTGACAGGTTCTTCACGACCGAGGACGAGCGCACCGGGTCGGCGAGCCGTCTGCCGCCGCCGCTCGATCACGTGGGGGAGAGGCTGACGCCGACCTGGCTGCACAAGGCGATCGCCCATGGCCAGGAGCAGCGAGCCTACGTGACGACGCGGATGCCGGGTTTCGGGGCGTCGTTCGCGCACGAACTGGCGCCGCTCCTCGGTGCCGCGGATGCTACGGCGGATCCGGTGTTCCCGGCCGAGCCAGCGACGGAGGAAGAGCGTCGAGCGTTCCGTGACCTGGGCATGACGCTGGTGGGCGACCAGGGGCTCAACTGCATCGCTTGCCATACGTTCGGCGGCGAGAGCGTGGGGGCCATGGCGGCGATCGACCTCGCGGCGACGACGGGCGAGCGGCTGACGCGTGGCTACTTCCACCGCTACCTCCGCGAGCCGACGCGGTATCGCCCGGACACGCTGATGCCGACGTTCTTCGCGGGCGACAAGTCGCCGCTGCCGGAGCTCGGCGATGGTGACATCACGCGTCAGATCGACGCGATGTGGAACTATCTCGCAGAAGGGCGCAACACGCGCAGGCCGCGCGGGCTCCGGAGTCCGCCCGTGGTCCTCGAAGTGGGGGATCGTCCGCAGATCCTGCGGCGGCGCCTCCAGCGCACGGGCAAGCGCGGCATCAGCGTCGGTCTCCCCGGTGGGGTGAGCTTCGCGTTCGACGCGGAGACGCTGTCGCTCCACCAGGTCTGGTGGGGAGGCTTCCTCGACGCTTCGCCGGTCTTCCACGGGCAGGGCAGCGGCGAGGCCCGGATTCTCGGCGAATACGTCGCCGTCCTGCCGCTCGGCCCGACGTTCGTGACCGAGCTCGGCGACGACGACGCCTGGCCGTCCGCGACGCGGCGTGAGCTCGGACAGGAGCTCGGTGGATACGACCTCGACGCGGCTGGTGCCCCGACGTTCCGCTACTCGCTGCCGGGCGTGAACGTCGAGGACGCACCGCGTGGTTCCGCGACGGGAGGCGGCGAGAAGGTCGCGCTCGTGCGCAAGCTGCGGCTCGTGGCCGGAGAGGGCACGCCCTCGCGCGTCTGGCTGCTGCTCGCGCGCGATGCACGGATCGAGGCTGACGGCGCGATCTTCCGCGTCGGCAAGGGTCTCGGCATCGAGGTGACCGGCGTCGAGCCGGTCGTCTTCCGCGGAGACGAACAGTCCGAACTCCGCGTGCCGATCCCGCTCGGTCAGCAGCCGTCCGAGCTTTCGATCACCTACCGCTGGCTGGAGGAAGGCCGATGAGAACCTCTCACGCGCTCGCGCTCACCACGGCCCTGCTGGGTCTTCCCACGCTGAGCGCCCAGGAGCTCGGCGAGCCCTGGGGCACGGCCGAAGCCGAGTCCCGCTACTACCGCGTCGTCGAGATCGGTCTGCCCGGCTTTCCGGAGCTCGAGGCCGGCAGCATGTGCACGCTGCCGGACGGCCGCCTCGCGGTCGGCACGCGGCGGGGGGAGATCCTGTTGGCGAGCGGCGCGTTCGACGCGCTGCCGACCCCCGAGGTCACGGTCTTCGCCTCGGGCCTCGACGAGGTGCTCGGCCTCGGGTTCCACGACGGCGCGTTCTATGCGATGCAGCAGACCGAGCTGACTCGCATCACGGATCGGGATGGGGACGGGCGCGGCGACCGCTTCGACAACCTCAGCGACGTCTGGGGTTTCGAGTACTACCACGAGTTCGGATGGGGCTCGCCGGTCCAGCCCGACGGCAGCGTGACCGTCGTGCTCGGCCTCTCCGAGTCCTACCACTACAAGGCGCGCTACCGCGGATGGGCGTTCCAGATCACTGCCGACGGACGTTCGATCCCGATCGCCAGCGGCATCCGCAGCGCGGGCGGCGTCGCGCCGAACGAGCACGGCGTGATGTTCTACGTCGAGAGCCAGGGGCCGTGGAACGGCTCGTGCTCGCTCAAGCACCTCAAGCCCGGGGGCTTCATGGGGCATCCCATCAGTTTCGGCGGCTACGCCGAGCCGCTCGGCGCGACGCTGGGCCCCAAGCCCGTCGAGCCTGAGACGCCGTCGAGGCTCGTCACCGAGGCCGAGCGCGTGCCGGAGCTCGTGCCCTACGCGGTGGTGTTCCCCTACCGGAAGATGGGGCAGTCGATCACCACGTTCCGTCCTGACCGCAGCGGCGGGAAGTTCGGACCGTTCGAAGGGCAGCTGTTCTTGGGCGACTACAGCCTGAGCCTCGTGATGCGCGCGACCACGGAGCTCGTCGACGGCGTGTGGCAGGGTGCGTGCTACCCGTTCCGCGAGGGGCTCGGCAACGGCATCCTCTGCGTCGAGTTCGGCCCCGACGGCAAGCTGATGGCCGGCGGCACGAACCGCGGCTGGCCGGTGCGGGGCAACAAGCGTCACATCCTCGAGCGCATCGAGTGGACGGGGCGGACACCGTTCGAGGTCGAGCGGATCACGGTGCGCAAGGACGGCTTCCTGCTGCGCTTCACGTCGCCCGTGGACCCTGCCGCCTGCATCGAGACGAGTCGATACCAGCTGTCGTCCTACACGCACATCTACCGCCAGGGCTACGGGAGCCCCGAGGTCGACCAGACGACCCCAACCGTTCGGGCCGCTCGCGTCTCGGCCGATGGGCTCGAGGTGGAGATCGACGTGGACGGGCTCGTGCTCGGTCATGTGCACGAGTTCGATCTCGCTGGGCTGCGATCGGCCGACGGAGAGCCACTCCTGCACCGGCACGCGTACTACACGTTGAATCGCTTGCCTCGCTGACGCGCGGGTCCGCGACCCAGCGTGGCGCCTGTCGGCAGTTGGCTGCTGCACGTTCTGGGCCCCGCGCTCCTGTCGGCTGGTCGGACGTTTCTCCCGGCCGCCGATCCGGTGAGAGCGCGAACCTCCGGATTCCGGAGAATTCGGGGAGGAATGCCATGCCCTTGGCGACCCCGATCTCGGCTGATTCCGTATCCTCCGCAAATCGGAGCCAGCGAGTCGCACCTTCGCACGAGATGACCGAACCACGCCAGTCAGAGCGAGCGTCGCGCCCCTACCTGTGGGCGCTCTTCGATCGGATGGACCAGGGTGTGGTCCTCCAGTCGCCCGACGGAGTGATCCTGGATGCCAACCCAGCCGCCGAGCGCATCCTCGGCCTGACGCTCGGTCAGATGCAGGGGCGGACGTCGATGGACCCGCGATGGCAGTCGGTGGACGTGGATGGCAGTCCCGTGAGCGGCGAGAACCACCCCGCGATGCGTGCGACCCGCAGTGGACAGGACGTCCGCGGTGCGGTGATGGGCGTCATCCACGCAGGCGAGAAGCAGATGCGATGGCTGGAGATCGACGCCTACCTCGGCCGCCCACCCGGTGGAGGTGACCCGGAGGTCGTCTACACGATCTTCAGTGACATCACCGAGCGGCGCCGAGCGCACGCAGCGATCGCTGCGAGCGAGGAGCGCCTCTCGCAGGTGCTCGATGCGACCGGCGATGGGATCTGGGACTTCGACGCCGCGAGTGGCCTCATCCGGCACAACCGCCGCTGGTGCCAGATGCTCGGGCTCGACGATGCCTTCCTGTCGCATCCGATGCAGGCGTTCGTGGAGCGGCTCCACCCGGAGGATGCCCCAGCCGTCGTCGAGCGGGTGACGGCAGCCCTGACCGGCGAGGCGGGAGACGACTACCGCAGCGTCCATCGGATGACGCGCAGCGATGGCCGCGTGTTCTGGGTGGAAGACCGGGGGCGGGTCGTCGGGCGATCCAGCGATGGCGCCGCGCTCCGGATGGTCGGCAGCATCTCGGACATCACCGAACGGCATGGCGCCGAGGAGTCTCTCCGCCGCGAGCGCGACCTCTTCTCGGAGGGTCCGGTCCTGATCCTGGTCTGGTCCAACGAATCCGGCTGGCCGATCCAATACGTGTCCGCCAACGCTGCGCAGATCCTCGGCTACACGCCCGAGGAACTGCTGTCTGACGGGTTCCTGTTCGAGAATGCGATCCATCGCGGCGACCGGGAGCGGGTCAAGGCGGAAGCGTCCCACTACATCGCGCAGAACATCGACGCGTTCGAGCAGCGCTACCGCCTGGAGACGGCTCACCGGGGTTTCCGCCACTTCCACGACGTGACCCGGGTCGAGAGGGACGCGCGCGGCGAGATCGTCGCGATCCGTGGCTACATCATCGACGAGACCGAGCAGGTCCTCGCCCAGCAGCAGGTCGCCGTTCACCAGACGCGGCTTGCCGCCATCCTCGAGGGCACGAACGTCGGCACGTGGGAGTGGGACATCCAGTCCGGCGAGACGGTC
>JAQCBR010000149.1 GCA_027621295.1 Planctomycetota bacterium
CTCGAAGTAGATGCGACCGCCGTAGGTGTTGTAGTCCTCCGGCAGCGTGTAGCCGATGTCGGTCGAGTCGGTCCGCTCGAACTGGTACTGCCGGTAGAAGGGGCCGATCTCGAGGATCACGCCCTCGCCGAGCATCGACGTGAATCCGAGGTAGGCCCCCTCGTCGCGACCCTCGTAGCGACCGGTCGCGACCCAGTCGTCGCCGTCGTAGTAGCCCTCCCGGTAGAACGGGAAGTAGCGCGCGCTCAGCTCGAGGCGACCACCGCTGGCACCGTCCTGCCCCATGTTGTCCTGCTGGAGCGAGAGCAGCGCACCGTCCCTGCCGGCGTAGGCCTCGAGGCCGATTTCGTAGGCAGTGAACCGGTCAGCGCGGAAGTATGCGAAGCCGTCCGCGAACATGCTCTCCTCGCGCCCGACGCTCGGGTCCTCGTCGTCCGCCATCACCCCGGCCATGCCGCCGCGCACGACCAGCCCCGACACGTAGGGACGCGGCCTCGCGCGGGTGATCTCGAGCTCCCGGTAGCTCGGCCCCTCCAGGTCACGGTAGCCCTGGGCCGAGGCGAGGGAGGCGAGAGCGAGCGACGCCGTCACCGTCATCCAAGTGCGCGATTGCATGGCGCGGACGATACCGCGCCCGGTGCCGCGCCCATCGGTCGCGGCCCGAGAACTTCGCAGCGGAGGATCAGGCAGCCGCGTAGGACGACAGCAGCCGGTCGATCTCGCGTTCCGGATCGAAGCGACGCTTGAAGTCCTCGCGCATCCGGACGCCCATCGCGCCGGCCGCCGAGCGGTTCTTGCACAGCGCCAGAACGCATCGTGCGAGACCCTCACCGTCCTCGAAGACCAGCCCGGTCTCCCGGTGCCGCACGAGCTCTCGGTTGCCGGCTGCGCTGCTCGCAACCACCGGTCGGCCGAGCAGGCCGGCCTCGAGGATCGACAGGCTCATCGCCTCCTCCTCCGAGGTGTTCAGCACGACGTCCGCATTCATGTAGGTCGCACCCATCCGCTCACGGGACAGCGACGGCAGGATGCGGATGCGGGGTTCGTCCGCCGCCATCGCGCGCAGTTCCGCCGCATACTCCGGGTCCTGCTCCGGACCGACGAGCACCAGCTCGGCGTCCACGCCGTGACGCCGCAGGATGTCGACGACCGGGAGCGCGCGAGCCTGCCCCTTGATCGGACGGAGTCCGCCCGGGAGCAGCAGAAGGACCCGATTGCGCGGGATCCCGAGCGAGCGTCTGAGGTCCGTGCCGCCGGTCGGCAGCGGCAGGCTCGCCCGCGGCACCACGTCGACCTGGCCTACCGTGTCGGGCACCATCTCCTCGACGAGCCGTGCGATCGGGGCCGATGGGACGAGCACGCGGTGGGCCCGGCGCAGCACCTCGCAGACGTGGGGGCCATACACCGGGTCCTTGATGTCGGTGAAGATGTCGTCGCCGCTCACCGACACGACCCAAGGGGTCTGCAGCCCGAGGAGCTGCATGCCGGTGCGCCACGCGTCATGTGCGTGGACGATGTCCGGTCGGAACCGCGCGAGCGTGCCCTCCAGCGACTGCTTGAGGGCGCCGTCGTCTCGGTCCCCGAAGAGCTCGCAGAGGTGGCCGCGTCGCTGCAGACCCTCGCGGTAGCGTTGGACCGTCGCATTCGGGCCGCGGTGGAGCTCCACCGGCCCGGGGGTCATCAGCAGGATCTTCACACCTCCGTATCGGCCGTTCGGACGCTCCGGGTGAACCGGATCAGCCTGTCGCGTCCAGCGCGGCGCGGAGCGCCGCGACCCGCTCCTCGTCGACGGGCGCGAGCACGCGGCCGCCCTGCTTCAGCGCGGTCCCCACGATCAGACCGTCGCAGATCCTCCACAGCTCCGGACCGGTGACCGTGTCCACTCCTGAGCCGATCCAGACCGGGAACGAGCCGACCGCGTCGCGGACCGTCCGGACCAGATCCAGGTCACAGGCCTCCCCCGTCCGGGCCCCGGTCAGGATCAGCCCTCCCGCCCCGGAGCGCTCGGCGAGGTCCCGCGCGGCCGTCCTCGGGTCGACGGGCGCGAGCGGCTCCGCGTGCTTGACCAGCAGGTCGGCGAGGATCACCGGGCGGCACGGCGCGAGCTGCTTCCGGTAGGCCGCCAGCCGTGCGCCCTCGCCGTCGAGGATGCCCTGGTCGGTGACCATCGCACCGTTGAGCACGTTCACGCGGACGAACGCCGCGCCGGCGACGGCCGCCGCGCCGAGCGCGGCCATGCCGTCGTTGCGCAGGCAGTTGACGCCGACCGGCACCCCGGTCGCGCAGCGGATCTCCCGGGCCGCCACGGCGAGCGCCGCGGGCACGTCGGGCGGAGCCGGATCGTCGCGCGTGCCCTTGTGGAACGGAGCGTCGCCGAAGTTCTCGACCATGATCGCGTCGACGCCGCCCCGGGCGAGGGCGGCCGCATCGGCGAGGGCCGCCTCGAGGACCGCCTCGAACGGACGGTCCGCCGACGACGCGGACGGGCAGGCACCGAGGTGCACGACGCCCATGAAGGTTCGCTGCATCCGCGCATGATCGTCGGGCCGCTCGGGGCAGGGAAGCGCAGGTTGTCCCCGCCGTGACGCCTCGGGCATGATCCGCGGAGCCGAGGCGCGTGCCGCCGCCGGCGCACCCGAACGATGACCAGACCGACCTGCCTCGGCCTCGTGGCCGGCGTGGTCCTCGCGCTCCCCTGCATCGGGCAGGACGGGCGCGAGGTCTTCCTCCGCAACTGCGCAACCTGCCACGGCCAGGGCGGCCAGGGCGACGGACCGACCCCGGTGGTGCCCCGCCCCCGCGACCTGACGTCCGGCAAGTTCTCGTTCGGCACGACCCCCGAGGCCGTCGAGAAGACGATCCGAGGCGGCATCGCCCCAGCGATGCCGGGCTTCGGTGAGGTGCTGCGGGACGACGAGGTCACAGCCCTCGTCGCCTACGTCCGATCACTGATGCCGCAGACCCTCGAGGCATCCCCGGACGAGAGCCGCGTGCGGCTCGGGCGCTTCCCGCGGCTCGTGCGCGGCCAACTCCCCGCGCGCCCGGGAGAGGCTGTGCCCCTGCCCCGCGGCCTCGTCGTCGGGCTGCCGCACGGGTTCTGCCTCGAGTACCGGACCGACGACCTACGGCTGCTCCGCACGTTCACCTGTCCACCCGGCGAAGCGTTCGTCGACCGGGCCGACTGGCGCGGACGCGGCGGCCAGCCGCTGGCGCTGCTCGGCGAACCGCTCGACCCGCACAACAGCGGGATGTTCGAGGGCAGCGCCCGGATCACCGGCATCGACGTCGACCTCCAGCTCCGTCTGCGCGAGTCCGCCATCGACGGCGACACGGTGCACCTCTCCGCCGACCTGATGGACGGCGCGGTGAAGCTCGGCCGCTGGGAGGAACAGGTCCGCAGCCTCGAGCTCGACGGCGGCCGTGCGATCCACCGCCGCATCGAGATCCACGACGCGGACACGGTGCGTAGCCTGCGCATCGCGACCGCCGGCCTGCGACTCCTGAACGTCACCCGACGCGAGCGCACGACGGTCCGCGGCCTCGAGCTGTTCCTCGCGGGCAGCCCGGACGGCGAGGCGCCGGTCGAGGTCCTGGCCGTGCGCGGTCCGCGCAGCATGAAGACCTCGCTCCGCGAGGGCGCCGGCATCGCGGTCGTACCGATCGGCGATCGGCCGATCACGCGCGTCGACGTGATCCGCGCGCGCGTCCCGAACTTCGACACCGACCGACTCGAGCCGCTGGCGGAGGGCTTCGACCGATGAGACCGTCCACATACCTGCTCACCGCAACCTGCGTGGCCCTCACTTCGCTCGGAGCCTTCGCGCAGGAGACCGACGCGACGCCGCCCGAGGATCGCTACTACGCGATCGACTCGCTCCCGGTGCCCGACGGCGTCGTGCTCGAAGTCGGCGGACTCGGGTTCCTGTCGGATGGTCGCATGGTCGTGTCGACGCGGCGCGGTCAGGTGTGGATCGTCGCGGGCGACCTGTCCGGCGACCTGACGGCCACGTCGACGACCCTGTTCGCAGACGGACTGTTCGAGGGGCTCGGCCTCGCGGTCCTCGAGGGCGACCGGATCTTCGTGCTGCAGCGGCACGAGCTCTCCGAGCTCATCGACGACGACGGCGACGGTCGCTGTGACCGCATCCGCACGGTTGCCGACGGCTTCGGCATGACCGGGAACTACCACGAGTTCGCGTTCGGGCTGCCCGTCGACCGTGACGGCAACTTCTACGTGTCGCTGAACCTCGGGTTCTTCAACCCCTACTGGTACCTCGGCCGATCGAACGCGCCCTACCGTGGCTGGGTGCTGCGTATCTCGCCGGACGGCGAGATCACCCCTTGGGCCTCGGGATTCCGCAGCCCGAACGGCATCAACCTGTCACCCGACGGGGACCTGTTCGTCACCGACAACCAGGGCGACTGGCTGCCGGCCTGCCCGGTCCACGTCGTCGAGCGGGGCAAGCACTACGGGCACCCGGCGAGCCTCGACTGGCGCGAGGACTTCCGCGCCGCCGACCGGACCGCGGAGTGGTACGAGCCGATGGCCGACGTCCGGCGTGAGCCGGCGGCCGTGTGGCTCCCCTACGACCTTTCACGCTCGACCGGCAACCTCGCCTGGGACCAGACCGACGGCCGCTTCGGTCCCTTCACCGGCCAGGTCTTCGGCGCCGAACTGACCAACGGACTCGTGCTCCGCATGAGCCTCGAGAAGGTGCGCGGGCGCTTCCAGGGCGCGGCGTTCGCGTTCCGCCCGGCGGTCGGCGCGGCGAACCGTCTCGCGTTCGCACCCGACGGTTCGCTGTGGTGCGGGCTGACCAGCCGCGGCTGGGGCGGCTCCGGCGCGGCGCACGGACTGGTGCGGGTCCGCCCCACCGGCGAGACGCCGATGGAGATCCGCGACGTGCACCTGCGGCAGGACGGGTTCGAACTCGGCTTCACGCTGCCCATCGCGAAGGACTCGACGCTGCGGCCCGACCAGGTCCGCGCGAGCCAGTACCGCTACCGCTACTGGTGGAAGTACGGCTCCCCGGAGGACGACGTCCGCGACCTCGAGGTCCGCGACGTGCAGGTGGCCGCCGACGGCCGCAGCGCACGCCTGTTCCTGGACGACCTGCGGCCGGGCTACGTGACGCGCATCGTCCTCGACGGCGTGGTCGGCGGGGGTGGCCATGCGCTCCTGCACCCGCGCTTCGACTACACGCTCGCCGAGCTCCCCGAGGGCCCGGCGGCCGAGGGGCAGGTCAGCACGATCGTCGAAGCCCCTAAGACCCGTGAGCAGCTCGCGGCGCGCGCGGTCTACCTGTCCGATCTCTGGAACACGATGCAGACCTGGCGCGGCGACGGCTGGTCGCTCGGCAGTGACCCGGCGCTCGACCCGGCGGACCCGACCCGGCTGACCTACGGCGACAGCCGACACTACCTGGTCTGTCCCGACGGCACGCAGGCTCCTCTTCTGTCCGTGCCGACGTTCGGCCCGTGCACGATCCGCGGTGAGGCCCTGGCCGCGCGCGGCTCCAGCTTCGCGCTGGTGCTGCCGAGCGGAGACCGCCTGGAGATCCGACCCGAGGACGACGAAGCCGGTGTCTGGCAGCCGCTCGAAGTCGCGTACGCGGCGCCCACGGCCGGCGCTCCGGCACGGCTCCTCGCCGCGTCCTTCGGGGGGCGTGCGCTGGTGCGTGGCCCGGTCGACCTGCCGGGGAAGACCGGACGCGGCCCGATCGGCTGGGTCGACGCCCGCGGCCGCCAGGTCGCGTTCAAGAACCTCGCGGTGACCCTCGACGACCTCGCGGTCCGCGACGACGGCAGCCTCGGCGACCGCGCGACGTGGCGCCTCGGCGTCGGCGACTGGAAGGTGCGGAACGGCGTCCTCGTCGCCGAGGACGCGCTGAGCTCGGCGGTGCGGGCGCTGCCGGGCGACGGCGCGTTCGCGTTCGAGACCGACGTGCTGTTGGCCCCGAAGCAGCGCGCCGAGATCCGCGTGCTCTGCTCCGAGATCGGGATCGGCGGACACTCGATCCACCTGAACCGTTCGGGCGCCACGACGCAGAAGACCGGCAGCGTCGGCCGAGCGGACGGGCTGCGCCACAGCCTCGTCGCGTACGACGACACGTGGTTCCGGGTCCGCGTCGAGGTCGAGCCAGCCGAGGGCGGCGACCGCGTCCGCGTGCTGGTCAACGGGGTCGAGACCGCCGACGTCATCGCACCCCGCACGGGCACGATCGGCCGGCATGTCTCGCTGTCGCGCACCGTGCGCGAGGGTCGCACCGAGTTCCGGAACGTCTGGCTCGAGACGTCGTCCCGGTGAGCCCGAGGCTCGCGCAATCCAGGCGCGCGTTCGTCGCCGCCTGGATCCTCCTCGCTGCATTCCTGGTGCTGCGCACCGCCGGCCGCGACCGCGGTGTGATCACCGATCACATCGAGTTCGGCCGCCGGCTCCTCGCCGGCCTGCCGCTCTACGCCCCCTACCTCGACGACCACCCGCTGCACCCGGTCTACCCGCCTTCGTTCGGGCTGCTGACGGGACCGTTCTCCTGGCTGCCCGAGCGCGGCGCGCGGATCGCATGGGGCCTGCTCCAGGTCGCGGCGCTCGGAGGCGTAGGCGCCTTCCTCGCGTCGATGCTGCGGCGGACGCGCCCGGCTCTCGTAGCGGCGCGACCGCTGGTCACGCACACGGCCTTCGCGCTGACGATGGTGCTCGGCGCGCGCTACGTGCTGCGGGACACGCACGGCGGCGGCGGCAACACGATCAACCTCGCATTCGCGCTCGCCGCGTTCGCCGCGGCCGAACGTGGCCGGTCCGGGCTCGCCGCCGCAGCGCTCGGCTTCTCGCTCGCGACCAAGCCGACGACGGCGTTCCTGCTGCCGGTTCTGCTCGGCCTCGGGCACACGCGCGCAGCACTCGGCGCGGGGTTCGCGGCGGCACTGTTCGCGGTGGCCTCACTCCTCGTCCAGGGCTTCGAACAGGGGCTGGCGGACTGGGGCCGTTGGTTCGAGGGCGCGCTCGCCTACGCCGGGCAGACCGACCTGTTCGCACAGCCCCACCTGGAGCTGCCGCCGTTCACCTGGATGAACCAGAGCCTCCGATGCGCGGTCGCCCGGTTCCTCGGCACCGCGCCGGACGCGTACGCGGAGCTGGTCCCGGGCTACGTCCAGGGCGTCGGGTTCGCGCCGGAGACGACGACGCTGGTCGCACGCACACTCGGCGTCGCGCTCGCCGCGGCGACCCTCCTGCTCGCCCGCCGCATGCGCGCGACGCTGGCTGGGCGGGTCCAGGCGCTGGCGCTCGGGCTGACCGCAGGCGTGCTGCTGTCGCCGATCTCGTGGAAGGCGCACCACACGGCGCTCCTGCCCGCGTTCCACGCGCTCGCGGTCGCGTCCCTCCTCGGCTCCCGCGGGGCGCAGGCGCTGGGCGCGGGCTACTTCGTCCTCTGCGTGGCCGGCGGCGGCGACCTCGTCGGAACCGCGGTCAAGGAATGGCAGCAGAGCCTGTACCTGGCCACGTTCGGCGCGCTGGCGCTCTGGGGCTGGCTGGGCCGGAGTCCGTCGGACGAACGGGGCGCCGAGGACCCTTCTGCGGTCTGAGCCGATCCGCTACCCTCCCTCCCCCTCCAAGTCCCCGAAAGCCCCCCGAGATCACCAGTCCATGGGCCTGTCCTGCGGCATCGTCGGCCTGCCGAACGTCGGCAAGAGCACCCTCTTCAACGCCGTGACCCTGACCGAGTCAGGCGAGCGCGCGAACTTCATGTTCAGCACGACCGAGCCGATCCGCGGCACGGTCGACGTCCCGGACGACCGCCTCGGCCGGATCTCCGAGGTCATCGCGACCAAGCGGATCATCCCCGCCCAGATGACGGTCGTGGACATCCCCGGGCTCGTGTCAGGCTCGTCCCAGGGCGAGGGCATGGGGATCGGCTTCCTCGGCGCGATCAAGGAGAGCGACGTGCTGCTGCACGTCGTGCGATGCTTCGAGAACGGCGACGTCCAGCACGTGTCGGGCGCGGTCGATCCGGCCGCCGACGCCGAGATCGTCGAACTCGAGCTCGCGCAGGCCGACCTCCAGACCCTGGAGCGCAACATCGAGCGCGTCGGCAAGCGCGCGCGCGTCGGCGACAAGGAGCTGGCGAAGCACCTGGAGCTCTTCCAGCGCTGCAAGGCACACCTCGACAGCGGCGAGCCGCTGCGCATGCTCGAGATCACCCCCCAGGAGCGCGCGGTGCTCTACCCGCTGTTCCTGATGACGCTGAAGCCCGTGCTCTTCGTCGCCAACGTCGGCGACTCCGACCTCGACGGGACTTCGGACAAGGTGAACGAGCTCCGCGCCTACGCCGAGCGCACCGGCGCGCAGGTCATGCACCTCTGCGCCGACATCGAGGCCGAACTCGTCCGCATGGACGACGAGGAGCGCGCGGTGTTCATGGAGGACCTCGGCCTCACCGACTCCGGCCTCGTCCGTCTGATCCACGCCGGCTTCGAGCTCCTGGGCCTCCAGACCTACTTCACCGCCGGTGAAATCGAAGTCCGCGCCTGGGTCATCCACAAGGGCGACACCGCCCCCATCGGCGCCGGCGCGATCCACACCGACTTCACCAAGAAGTTCATCCGCGCCCAGGTCTACAAGTTCGAGGACCTGATGGAGCACCGCTCCGAGAACGCGATCAAGCTCGCGGGCAAGCTCCGCAACGAGGGCAAGGAGTACGTGCTCCAGGACGGCGACGTCTGCCACTTCCTGATCGGCAACTGATCCTCACTTCGCCGCGCGCTCGAGCACGAGGATCCCCCGCAGGTAGGCCGCCCGCTGCTCGACCTCGGGGAGGACGTAGCGCGTGAAACCGGGCACGAGAGCCTGCTCGACTTCCTTCGTCCCGTCGCGGTGCGCGCCGAGGACGACGAAGCGCACGGTCGGGTCCTGGGCGCGTTCGACGAGTTCGTCGACCGAGAAGTGTCGCGGGGGCAGCGGGCGCGAGCCTGCG
>JAQCBR010000018.1 GCA_027621295.1 Planctomycetota bacterium
TGCGCGCGGCTCGCCCCGGAGCTACCGCCGCGACTCGTCGAGATGCAGCGTGCCGGACGGCTGGCCGAGGCGCGCGAAGCCTGCGCCGCGGCGGTCGAGGCCGTCCGCCTCGCAGGGCCGCTCCCCCGTCCCGCCGAGGCCGACCCTATGCGTCCGTCACCCGCCGAGCGCCAGCCGCTCCGGGTGCTGTCCGCCGTCCTCGAGGACCTCGCCCACCAGGCAGACACGCTCGCAGGACTCGAGCAGCGCATCCGCGATGCGGAGGCGGAGGCGGACATCTCTGCGATCGAGGCCGCGATCGGCGATCTCACGGAGAGCGAGGGTGGTGCGAGCCCGGTGGTCGCAGCGGCCAAGGAACGGCTCCACCGCCTCGACTTCTACTTGGCTCGGATCGGGCAGCAGGTCGCGCTCGTCGAGGAGCTCGAGCCGCTCCTCCGCGAGCTCGGCGTCGCGCACGACCTGGCGCCGCTGGCTTGGTTCCGTCGTCCGGACGCGTCGCGGAACCCGGCTCGACCGCGCACGCTGCTGCGTGCCCTGGAGGACCTGGCCGCCGAGTATCCGAGCCTGCAGACGCGCGTCGATCCGGCGAGGCACTCGCTGGAGGAGAGCCTCACCGCTGCGACCGAGCGCGGCTGGGCACTGATCGACGACGCCGAGTCCCAGCTGGCGACCCCGCCGATCCCGATCCGGCCGCTGACCACGACGCTCGCCCGCCTGGACCGCATGCTGCAGCTCGACGTCCTCGTCGACCTGCCCCGCCGGTCGCGCAACGACCTCCACGACGCGATGGAGGGCGTCCGCGTGAAGGTCGAGCAGGCGAGGGCGGAGCGCGACCGGATCACACGCGGTGCGCAGGAGGCGATGGATCGCGGCCACCTTACGACCGCGATCTACGACATGGCACGGGCCGTGGACCGCTTCGCGAGCGACGGCACCGACGGCATCGGCCTGGCCGAGCAGTTCGAGGAGGCGAAGCGCCGCAAACGCGAGATCGAAGCCGCGCTCGCGCGGAACCACGAGCTCGCCGCCCGCTACGGAGATCTCGCGGCCGACCCGACCACCCTTCCGGCCGAGAGGCTGGCCGTCCTGCACGAACGCGAGCACCTGCTCTCGATGCTCTGCGGAAACCTCGGGCCCGATCGGGCGAAGCTCTACGCCGAAGACCTGCGCTGTGTGCAGCTCGACGTGCTCCGCGAGCAGGCGGCGGACGGCGCGCGGCGACTCGGCGCTACGCGCGACCCGCACGAGCGGCTCGCGATCGCGCAGCGCACGTTCGACGCCCTCCAGCAGGCGGCGCCAGACGCAGGCTTCGCGCCGCACGAAGCCGAGGAGGCCCGCGCGCTGCTGCGCGAGTGGCTCGACCGGTCGGAGGAGGCTGCCCAACGGCTCCGCGAGCAGCCGTCGGCACGGACCCGACGGGCTGCGCCGCGCCGGCGGAGCCGTGCGGTCGGGCTCGCGGTGACGGCCGTCGCCGCCGCCGTCATCGCCGGCCTCGTCTACCTCAAGGACCAGGGACAGGACCCGATCGCGGGACTGCGCGCCGCGCTCGACCAGGAGGTCGCGCTGCAGGTCAGCGGCCCGAACGCTCCCCGGTTCGACGTCACCCGCGAGCTCGGACGCCTCCGGGACTTCGTCGCCGAACTCCAGGACGTGGCGCCCGCCGCCGTGCCGCCCGCCCAACGGCTGACCGAGGCCGTCGACGCGGCGGACCGCGGCGCGTCCGGCTTCCACGAGGTGAAGGAGGCCGCGCGGCCGCTGAACGTCGCGCTCCTCGACATCGAGGACCAGAGCGTCTCGGAGCTCGTCGGGCGCTTCTCACGCCAGGCGCTCCGCGCCGGCTTCATCCTGAGCGCCCTCCGCGAACCCTCGCCGCGTCTCGCCGCCTACCTGACCGAGGACGCCGAGCTGCGGCGCGCGCTGTCGGTCGAGGACGCGGACGCGCTGGCCGCACTCCTCGACCGGAACTGACGCCCCGCCGCCGCCGCTACGCGCCGGATCCGTGCGCGACGTCGACACGACGGACGCGCACGGACTCGCGCACACCGAGACTGCGCAGCCAGTCCTCGAGCGCCGCGGGCGTGACCTCATCACGGCGTGCCTCGCGTTCGGAGATGTCGGCGAGCGCACGGGCACAGGCGAGGTCGGCGCGGAGCTCGAGACCGACGCGCTGGCGGTCGTGGTGGACGACCGTCGCCGGGAACGGCGTTTCCCACAGGCCGGCGGCGTCGACCTGGACCCTCACGTCGCGCGTCCTCAGGTCGAGGAGCAGGTCCTCGTCGAGTTCGAGACCGATCCCACCCACGGACACGTCGAGCGACTGCCCGCCGAGCGCCATGGCCCCGACGTGCAGACGGACCTTTCGCCGGAAGGCCACGCGGAGCGGGCGATCGACTTCGACGCTGCACGGTGCGGGTTGCTGGGGACCCGCACGCTCGAAGTCCGCGACGAGCTGGAGCACCGGGGCCCCCTGGTCGACGTTGCCGGCGAACTCGACGCCGACCTCGCGGCCCCGCACCCAGCGGACACGCCCCAGCCAACCGTCCACGCCATCGCCGAGTGCCGAAGCCTCGATCCACAGCTGCACTTCGGCGCCGAGTGCCGGTGCACGCTCGCCTGATTCCGCGACGCGGACGCAGACACCCGCCCAGGAGATGTCGATCAGCTCGGCGTCCACGACGCCGCCCGAGACGTCGATCAGCGCACAGCGACCGCGCGCCGGCACGCGGCCCCGGGAAGGCGCGGGGAGCACGCTGGCCTCCACGACGCCGTCCTCCGCGATCCGCACCTTGGCGGCAGCGACCCCGGGGTGACGCAGCAGGTTCGCCGCGATGCTGGGGTCGGGAGCGGTTCGGGTCGTCGTGGCCATGGGCACCTCCGGTGCCCGCCCTATCGACCGGATTCCGGAACCTGTTGACCGTCCGGAGCCGACCCGGAGTTCTTCCCGCCTCGATGCGGGATTCGCGGCGGCGCGCGGATCCGGAGTCACGCGCCGCCGGACACGCGCGCCAGCGTCACTGCGAACGCTGGCCGACCTTCACGTCGAACGACTTCTGCTCGTCGCCCCGCTGGACGCGCACCTTGACCCTCTGTCCGACCGTCAGGTTCGCGAGCGCTTCCATGTAGTCGGACACGCTGTCCACGTCACGGTCGTCGATCCCGATGATCACGTCACCCGCGCGCACACCGCCCGCCTCGGCGGGGCCACCTTCGACCACCATCTCGACGAGGACACCGAGCACACCGTCCTCGTAGTTCGGCATGAATCCGAGCGCCGGACGGCCGCCGGCAGCCGGGATCTCGACGGCTTCCTCGACCTGCTCCTCGTGGTCGCCCGGCGCCTCCACCTCTTCGATCTTCGGCTGCGTCGGCACGTCGAGCCGGTAGCGGCCGGGCGCGGTCTGCACAGCGTTGGGCGCCGAGGACATCGTCAGCACGATGCAGCGGAGGTCGGGGGCGCGCCACGACACGCGCGCAGCGGCGCCGAGGCCCTCGTCACCGTGGAACTTGCCCTGGACGTGGAACACGAGCGGCGCTGGATCCCGACCCTCGCGCGCGGCCAGGATCGACTCCGCCATCGTGTCGTCCTTCAGGCACTGGGCCTGGTAGAACGAATAGATCGTCTTCTCGTCGACGCCGCCGTGCCCGGACATCGCGGCCTGGAACGCGTCCCAGTACGCGTCCTTCGGAGACGAGGTCTCGGCGGCCGCGTTCGGGTTCCCCGCCGCTGCAGCGACCCCTTCCTTCGCCACCTGGCGCGCGAGCGGCGTCGGACAGTTGGCGGCGATCACCGGCAGCCCGTGACGCTTCGCGTACTCGACCATCGGCCGGTAGTGCGTCCGGTAGTTGCCCCACGGGCGGCTGTCGGCGAGGAACGCGGCCTCGTCGATCTCCCCGCGCAGGTATCGGTCGAGCACGTCCTGCACGTCCCGCTCGAACATCTCCATGCTGAGCACCAGGTCGGGACGCCGCGCGTGGACCATGCGCAGCAGCTGGTAGTGCTGGAGGTGGCCGACGTCGTTGTCGTGTTCCTCGCCGACGAAGACCACGTCAGAAGCGGCCACGTCGTCGGCCACGGCGCCGAGCTCGAGAGGCGGTGGCCCCATCGTGCACGCCGACGCGAGGAGCGGGAGGACACAGAGAAGCTTGGTGGAGCGGCAGTGGGTCATGTTCGGATTCCGGGGCGAGAGCATAGGCCATCGTCCAGCGCGCCCAACGTCGGACCTCGGGACCACTGATCGTCAGAAGTCGCGGTTCCACGCACCGCGGTTTGCGCCCGGTCGCCCAGGGCACGACACTCCTCCAACCGGAGCCAATCCCGCATGCGCATCGTCACCTGGAACGTCAACTCCGTCCGCGCCCGCCTGCCCCGCCTCCTGCCTTGGATCGAGGAGAACACGCCGGACGTGCTCTGCCTCCAGGAGACCAAGGTCGTCGACGACCTGTTCCCCTTCGAGCCACTCGAGGACCTGGGCTACAACGTCGCCGTCCACGGGCAGAAGACCTACAACGGCGTGGCGATCCTCTCGCGCCACGGCATCGAGGCGGTGGTCAAGGGCTTCCCGGATGACGGCGAGGACGCCCAGGCCCGCGTGATCGGCTGCGCGGTCGAGGACGTGCTGGTCCTCAACCTCTACGTTCCCAACGGCTCCTCGGTCGGCAGCGACAAGTACGGCTACAAGCTCGACTGGCTGCGGCGACTCCGCGCGTTCCTCGACGCGACCTACGACCCGTCCGAGAAGATCGTCGTCTGCGGCGACTTCAACATCACGTTCGACGACCGCGACGTGCACGACCCCGAGAAGTGGCACGAGAAGATCCTCTGCTCGACGCCCGAGAGGGACGCGCTCCGCAACGTGATGGACTTCGGACTGTCCGACGCGCTCCGCAAGCACCACGACGAGGCCGGCATCTACACGTGGTGGGACATGCGTGGCGGCTCGTTCCCGCGCGACTTCGGGCTGCGCATCGACCACTTCCTGATGTCGGGAGCGGCGCTCGACGCGTGCACCGCGGTCGAAGTCGACCGCGAGGCGCGCAAGGGCAAGGGGCCGAGCGACCACGCGCCGGTCATCGCCACGCTCGGGGACTGATCCGCGCCGCGGGTCTCAGGCCAGGCCGTTCGCCTGCTTGGCCGATTCGACGGTGTTCCAGAGCAGCATCGTGATCGTCATCGGGCCGACGCCGCCGGGCACCGGCGTGATCTTGCTCGCGACCTCGGCGACCGCGTCGAAGTCGACGTCGCCGACGAGGCGGAATCCGCTCTTCTTGGATGCGTCCTCGATGCGGTTCACGCCGACGTCGATGACGACCGCACCCGGCTTGACCATGTCGGCAGTGATCGTGTTCGGGCGACCGGCAGCTGCGATGACGATGTCCGCCTGACGGACGTGGCCGGCGAGGTCACGCGTCCGGGTGTGGCAGACGGTCACCGTCGCGTCGCCGCCCTTCTGCTTCTGGACGAGCATGTTGGCGACCGGCTTGCCGACGATGTTGCTGCGCCCGACGACGACCGCATGGGCGCCGGACGTCTCGACGCCGCTCCGCAGCAGCATCTGGATCACGCCGTGCGGCGTGCACGGCAGGAACGCCTTCTCCCCGACGACCATCTTCCCGACGTTGACCGGGTGGAAGCCGTCGACGTCCTTCGAGGGGTCGATCGCCATCAGCACCGCCGCCTCGTCGATGTGCTTCGGCAGCGGTAGCTGGACGAGGATCCCGTTGATCTTCGGGTCCGCGTTCATCTCCGCGACCTTGGCCAGGAGCTCTTCCTGCGTGGTTTCGGCCGGGAGACGGTTGTCGTCGGAGTAGATGCCGATCTCCTCGCAAGCCTTCTCCTTCGCGGTGACGTAGGACGTCGAAGCCGGGTCGCTCCCGACCAGGATGACGCCGAGGCCAGGGCGGATGCCCTTCGCGACGAGAGCGGCGACCTCCTGCTGGAGTTCGGCGCGGATGTCCTGGGCGATCTGCTTGCCGTGGATGATCTCGGCGGTCATGGGGTCGTGCCTCGGGGGTTCGATGTCTCTCGGTTGGAAGGGAGCGGCCTGCCGATCAGAACAGACCCTGGACGCGGCCGGTGTCCACGTCGACGTCGATACGGCGGTACGCGGGGTCGGAGCCGGTGCCGGGCATCAGCTTGATCGCGCCGGCGACCGGAACGATGAAGCCGGCACCGCGGTAGACCAGCACGTCGCGGATCGGCAGTTCCCAGCCGGTCGGGCGCCCCTTGAGCTCGGGGTCGTGCGACAGGCTCAGGTGCGTCTTCACCATGCAGGTGCCGAGCTCGGACGTGCGTGGATCCGCTTCGAACGCGGCGATCTTGGCCTTCGCCTCGTCGGTGTAGGTGACGCCCGCACCGCCGTAGACCTCGCGAGTGATCGTGTCGATCCGCTGGGTCAGAGGCATGTCGAGGTCGTACAGGAAGCGGAAGTCGTTGCCCTCCTCGCAGGCCTGGACGACGGCCTCGGCGAGCTCCACCGCACCTTCGCCGCCGCGGAGCCAGTGCTCGGACAGCGCGCACAGCGCCCCGTGCTGTTCGGAGACCCGACGCAGCAGCGCGATCTCGGCGGGCGTGTCGGTGTGGAAGCTGTTGATGCAGACGACCGGCCGGACACCGCTCTTCTTCACCGTCTCGATGTGCGCGATCAGGTTCGCGCAGCCGGCCTCGAGGAGCTCCAGGTTCTCCTTCGTGTAGGCCTCGTCGAGGGCCACGCCCGGCTTCACCTCGGGGCCGCCGCCGTGCATCTTCAGCGCACGCGTCGTCGCGACGATCACCACCGCGCTCGGCTTCAGGCCCGAGAAGCGGCACTTGAGGTTCCAGAACTTCTCGAAGCCGATGTCGGCGCCGAAGCCGCTCTCGGTGACCACATACTCGCCGAGCGCGGTCGCGAGGCGGTCGGCGATGATCGAGTTCTGGCCGATCGCGATGTTCGCGAACGGGCCGGCGTGCACGAAGACCGGCTGACCTTCGATCGTCTGCATCAGCGTCGGATTGATCGCCTGGACCAGCCAGGCGGTCATCGCGCCGTCGACCTCGAGATCCGCGGCGGTCACCTCTCCCCCGTCACGACTCCGCGCGACGACCATCCGGCCGATGCGCGCGCGCAGATCCCGCAGGTCCTTGCAGACCGCGAGGATCGCCATGATCTCGCTCGAGACGGTGATCGCGAAGCCGCTGTCCATCTCGTAGCCGTCCATCTTCCCGCCGCGACCGATGCGGATGTCCCGCAGCGCCTGCGCGCAGAAGTCCATCACCCACCGCACCTCGACCTGCTCGGGATCGATGTCGAGCCGGCGGAGGCCGCTCCGCGCAAGACGGGCGTCGTCGTAGTTGCGCTCGTGCTGCATCCGCGCGGTCAGCGCGACCATCATCAGGTTGTGCGCGTTGGTGATCGCATCGATGTCGCCGGTCAGGCCGAGAGAGAACTCGGCCAGCGGCACGACCTGGGCGAGCCCACCGCCGGCCGCCGACCCCTTGATGTTGAACGTCGGCCCACCGCTCGGCTGCCGGATCGCGCCGATGCTCTTCTTGCCGATCTTCCCGAGGCCCTGGACGAGACCGATCGTCGTGGTCGTCTTGCCCTCGCCGAGCGGCGTGGGCGTGATCGCGGTCACGTCGACGTAGTGGCCGCGTGGCCGACCCTCGAGCCGGGTCAGCACCTTCGCGTAGTCGACCTTCGCCAGGCGACGACCCATCGGGATCAGCTCGTCGCCGACGAGTCCGAGGTCGTCCGCAAGGCTGGAGAGGGGCTTCATCGAGGACTCGGCGGCTTCGGCGATCTGCCAGTCCTTCAGCTGGGTGGGGTCGAGCTTCATCGTGGCGAGAGGTGGCGAGTTGGTCGGGTCCGAGGGACGAGAGCGACGCCCGCTCCTCCTCGGGATTCCGCGTGTGGACGCCCGGCGGGCAGCGCGGAGGCAGACACGCTACGCCCGGGGATCCGGGTGGCAAGGCGAAGCCGCAGCGCGGCGCTCGAGGTCGAGCAGGATGCGCTTCGCCGCGAGCCCGCCGCCGAAGCCCCCGAGCCCGCCCGTCGCCACGACCCTGTGGCAGGGCACGACGATCGGCAGCTGGTTGCGGCCGTTCGCCGTGCCGACGGCGCGGCAGGCGTTCGGGCTGCCGATCCGCCGCGCCAGCTCGCCGTAGGTGATCGTCGCCCCGAACGGGATGCGCGCGAGTTCGGCCCAGACGCGCAGCTGGAACGGCGTCCCGCCCTGCTCCCGCGCGAAGCCGAACGACTCCCGCTGCCCCGCGAAGTACTCGCCGAGCTCCCGACGGGCGACGGCGAAGGCGGAGCCGTCCTCCATCCACGCGGGATCGGGGTCCTTCCGCTGGCGCTCCCGCGGCAGGTGGATCGCCGACACCACAGCACCGTCTCCGACCAGGAGCAGATCACCGAGCGGACTCTCGCAGTAGGTGTGCAGCATCGAGACCTCAGGCTCCGGAGAACCGGACGATCGGGTCCTGTCGGTAGAACGCTCGGAGATGATCGTAGACCTTCGGATAGGCGATCCGCAGCAGGTCGGGCGCAGCGAAGAACGTCTCGGTGAACACGGCGAAGCCCTCGGCCTCGTCCTCGGCGGCGTAGGGATCGATCGCCGGTTCGTGCCCGTCGGCCTCGAGCCGCGCCAGCTCGGCGCGCGCGGCCGCGAAGTCGGCCTCCC
Organism: Planctomycetota bacterium; assembly: GCA_027621295.1. Lineage (GTDB taxonomy): Bacteria > Planctomycetota > UBA1135 > UBA1135 > UBA2386 > JAQCBR01. Next base: position 8,659 of record JAQCBR010000018.1, read on the forward strand.
AGGCACCGCGGTCCATACCCCGGTGCAGCGGAGGCACCCCGTCCTCGTAGCCGTCGAGCATGTCCAGCTTGTGCGCGAACTCGTGCAGCACCAGGTTGAACGGCTCGCCCGCCGCCACGTCGTCGACGTCCTCCCAGTTGAGCACGACGGGACCGTCGTACCAGGCCTCTCCCAGCAGGTCCTCGCCGCCCTCGTGCACGACGCCGAGCTCGTCTTCTCGGTGGGCACGGGTGCGGAAGCCGGCCGGGTAGACGAGCACCGTCCCGACGCTCTGGAGCGCATCGACGCCGAGCCCGAGCGTCAGCAGCGCTGCCTGCGCAGCGATCACGAGCCGCTCGCGCTCGCCGACCTCGAAGCCGCCACAGCCGACCCAGTCGATCTCGTGCGCGAGCACGACCGTCGCGTCGTGCAGATGGCGCACCTCGTCCGGCCCGAGACCGTGCAGCACCGGGATCTCTTCGAGGAGCGACGCCCAGAGCGCGGGCTCGATCGGCGAGCGGCGCAGCAGGCGGGCCCGCCGCGCGCTTCGGCCGAACCACCACATCGGGTAAGCAGGCTACGCCATGACCCGCCTCGCCGCCGCAACGACCGTCCTCGCCGCCGCCGCCCTGGTGCACGTAGCCAGGAGCCAGGACCTCGCGTCCCTGCCCGTCGACGACCGGATGCCGTCGTCACGGGCCGCCACCGATTGGCTCCTCGATCCCAGGCCCTACCGCGCCGCGGTCGCGCGCAGCACGGACGGTCGAGAGCTGGTGCTGACGAACGGCCTGATCCGCCGTGCGTGGCGCCTCGCCCCGAACGCCGCCTGCGTGGCCTTCGACGACCTGGTCCGCGGGGAAGCCCTGCTCCGCGCTGTCCGACCCGAGGCGCGGCTGACGATCGACGGGCGGACGCGGAACGTCGGCGGGCTCAGCGGTCAGCGGGACCACGCATACCTCGACCCCGCCACGCTCGATGCGATGGAAGCCGAGCCGGGCGCGTTCCGGTTCACCGGCTTCTCGATCGGAGCGATCGAGCCGCGGGTCGCCTGGAAGCGCGTCCGGCACGCCGCACCCGACGCGGTCTGGCCGCCAGCAGGCGTCCGGCTGAGCTTGGACTTCATCGAGCCCGAGAACGACGCCGCGAGCCCTGACTCCGAGTCGACGCCACTCGCCTCCGAGCTGGGGCGCCCCCTCCTGTTCGCGACGACGTTCGACGACCTCGAGGGATGGGAACGGCACGCGGCCGACGGCTCCACCGTGCAGAACGAGGGGAAGGTCGGCGAGATCCTCGCGCCGGCGAACGCCGCCTGCTTCGTCGAGCGCGCGCTCCCCGAGGGAACGAAGCTCGTCGAGCTGAAGCTCGACGTCGGCACCGACCGCAGCAAGAGCTGGGGGCCGGGCATGGCGGTGCGGTTCGAGGGCCGCGTGCTGAAGTTCCACTTCCGTCCGGCGGGGAACGCCTACGACTCGGTCGCGATGTTCGGGGCGTTCGACGGCGAGCGCGAGGACGCGGCCTTCGGCGGACGCATCCGCCTGGACCTGTCGACGCCGTGGACGCTCCGCCTGCGGATCGCCGAGCGTGAGGTCGTGGCCGAGGCGCAGCCCGAGGGCGGTGATTGGCGCCGCGTCGGCAGCTTCCCGGTGACCGCCGACCTCGGCGCGCCTCTGTCGGTCCGCGCGGGCAAGCTCGACGTCGCGGGCGGCGCGACCACGCACGCCGAGCCGGGCCCGCTGTTCCGGAGCCGGCTGCTCGCGGTCCGCGCGTTCGGGGAGTTCGCGGCCGAGGAGGCCCAACCCGTCGACGCTCCTCTCCGCGTGACGGTGCACTACGCGCTCTACGACGGGATCCCGGCGCTGTCGAAGTGGATCGAGGTCCACAACGACGGCGAGACCGACCGCACGGTCGAGCGCTTCGAGTCGGAGATCCTCGCCGCGGTCGAGCACGCGAGCTTCGTCGAACTCCGCGACGGCGTGCCGATCCCCGCGCCCCAGAACCTCCACGTCGAGACCGACTTCGCGTTCGGCGGCTTCAACCACGAGAACGCCAACCGCCACGTCGTGCACTGGCGCGCGGATCCCGAGTTCCACACGCAGGTGAACTACCTGCGCCAGACGCCCTGCCTGCTGACGGTGTCGCCGACCTACGGCCCGGCCCAGACCGTGCCGGCGGGCGGCCGCTTCGAGAGCTTCCGGACCTTCGAACTCGCCTACGACACGCTGGACCGGGAGCGGCGGAGCCTCGCTCTGCGCCGCCTGTACCGGACGGTCGCGCCCTGGGTCACCGAGAACCCGCTGATGATGCACATGCGGGACGCGGAACCCGCCCGCGTCCGCGATGCCCTCGCGCAGTGTGCAGACGTCGGCTTCGAGATGCTGATCCTGTCGTTCGGCAGCGGCTTCGACATGGAGAACGACGACCCTGCCTACCTCGCACGGTGGCGTGGGATCGCCGAAGAGGCCCGCGCGCTGGGCGTCGAGATCGGCAGCTACTCGCTGCTCTCGTCGCGGCGCATCGGCGGCGGCAACGACATCGTCCCGCCGGAGGGCGTACCGATGACGCACGGCGCTTGCCCGTCGCTCACCTCACCCTGGGGCCTCCGCTACATGGACAAGCTGCGGCGGTTCTTCCCGGCGACCGGGTTCACGCTACTCGAGCATGACGGCCCCTATCCGGGCGACGTCGACGTGACGCCACGCCCGCCGCTGCAGCGCGGCGTCGACGACTCGCGCTGGGTCCAGTGGCGGATCACCACCGACTTCTACGGCTGGTGCCGGTCGCAGGGGATCTACGTCAACGCACCGGACCACTACTTCCTGAACGGGACGAGCAAGGTCGGAATGGGCTACCGCGAGGTGAACTGGTCACTGCCCCGCGACCAGCAGGTCATCCACACGCGCCAGAACATCTACGACGGGACCTGGCGCAAGACCCCGTCGATGGGCTGGATGTTCGTGCCGCTGACCGAGTACCACGGCGGCGGCGCGGCGGCGACGATCGAGCCGTTGGCCCAGCATCTGGACCACTACGACCGGATGCTGACGTCGAACCTCGCGCTCGGCGTCCAGGCCTGCTACCGCGGACCGCGTCTCTACGACACCGAGGAGACCCGCGATCTCGTCGCCGGACGCGTCGCGTGGTTCCGCCGCTACCGCGACATCCTGGAGGCAGACGTCGTGCACGGCCGTCGCGCGGACGGCCGTGACGTCGACTGGATGCTGCACGTGCACCCGCAGCTCGCCGACCGGGGCATGCTCGTCGTGTTCAACCCGCTGCCGGAAGTGGCCGAGCGCACGCTCGACGTCGATCTCTACTACACGGGGCTGACCGGGCGCGCGGCGGTGGCCGTCGAGGACCGGGACCCAGCCGTCGTCACGCTCGACCGGAGGAACAGGGCGAGGATCGCGGTCCGCGTCCCGGCCCGCGGCTTCACCTGGGCCGTGATCCGCGCGACGGAATGACCCGGCCCGGGACGCCCGGTCGCAAGCGGCGGGGCCACGTGGGATGATGGAGGGTTCCGACGAATCGCCCCCCGCCCGCAGAGCACCCCCCACCGCATGTCCTTGAAGGCCACCCTGATTCCCGGTGACGGCATCGGCCCCGAAGTCGCCGCCGCCGCCCGCCTCGTACTCGACGCCGCTGCCTCCTCGCCGATCTCCTGGGAGGAGTGCGAGGCCGGCGGCGACTACATCGGCCGCTACGGCAAGCCGCTCCCCGACGAGACCGTCCAGTCGATCCGGCGCACCGGCGTGGCGCTGAAGGGCCCGATCACCACACCGGTGGGTTCCGGCTTCCGCTCGGTCAACGTCGAGCTCCGCAAGCGCCTCGACCTGTACGCGAACTTCCGGCCGGCTCGGACGATGCCGGGCGTGAAGTCGCGCTACGACGGCGTCGACCTGATGGTCGTCCGCGAGAACACCGAGGGCCTCTACAGCGGGCTCGAGCACATCGTCGTGCCGGGCGTCGTCGAGAGCCTCCGCGTGATCACCGAGAAGGGCTCCGAGCGGATCGTGCGCTACGCGTTCGAGCTCGCCCGGAGGCAGGGCCGACGCCGCGTGACCGCCGTCCACAAGGCCAACATCCTCAAGCTCAGCGACGGACTCTTCCTCGAGGTCGCGCGCCGCGTCGCGCGCGACTTCCCGGACATCGAGTACGACGAGGCGATCGTCGACGCGACCGCGATGCGGCTCGTCATGGACCCGGCGAGCTTCGACGTGCTGGTGATGGAGAACCTGTTCGGGGACATCGTCTCCGACCTGGCCGCCGGCCTGGTTGGCGGGCTCGGCCTCGCGCCGAGCTCGAACATCGGCGAGCACGCGGCGATGTTCGAGGCGGTCCACGGCAGCGCGCCGGACATCGCCGGCAAGGGAATCGCCAACCCGACCGCGCTGATCCTCGCGGGCGCGATGATGCTCCACCACATGGGCGACCACGAGGGCGGCGACCGCGTCGAGCGCGGCGTGATCCAGGTCCTCGAGGAAGGCTCGTGCCGCACTGCCGACCTGGGCGGCTCCGCGTCGACCCGAGCCTTCGCCGAGGCCGTCGCGGCGGTCAGCTCGACCTGACCGAGAAGCACGCGGGGGCTTGCGCCGACCGTAAATAAAGGCGGGCCCCCCGGTTGCCCAGGAGGCCCGCCCAGCCTTCTCGTTGCACTCTCAAAGCAACGATCCTCGCTCAACCCCAGGCCTCCTTGATGCCCAGGGCTGCCATCGAGTTTCCGTGCGGACGCTGCGTGTTGCGCAGCGACCGCGACCGCGCGATCGCAGGCTTGGAGGCGGGGTCTGCCTCGTGCCCACGGGTCCGCGGTGCGATGTGGTGGTTGTGACTCGCCGATCTGCGAATCCCCGTCTCGAACCCGGTCGACGGGAGAGAACCGCCGACCCGCGCCCCGGACCAACGGCTGGCCGGGACGCGGGACGAGCTCGCCTTCTCACTCTCGAAGTCCACTTCCAAGGGTTCCATCCCAGCAGGCGGCGCGCCGTGGAGGGCTGCCGCTCGATCCCGCGTGCTTGTCGGGACCGTCGCTTCGGGTCGGTCGGAAGGGGTCATCTTGGTGTCTGCTTCTCTTTGCTTTCTCTCGCACGCACTCCCGGGCCGTTGCAGCTCGGGGTCGCGGGCTGGGGGCGCTAGAGCAAGCACCGTGCCAACACCCAATGTGGTCTAGTTCGTTCGGGAAGCTGACGCTGATCGTTCGGAACCCGGACAAGTCGGGACGGCTTTCCCGGTCGGCGAACCGGTCGGCGCGACCGGATTCGGTGCGGAACCCAGCGAGACCCGCAGGCGTGCAGAACACCCTTGCCATGCGGCTTTCCGGGCCAGCGACAACTGGTATGGATCTTGAAGCGGGAGCGCGGTTCCGGCCCCCCGCCCGGCGCGCCGACGAAGCGGTGGTCCGGTCCCTTCGATGTCCGAATTCCTGAGCCCCTGGATCCTGCCCGGCCTGTGCGCGCTGGCCGTGCTCGCGGCCGCGCTGTCGGTCGCGTTGCGGCGCTCCGAACTCCGGCGGAGCGCCGAGGGGCTCGCCGAGCGCGCGGACGCACGCGCGCGCGGGAGCGACCGTGCCCGCCTCCAGCACCCGGTCATCGACCTCGACCAGTGCATCGGCTGTGGGACCTGTGTCGCGGCATGCCCCGAGGAAGGGGTGCTGGCGATGATCCACGGCCAGGCGGCGGTCGTGCACGGCGCGCGCTGCGTCGGGCACGGACGCTGCGCGGACGCGTGCCCGGTCGGCGCGATCGCGCTCACGCTCGGCGACCTGTCCGAACGCGACGACCTCCCGGCGCTCACCGAGGACCTCGAGGCCGTCGGGATCCCGGGGCTCTTCATCGCTGGCGAACTCGGCGGCTACGCGCTCGTCCGCACCGCGATCTCCCAGGGAACCGTGGTCGCCGAGGCTGCGGCCCGCCGGACGCCGGCCCATCGTGCGCCCGGAGCCAGAGGCCGACAGGGCGGAGTCGCGGTCGCATCCGGCGACGACATCCCGGACCTGCTGATCGTCGGCGCGGGCCCGGCGGGCATCGCCTGCGCTCTCCGGGCCACGGAGCTGGGCCTCCGCTGCACGGTGATCGAACGCGAGCCGCAGATCGGCGGGGCCGTCGCGCAGTACCCGCGCGGGAAGATGGTGATGACGCAGCCCGTCCGGCTGCCGCTCCACGGCACACTCCCCCGCCTCGAGTATCAGAAGGAAGAACTGGTCGACCTCTGGGGGGACGTCGTCCGAGGGCACGACCTCGACATCCGGACCGGGACGCTGTTCGAGCGGGTGACGACGCTCGAAGAGGGCGGACTCGCGGTCGAGACGAGCCGGGGGACGTTCCGAGCCCGCCAGGTCTGCCTCGCACTCGGTCGGCGCGGGACGCCCCGCCGCCTCGGAGTGCCGGGCGAGGACCATCCGAAGGTCCACTACTCGCTGCTCGATGCGCAGTCCTACAGGGACTCGCACCTCCTCGTCGTCGGCGGCGGCGACTCCGCGATCGAAGCCGCGGTCGGACTCGCGGCCCAGCCCGGCAACCGCGTGACGCTGAGCTACCGCAAGGCGGACTTCTTCCGCCTCAAGGCGCGCAACGAGGCGTCGATCCGCGCGGCCGAGGCCGAGGGGCGGGTCCGGATCGCCTTCGAGACCACGGTCCGCTCGATCGAAGGCGACCGCGTGGAGCTGGAATCGGCGCGGCATCCCGGCCAGGTCGAGACGCTGCCGAACGACGCCGTCTTCGTGTTCGCAGGCGGGGTCCCCCCGTTCGGCCCTCTCCGGGAGGTCGGTGTCTCGTTCGACCCGTCGGACCGCCCACCCGAACAGACCCCGGAGGTCGACCGCGGGACCGGACTGCTCCTCGCGCTCTGCTTCGCGGCGGCGCTCGCGCTCGGGGTGCTCGGATTCACGGTGTCGCACGCCGACTACTACGGACTGCCCGCAGCCGAGCGCGCGGCGTCTCCGCTGCACGACACGCTGCAGGCCAAGGGCCGCATCGGACTCACGTTCGGCGTGCTCGGCGTCGCGCTGTTCCTCTTCAACCTCGCCTACCTGGTCAGACGCTCGGCGGCGCTCGGAAAATGGCTACCCGGCAACCTCCGTGCATGGATGAGCACGCACGTGTTCACCGGGCTCGCCGCGTTCTTCTGCGTGTTGCTGCACGCGGGGTTGGCGCCGCGGGACACGGTCGGCGGCCACGCGTTCTGGGCGCTCGCGGTCGTGGTCGTCACCGGCACGATCGGCCGCTACCTCTACGCGTTCGTGCCGCGGGCGACGAACGGCAAGGAGCTCGAGATCGACCAGCTCCGATCCCGGATCGCCGCACTCTCCGGTGAGTGGGACCGGGACGGGCGCGGCTTCGGGGGCGAGGTGCGTCGGGTCGTCGAGCAGCTCGTCGAGGAAGACCGCGCGACCTGGGGGCGCGGCTTCGTCCGGCGCATCTTCGGCATCCTCGGGAGCAAACGCCGCCTCGAGGCCGCGTTCGCCGTGCTCCGCGACCGTGGGCGCACCGAGGGCGTGCCCGCCGACGAGATCCGCTCGCTGCTGGCGCTGGCCAGGCGCGCCCACCGCCTGATGCTCGCAGCCGCGCACTTCGCCGAGGTCCGGGCCGTGCTCGGCTCGTGGCGCTACCTGCACCGTTGGCTGGCGCTGCTGATGGTCCTGCTGACCGGCGTCCACGTGTACACCGCTGTCCGCTTCGCCGACATCGACTGGTCGGTGCTGCTAGGCTGGCCGGGAGGTCCGCAGTGAATCTCCTCCGCAACCTCCTGGCCCTCGCGACGCTCGTCGGAATCGGCGTCGTCGTCCTCTGGGAGTCCGAGGAACGCACGTCTCCCGGCCCGCTGCACCCGGTCCACGAACGGATCGAGGACCTGCAGTCCAGCTGCGAGTCGTGCCACGGGAACGGCGGCCCGCACGCGATGGCCGACGCCTGCGGGGAATGCCACACGGCGATCCGCGAACAGCTCACGGCGGGCAGCGGTCTGCACGGCAGCCTCGAGCGGGCCGAGGAATGCGGACGCTGCCACCGCGATCACCACGGTTCGGACCTGCCGCAGGTCGGACCGGCCGCATTCCGTGATGCCGGGATCGAGGACCTCCTCCTCTACGACCACGCGCACGTCGCCGGCTTCGCGCTCCGCGGCAGCCACGACGCCCTCGCTTGCACGGCGTGCCACGAGCACGCCGAGACGGAGATCCTCCCGACCGGAGCGGCGCGCTTCCTCGGACTCGCCCAGACGTGCGCTTCGTGCCACGCCGACGTGCACGAGGGCAGCTACGGCGCGGACTGTGCGAGCTGCCACGGTCAGGAGCAGGAGTTCGAGGCCGTCGCCGCATTCCGCCACCGGGACTTCGTGATCGAAGGCGCGCACGCCGGACTCGCCTGCGCGGACTGCCACACCCCCGGCACTCCGGAATCGGTGGCCGCGCGGATCGGGACGAACCCGGAGCCGCGGAGCTGCGTCGCATGCCACGGTCCCGCGCACGCACCCGGCGGCGGAGCGCTGCCGCTGGCCACGGAGGCGGCGTCGATGGACTGCGCTGCGTGCCACGACGCGGGCGGCTTCGCGCGTTCGTTCGGCGCCGCCGAACACCGGGCCGCGGGCTTCCCGCTCGACGGTGCGCACGCCGAGGCCAAGTGCGCCGAGTGCCACACCGACGAGCGGGCGCGCGAGCCGCTGCGCGACGCGCCGATGGCCCGCTGCTCCGACTGCCATGGCGAGCCCCACGGCCCGGTTGGCGGCTCCCTGCCGTTCGCGCACGCGGTCAACGACTGCGCCCGCTGCCACGCGCCGGAGGCTCCGTTCGCGCGTGCGTTCGGCGTCGCCGAGCACCGTGAAGCCGGCGTCCGACTGGACGGGGACCACGCGACCGCGTCCTGCACCTCGTGCCACGACGCCACCCGCCGGGACGCGGGCATCGAGCGCGGGCCCGACCCCATGGCTCGCTGCACCGACTGCCACGCATCGCCGCACCGGGACGCGTTCACCGCGGCGGTCGTCGCGCTGGCGGCGGTGCCAGAGCAGAACTGCGCCGCTTGCCACCAGTCGACGGACGCGGACTTCCACACCGAACGCCTCGCCGCGGGCGCGCATGCGGCCGCAGGATTCGACCTCGTGCGCCCGCACGTCGACCTCGCCTGCCAGAGCTGCCACGGCGCCGCTCCGAGCCCCTTCGCGGAGCGGTTCCCGGGCCGGACCCCGGACCGCTGCGGGGTGTGCCACGGTGACCCGCACGGCGGCCAGTTCGAGCGCGGCGACGCGGCGGCCCCGGACTGCCTCGAGTGCCACCAGCGCGAGGCGTTCCAACCCTCTCGGATCGACGTCGATCGCCACGGGGAGCGCGGCGGATTCCCGCTCGCCGGCGCCCACCGCGCGGTCGCCTGCGCGCGCTGCCACGAGCCGACCGGAACCGACGCCCCGGTGCGCTACGCGGGGATTCCCGACCGCTGCGTCGACTGCCATGTCGATCCGCACCGCGGCACGTTCGATCGGCCCGGGCTGCCGGCGCTGGTCGACGGGCGCACGGACTGTGCGCGCTGCCATACGGCCGACGGGTTCCGCGCGATGCAGACCGACTTCGACCACGGCACGTGGACCGGACAAGTGCTGCGCGGCGCCCACGCGGCTGCCGCCTGCACCGCCTGCCACGGCCGCACCTCCGTGCCCGATGCGCTCGGTCGCTCACTCGGCGAGGCGCCGACCGACTGCGCGGCCTGCCACGACGACCCCCACCTCGGTCAGTTCGCACGGCCCGCACTCGACGGCGCGCGACACACCGACTGCGCCCGCTGCCACGACGAGGCCGCGACCTTCGGCGACCTGCGCTTCGACCACGACAGGGACTCGCGCTTCGCGCTCGACGCGACGCACCGGGCTCTCGCCTGTGATGCATGCCACAAGCCACAGCCGATCGGCGAAAGCAGGACCGTCGTCCGCTACCGCCCGCTGGGTATGCAGTGCACCGACTGTCACGGCGGAAGCGGGGAGGGCGGCCGACGATGAGCCCTAGATCCCCGATTCCGGCGCGAGCGCGGGGCACGGCGCTGCTGGCGCTCGCGCACCTCGCGATCGCTGCAGCCGCGGCCGCCCAGGACCCGACCGTGGTCCGCGTGCGCGTCGTCTCCGTCTCGGCCGACAGCGTCTACCTCGACCAGGGCCGCTCGGCTGGGCTCGCGCCCGGCCTCGAGGTCGAGCTCTCTCCGCCGGGTTCCGCACCGTTCCGCGCGACGATCCGCGAAGTCTCGGCGACGAGCGCGCGAGCCGAGGTTCCGCCCGGGAGGCCGATGGTCCCGGTCGGCACGCTCGGCGAGATCAGCCTGCCCGCCGGTGCGGCGGGTGCAGCCCAGGGCGGCGAGGGCCCGAAGCGGGCAACCACCACGCCGGACGACCTGCCGTGGAAGTGGCAGGACTTCCAGCGCGGCGACACGGATACGCCGCTGCTCGCCCCGGCGTTCGGCGGTGGGCCTGCTTCGCGACCCGCGGACTGGACCGGCCGACTGTTCGGCCAGTACACGTACTCGGCCGACGAGGGCGAGGGCCGGAGCAACGCGGCGTACCGCGCTCGCATCGGCGCACGCACCCAGGTCACCAACCTGCTCGGGTACGGGGAGACGCTGACGTTCGACGGTGAGCTCCGACAGCGGGGCGAGGACATCCTCGACGAGGGCGAGGACACCGACTCGAAGCTTCGCGTCGACCGACTCAGCTACGCGTACGGCGAGGACGTCCGGGATCCGTTCCGGATCGAGCTCGGACGCTTCGTCAGCCGATTCGCGCCCGAGCTCGGACTCGTCGACGGCGGCGAGGTCGCGCGGCGCATCGGGCGGGACCTGACGATCGGCGCGGGGCTCGGACTCGCCCCGCTGCCGTTCCCCGACCGCGATACGGGGGACGACTTCGGCGCGTTCGGCTTCGCGCAGTGGCGCCCCGAGGACGATCCGACGATCGGTTTCACGCTGGGGTTCCAGAAGACGTGGCACGAGGGAGAGGCGGACCGCGACCTGCTGTTCGCCCGCTTCGACTGGCAGCCGACCGAGCGACTGCGCTTCGACGCGTCGACGCTCGTCGACTTCTACACGGCCAGCGACGACCTGAAGGACGCGACCGCCGAGGTCACGCAGGGCTTCGTCGCGACCAGCTACCGTCCGAGCGACGCGTTCGGCGTCGGGATCACGACCTCGACCTACGCGTGGGCCCAGCTGCTTCGCGGCGATCTGGCCTTCGTTCCCGACGAGCTGATCCGCGACGGCCGCGTCGACCGGATCTCGCCGCGCGTCTGGTGGAACGTCAGCGAAGACGTGAGGCTCCAGGCCCGCGTCGACCAGTGGAGCGACCAGGACGACAGCGGGACCGGCGGCGAGCTGTCGTCCGACTGGTATCGCGCGTTCGGCGGCGCGATGGATCTCGGGCTGGCACTGAGCCAGAGCCAGGGCAGCTACACGTCGGGACCCGCGGTCCGATTCCGGGCCGCTCGGACGTTCACGTGGGGCTACGCGAGCTTCCGCTACGAGTGGACCCGATGGAGTGCGGACGCGCTCACGACCGGCAGCGAGGACTTCTCCCAGCACCGGACCGGCGTCGACGCGAGCGTCGCGCTGGGCGATGCGTGGAACGTGCAGATCCAGGCCGAGACGGTGCTCGGTGATCTGCAGGACGGCTACAACCTGGGCTTCTACGTGCAGCGGAGGTTCTGACGATGACCCGACCCATGACGCTCCGTGTCCGGGCCCTGCTCGGCGCCGTCGCCCTGGTCGCGCTCGTGGCCTGCGGCACGCTGATGGCACCGCCCCAGCAGTGGGACGAGGACCGGGGACCGGTCGTGCCGCACGCGACCTTCCCGGCCGACTGCAGGCTCTGCCACGTCGGCGAGGGCTGGTCGGAGATCCGCGCGGACTTCAGCTTCGACCACCTCGCCGAGACGGGCTACGCGCTCGAGGGTGCCCACGCGACGGCCACCTGCCTGCGCTGCCACAACGACCGTGGGCCGGTCGAGGTGTTCGCCGAGCGCGGCTGCGGCGGCTGCCACATCGACCCCCACCGCACGCGGCTCGGACCCGAATGCCAGAGCTGCCACGACGCCCAGACCTGGGTTCCGCACGCGCAGATCGAGATGCACGCCCGGACCCGCATGCCGCTGGTCGGCGCGCACGCGGTGGCCCAGTGCTTCCAGTGCCACCCGGGCGCCGAGGTCGGCAACTTCGAGGGTCTCGATCCGACGTGCACGAACTGCCACGGCCAGGACCTCGCGCGGGCCACGGTGCCCGACCACGTCCGCCAGGGGTGGACGACCGACTGTCAGCGCTGCCACGTGCCGCTCGGCTGGCAGCCGGCGCGCTTCGACCACCCGTCGTCGCTGCCGTTGGTCGGCGGGCACGCGGGGCTGGACTGCTCGTCCTGCCACACCGACCCGACGACGTTCGGAGGGCTCGACCCCGACTGCTTCTCCTGCCACGCCGGCGACTACGCGGCGACCGTCAACCCCAACCACGGCCTGCTCAACTTCAGCCAGGACTGTCGGCAGTGCCACTCGGTCTACGGCTGGGGCGGTGGAAACTTCCAACACCCGTCGTCGTTCCCGCTGACCGGCGGACACGCGGGCCGCAACTGCACGGACTGCCACCAGAACGGCGTGTTCGCGGGCACTCCGAACGACTGCGTGTCCTGCCACCGCGACGACTACGACCGGACGACGAACCCCAACCACGCGGCTCAGGGTTTTTCGACGAACTGCACGCAGTGCCACACGACGAGCCAGTGGGGCGGGGCCAACTTCGACCACCGCTTCCCGATCACGAGCGGTGCCCATGCCAGCATCGACTGCACCGAGTGCCACACTCCGCAGGCGCCGGCGCCCGGCTTCTCGTGCATCGACTGCCACGAGCACGACCGGGCTTCGATGGAGAGACAGCACGAGGGCGAGCGCGGCTACGTCTGGGCCTCCCCCGACTGCTACCGCTGCCACCCCAACGGCCGCGGCTGAGCGAAGCTCAGCCGCGCGCGGGCATCGCGAAGCCCTGCCCGAGCATCGCGGACAGGTCGCGTCGCACGGTCTCGGCAGTCACGCGGCCACCGCTCGCCCCGAGGTCCGCGTAGTGGTCCCCGAGCACGCGGCCGAGCCATGCCCGGGAGCGCCCCCACTTGAACACGAGCTGCTCGAGCACCCGGGCATCCGAGTGCTGCGGGACGAAGGTCGGCCCGAGGAGGTCGAGCCGCATCCGCGTGATCTCCTCCGTCACGCTCGGGATATTGACGAACCACCAGCAGCCGAAGGGCACGAGGTTCGCGAACTTCCGCGCGGCCACGCAGAGCGCGTGCTGCCCCTCGCGGGCCAGGAGCGTCACGTAGAAGCGGGTGTCCGGATGGTCGTTCGCCAACCGCTCGAGCGACTCGACGTCGGTCGCGCCGAGGCTGTCGCCGGCGAGCGCGAGCCGCGGGGCGACCTGCCGACGCACGCCGATCATCAGTGCCACCGGGCAGCCGACCTCGGACGCAGCGGGGATCACCGCGCGGACCAGCAGGTCCAGCCAGGGTTCCTGGCTGTGCGGGTAGCCGAGCACCGGCGGCAGGCTCACGGCCATGTACCGCGCGTCCATCCGACGGTGCCAGTCGACCAGGTAGCGCCGCAGCTCGGTGATCGTCCGCTCACTCCGCGCGTCCTCGACGTCGTAGCCGAGCGCCCGGAGCGCCGGCACCGCCTTCGGCCACTCCATGATCGCCGAGTCGAGTCGGAGCGCGGCGACGAAGCGCGGGTCGCGCTCGAAGCCCCGCTCCCAGACCGGACGCTCCGCGGGGTCCAACGGATCGTTGGTCATGCAGACCTCGCGCACACCCGCCATGCGGAGCACGCGATCGACGTGCCCGCGCAGGTCCAGCACGGCGTCGGCGAAGAACGCGCGCGCCTCCCCGAGGTCGTTCGCGTTCGGATCGAGTGCGAAGGACCGCAGCATTCCGACGACGCTCCGCCCCACTTCCGACAGCGGCGACCTCTCGACGAAGAGCTCCCTCCAGACGAGGTCGGCACGTTCCTGGATGGGCGCAGACCAGAACGCCTCGGGACGCAGGTCGGGCCGCGCGCGGAACAGCTCGGCGACGTGGTAGTGGTAGGTCAGGAGCTCGTCGATCCCGGCGAGCAGGAGCCCCCCCATCCCAGGATCGAACAGGTGCGTGTGGACGTCAGCGATCGGGAGCTTCTCGAGCTCCCGGTTCATCAGTTCGTGGGCAGAGAGCGGCGCGTGGTCGGATTCCTGTCGCATGGGTCGGGCCCGCATCGGAACCGACGATGGCACGGGGATCCACTCGCGGACGCCGGCACTCCGACCGTTCCTGCATCGGCACGGTAGACTTCGTGTCGTGTCCGGCTCGCCAAAGCCTTCGGTCCTCCTCGCCCTGCTCTGCGCGGGCGCGCTCCCTCTCCTGTGCGCGGGCGCGCTGCCTGCGCAGGGGTTCACCTCCCCGCGCGGGTTCGACTCCGTCGAGGGAGACGCACGCCACTTCGCCCTCTTCCACCCGGGCTACGAACGCTTCATGCAGATCGATGCGTCGCAGGTCGGGATTCCCGCGCCGGCCCTGCGTTCGATCGCCTTCCGTCGCGACGGGGACGTCGCCGCAGCGCTGGCGACGCCGCGCAGCGTGGACCTGACGGTGCGGATGGGCACCGCGGATCTCGCCAACGCCACGGGCGACTTCAGCGCCGACTGGACGACACCTCCCACGACGGTGTTCGCGACCAAGACCATCCAGACCCCGGACTGGAGTCGCCTCGCTGCCGCCCGCCCGGCACCGTTCGACCTCGTGGTCCCCTTCGACAACCCCTGGAGCTACAGCGGGTCGGCGCCGCTCGCGTTCGAACTCCGGATGGAGAACACGACCGGGATCCTCGGACCGGAGGTCGACGCGGACTTCGGCGCGTCGAACCCGTTCACCCAGGCGGTCGGTCAGGCGTTCGACTTCGGCTGCCTGGTCCGCGGCCAGTTCCTCGAGATGTCGCACACGCTCGACATCGAGAACTACGGGCCGAACCACACGCCGTTCGGTGTCCGCGTCGGATTCTCGGTCACGCTCGCGCCTCGCCAGCAGGCGGCGGTCGTGAACATCGACTTCTCCGACCCGTCCCTGACCGTGCCCGGCCTCTGCGCCCCGCTGCACGCTCTCCCGAACATCAGCCTGCCGCTCGGCGTCACCGACGCGCTCGGCACGGTGCCGCGGACGTGGTTCGAGGTTCCCTACTCGACCCAGCTCGAAGGCATCCACCTGTTCACGCAGGCCTTGGTCCTCGACCCGGGGACTTTCGGCATCCCTGCGGCGGTCTCCGAACGGCGCGACGCCGTCGTGCCGGACTCACCGCACGCGGCGCCGCCGAGCGCCTACGCGTACGCGACTTCCGCACGGGCAACGAGCGGAACGCTGTACCGCGACCGCGCGGTGATCGTGCGGTTCGGGCAGTGACGAAGGCGCACCGGTTGGACGACGGTCAGCCGCCGACCTCGATCTCGACCTCGATCGGCGAAGCTCCGTCCACGATCTCGAACCGCACCGACGGCGCCGGGTCGTAGCCGATGAGCTCGGCTTCGTAGATGCCAGCGCGCTCCGGCACGAACCGCACCCTCCCATCGGCGTCCGTCCCCTGGATACGGTCGAGCTGACCGTCGCAGCGCACGGCCACCAGGCGGACTCCGACAACCTCCTTGCCGCCTTCGACGACGCGAACCGTGACGTCCGGCGCACGCTGCAGCACGATCGCGACCGCCTCGGCCGCGAAGACGTCCTCGGGGACGCGGATCTCCCGAGAGCCGACGAGGAAGCCGTCGGCGTAGACGACCACCGTCGAGGCGTTCGGCGCGATGCCCCGCAGCCGGAACACACCGTCCTGGTCGGAGATCCTGCGCCGCGCCAGCTCCTGGGCGAAATCCGTCGCGAGACCCAGGTGGGCGAACGCTCCGGCGATCGGGCGTCCGTCGGGGTCGACCACGCGCCCCCGGATCTCGAGACCCGGCTCGAGCCGGCAGGTCCCGAGGTCGAGCGATTCTCCGCGCAACACCTCGACCTCCCGCTCGTAGGGGGCGAAGCCCGGCGCGACGATCTGGATACGCGAACGCCCGACGGGAACACGATCGTGCGAGAACCGCCCTCCGATCAGCGGGAGGGTCGTCGCTCGCAGCTCGCGCTGACGACGCTCGTTCTCGTCCCAGTCGGGGGACACCTCGACGGGCGTGACGCGGAACAGCACCTGACCCGGAGCCGCATCGTCTTGCGACGCCAGCCCTTCGATGCGCCCTTCGATCGTGCCCTGTGCGACCCACGGCAACCGGAGCAGGATGTCTTCCTCGTTCGCCGAGACCTGCTCACGAACGCTCGCCTGGAAGTCGGGAGTGAAGACCTGGAGCTCCACCGCTCCCTCGGGCACGTCGAGGTCGAACTGGCCGTTGGAGTCCGTCGTGCTGAACGAGACCCCTCGCCCCGCGACCAGCACGAGTGCATCCGGGACCGGGACGCTCCGCGCTCCGACCACGGCCCCGGTCAGGCGCCGGCCCGCCGGGAAGTCGAGGTCGAAGCCCTCCGTGACCTCTCCCCCGACCACCGACACGAACTCCTCCGACACCTGCAGCGGCAGGCCCGCGTAGCGCGTGAACAGCCGGTAGCGGCCCGGCGCCACCCGGAGCTCGTAGGCTCCCTGCCCATCGGAGAACGTCGAGCCGAGGAGGTCCCGGTCGCGACCGACGATCACGGCCGCCCCGACCAGAGGAGCGTCACCACGCCGGACGGTTCCGCGAATCAGTCCGGTCTCGACGAGCTCGATCGGATCGAGTTCTTCGAGGGTGCCCGGGTCCGGCGTGTCCACGGTCACGGTCAGCGGCGCGTGATCGATGTGCTCGACGACGATGTCCACGGTCCCGGCGGGAAGACCCAGGAAACGGAACTTGCCGTCGGCTCCCGTCTGGGCTCGCCAGCGCGCGGGGTCGAGCGGCTTGTAGCGGGCCTTCCGCGTCGAGAGGATCGCGCCGGCCACGGGCGAGCCAGAGCCGTCCACCACCGTTCCCGCCAGGGTGGAGGGCGCACCCAACTCGACCTCGATCTCGGTCGCCGCGCCGTCCTCGACGACAGCCGTCATCACGCGTCCGGACGACGCCCGGAAGATCCGCTCGCCGCCCTCGACCTCGAGGGACGCAGGTCCCGCTGAGAACATCCCGTCGAACCGCGCCAGCCCGTCCGCACCGACGCGGGCGCGACCGCGTTCCCCCCCCGCCGAGGTCAGCACCAACTCGGTGCCTTCAGGCCGCTCGCCCGTCGCGCGCACGACCACCGAAGATCGGCGGACCATCTCGATCCACTGCGCCTCCGCCGAGGAGCCGACCGTGATCGAGCGCGCGACGGCTGACATCTCCGGGTGTTCGACGACGAGGAGCGAGGGGCCGAGCGGCGGGTCGACCAACCGGAATCGCCCCTGCTCGTCGGTGATGGCCTCGCTGGGCGCTGCCAGCCGGTTGTTCCAGCCCAGACCTGGGTGGACGCGCACCACCGCACCCACGATCGCCTGCCCACTGCCGGCGCTGACCACCTGCCCGGGGAGCGGTGCCCAGGGCTGGAGATCGACATCGATGCGCAGCGGCTCCGGAGAACCGATCGGCACGCCGGGGAGCACCGTGGGGCGGAACGGGGTGTGGCGGACGGTGACCCGTGCGGTCCCCGAGACGCTCGCCCCGACGTCGACGAACTCGAAGCGACCCTCGTCGTCGGTCACGGTCGACAGCGCCGGTTCCGCCGACGAACGACCCGGCTCGAGCGACACGCGGGCGCCCGCCAACGGGCTCACCCCTCTTGCGAGCGGGACGATGCCGTGGACCCGGAACCCCGGCTCGAGCTGGACGATGTGCGTGTGGAGCGCGGGATCCGCCGGCACCCGCGACCGGGCGAAGCCCGGCGCCTTGACCAGGAACACGAGGTCCTTGCCGGCGCTGTGCGTGAACTGGAACGTCCCATCCGGACCGCTCAGCGCCTGGTCCACGACCCGCGAGTCCTGGTAGGGCCACGGCCGGAGCTCTTCGACGAGCACGACCTCGGCGCCGATGACCGGTTCGCCGCGCGTGTCGACGACCCGACCGCTGCAGCGCGTCGTCGCGCTGGTGCCCGTCCCGTCCGGCCGGACGGGCTCGGTCTCGCCCGCGCGGACCGGCGCGGCCGCGCCCGCAGGCGCTGCCGGCTCCGTTCCGGAGCCAGCCGGTCCGGGCTCGGGCCGACATCCTGCGACGAGGAGCGTGCCGATCAGGACCGCCCACCTCGTGGACCGGAAGATCGCAAACATCGTGTTCTGCATCGTTGTCCGCCCCTCCTCGGCTCAGTCCGAGCCGGCGAAGCTCCTCGAGAGCGCCTGGAACCTCTGGGCGTCCTCGCCACCGCGCGCGACGGCTTCTTCGAGCATGGCGACGAAGCGCGCGCGCACCGAGTCCGGGTCCAGCGCCAGCCCGATCGCCTGCGCGCCATCGAACGCCGCATACGTGACGTCGCCGAGCTCGATGCGACACCGGGCGCGCGCCAGGTAGGCATCCGCGTCGTCCGCCGCCCGCCCCACCCAGTCGGTCGCTTCGGCCAGCGCCGCAGCCGGGTCGCCGAGGGCCATCCACAGCGCGACGCGGATCGGCTCGGTCGGCTGCCCGGACGCCTCGGCGATGCCGAGCACGCGCTCCAACCCATCCTGCGAACGGCGCAGCAGCTCGGCGGGGACGTCGAGTCGCGTGAGGAGCACGAGCCCGTCGACCACCTGCCTCATCCCGGCCGTCGTGTTCATCCGCGCCAGCAGCGCCGGCAGCGCTCCTTCGATCACGTCGAAGACCACGCTCCACGCCTGGAGCGGCGAGCCCGCGGCGATCTCCGTGCCGAGCAGGGCTCGTCCCTCGAGGAGGGCTGCGCGCAGCGCGGCCGTGTCGGAGAGTCCGGCGAAGCCGCGCTGAGCCGCGTCGGCGAGGGAAGTCTCGATCCCGCCCGCCCACGGCGTCGAGTCGAGGGGTTGCAGCGCCGCCCCACCGTCCTCGACGTCGAGCCAGCGGAGCACGCGCCGGCGAGCAGCCTTCGACAACGAGAACGGCATCAGGTTGGCAGCACCGGGACGCACCGGCGCGACGAGCGCGCGCAGCACACCGAGCACGACCGCATCCCCGCCCGGAGGCGCCTCACCGATCAGGCGGTCACACACGGCCAGCAGCGCGGAGGGGCTTTCCGATGCCTCGAGACGGACGAGCGCCGACAGGATGGCGGGTGCGAACGCGCCCGGCCGCACGAACGACGCTCGCAGCAGGTCTGCCGCCGCGCCCTCCTGGTCCGCGACCGAGGCCGTGAGGCTCGCGACCGCGCGCGCCAGATAGAGGCGGTAGAGCCTCATCCAGGTGACCGAGTCGCGATCCAGGAAGCCCCGTGACTCCTCGGCAGCGATCGCCGCGTCGAGCAGCGCGCGCGCGGCCTGCCCACGTCCTTCCCGCAGCGCCGCGGTGGCCGCGGGCACCGGATCGTCGAGGTAGGCACTCCGCAGGTCCCGTGCTCGCGTCTCGCCATCGGCCTGGAGGTCGGCCCTGCCCAGGAGGTCCAGCACCTCGGTACCCTGGTCCGCGGTCTCCGGAGCCATGCCGGTCAGGACGGCGAGCAGACCGTCCGGGCCGTCCGGTCGGCCCGGCTCGGTCTCGGCGCGCGAGATCGCCGCGGCGAGCAGCGATTCGTAGCGCGCGGAACGGACCGCCTCCTCCTCGACGAGGACCTGGCGCCAGAGCACGAGGACGACCGCCAGCAGCAGCACTGCCACGGCGATCGTCGCGGACAGCACGCGATGCTTCCGCACCACTCGCCACGCGCGCGAGGGCCAGGAGCGCCGCCGCACCAGCACCGGTTCGTCGTCGGCGATGCGCTGCAGGTCGCGGGCCAACGACTCACCGTCCGGGTAGCGATCCCGCGGGTCCTTCGACAGGAGCTTGTCGAGGACGATCTCCAGGTCGCGCGGCGCGTGCGGCAACACCCGGCGCAGCGGCAGCGGGTCCCGGTTGAGCAAGCCGTCGAGCATCGCCTCGGTCGTCTCGGCGTCGATCGGCATCTTCCCGGACACGCACTGGTAGAGCGTGACCGCGAGTGCGTAGAGATCGCTGGCCGGCGTCAGCTCCTGGCCGCGCGCCTGTTCGGGGGACGCGTAGTGGAGCGTGCCGACGAAGGCCCCGACCTCCGACACGCTGAGCGAGTCCTCGCCGACGACCTTCGACAGTCCGAAGTCGGCGAGACACAGCGAACCGTCGGGCTGGACGAGGATGTTCCCGGGCTTGACGTCCCGGTGCAGGATGCCGCGCCGGTGCGCGTGTGCGAGCGCGTCAGCGACACCAGCGAATCGTCGCGCCGCGTCGCGAGGCTCCATGGCCGCCTGGCCGCGGCGGCGGGCGGTCGCAACGTGGCGGTCGAGACTCACTCCCTCGACCCGCTCCATCGTGAAGTACAGGTGGCCTGCGGCCTCCCCGAACCCGAACACCGGCAGGATGTGCTGGTGGTGCAGGTTCGCGTTCGCGCGGGCCTCGGTGCGGAAGCGCTTCCGCATCCTCGGGTCTGCTGTGCGGCTCGGGGCGAGAACCTTCAGCGCGACGACGCGCTCGAGCGACTCCTGGTAGGCCTCGAACACCGTGCCCATGCCGCCTCGGCCGAGCAGCCCGATGATGCGGTAGTCACCCAGTCGCTCCGGCAGCTCGTTGCCGACGTCGCCGACCACCGAGTCCAGGAAGTCGAGCACGTTGATCCGGCCGAGGATGTCGTCGGCCTCCTCACCCGACTCGAGGCGCAGCGCGCGGCGCAGGTCGGGCGAGGGACGGAAGCCGTCCGCCAGCAGCCCCGCCATCCGCAGGTCGGCCGCGGACGCCTGCTCGTCCGCCGGCAAACGGTCGGGGTTGCCCGTCAAAGCTGGAGTTCCTGGCCCAGTCGCTTGATCGCCCGACTCAGCAGCAGGTGGATCGCGTTCTCGCTCCGCCCCATCCGCTCGGCGATCTCCTTGGCGGGCAGACCCTCGATCTTGCTGAGCATCACGACCTCGCGGTGGTCGTCCGACAGGCGCGTCAGCGCCTGTTCGAGGAGGACGAGGCGATCCTTCCGGTCGGCCATCGTCGCCGGGCCCGTGCGGTGGTCGGCGACCGGGAAGTCGGTCTTCATCGCGCGCTCGCGGCGCGGGTCGCGCGCTGCGACGCCCACCTGGTCCCGCAGGATGCGGGCAATCTTCCGGCGGGCCAGCGTCACGAGCCACGCGCCGGCGTTCGCCGGATCGTCGAGCGTGTGCCACGAGTGGATCGCTTCGATCGCGACCTCCTGCAGCACGTCTTCGGGGTCCATCCGCGTGCGGAGGTCGGGCCCCATCCGGAAGTAGATCACCGAGAGCAGGCGCTCGCGGTAGCGCTCGAACGCGACCTCGGGTGTCAGCGACATCGGGAATCGGAGCGACGGGGATGCGACGTGGGACCCGGCCTCGGCGGGCGGCTGCCGAGGATACCGCAGCCGGGCCCGGGGTTCGCGGTAGGCCTCCCCCTACGCGGTCGGGGCGTCGGAATTCCCGGGAACCGGGTTCGGCCCTCCAGGGATCAGGCGGGCCGAACCCTGGAGGGCCGCGGGGAGCTGGCGCGGCCGGCCGTTCGCATCCACGCAGGCGAGGGTGATCTCACCCGTCGCGACCGGGGAGCCGTCGTCGGCGCGCGTGATACGGTGCCGCAGCGTGAAGGCCACCCGGCGCCGCGCGACGACCGCGGTGTCGATCTCGACCTCGTCCTCGTAGGTGACGGGGCGGTGGTAGGAGATGTCGACGCGCACGACGGGGAGCCTGAGCCCACCGTCCTCCATCGCCCGGTAGCTCAGCCCGATCGCCCGCATCCACTCGGTCCGCGTCTCCTCGAACCACATCACGTAGCTCGAATGGTGCGCAACCCCCATCCGGTCGGTCTCCCCGTAGCGCACCCGGAGGCGGTGGACGTAGGACTCGATCTCCGGCTGGTTCTGCTCTTGGTTCATCTTCTGACGCCGGTCCCGCCGGTTCATCGCGGGCGAGCCGGGAAGTACGGCTCGCGCGGCCTCTTGTCCAACTCGTCGCGCGCCAGCCGCTGCGCGACCAGCTCCGGCGCGATCCCTTCGGCGATCGACGCGTCGAGGATGCTGCCGACCCGTGCTCCGATCGCTTCGATGCGCGCCGGCTCGGGCGGCGCACCCTCGAGGTGGTTCAGGGCCCCGTGGATCAGTGCGCCGGCGTTCATCACGAAGTCGGGGGCGTAGAGGATTCCCCGCTGGAACAGCGCGGCCCCGTGGGCGGGCGCAGCGAGCACGTTGTTCGCAGCTCCCGCGATCGCCCGCACCTTCAGGTGTTCGAGACTCAGGTCGTGCACCACGCCGCCGAGGGCGCACGGCGCCCAGACGTCGGCGGTGATCGAAAGCAGGAGGCCCGGCTCGACGACCTCGACTCCGAGCTCGGTGCGCACCTGTTCGACCAGGTCGCGGTCCAGGTCGCAGACGGTCACGCGGGCTCCGGCCCCGACCAGCAGCTGCGCGAGCCGGCGGCCGACCGCGCCGAGCCCCTGCACCAGCACGTGCAGCCCGCGGACCCCGTCGCAGCCGAGCCGGTCTCCGACCGCACGCAGCCCGGCGAACACCCCGACCGCGGTCGGCTCGGCGAGGTTGCCGATCTCATCGGGACGCGCGACGAAGCTCGTGCGGCGGGCGACCTCCTCGAGGTCCTGGGTCTCGGTGCCGACGTCGGGGCCCGTGAAGTAGCGACCGTTCATCTGCTCGACGAAGTCGCCGATCCGGCGGTAGGCGGCGCCGCGATCGAGACTCGGCGCGTCGACGAGCACGACCTTCGCGCCGCCTCCCGGGATCCCGGCGGCCGCGCACTTGAGCGTCATCGCCTCCGCGAGCCGGAGCGCGTCGGCGAGCGCCGCGCCCGGGTGGCGGTAGCGCCAGCGACGGATCCCGCCGAACGCAGGCCCGAGCCGGGTGTCGTGCACCGCGACGAAAGCCAGCATCCCCGCCGCGTCGTCGCGGAGGATCTGGATCTGCTCGAAGTCGTGTGCGGCGAGTTCGCCGATGTCCATCGTGCCACCCTAGCCCGGAATCGACGCGACACCATGCTGGTCGTTCCGGCGCGTCGCAGCCTGGGAATCCGGGCGAGCGAGGGACTTCCGGCGTTCCGACGCCGCCGGGTGGGCCCGCGATCCCTGTCGCCGCGCCGCACCCTCGACGAGCACCCCGGACTTGCGGGAAGATCCGGAGGCCGAGCTGCGTCCGAGCCCGGACCCACGCGATGAACCAACCCACCCTGCTGCTCCCCCACGTGATCGTCGCCGCCCTGCTGGGAGCGTGTTCGACGACGAGTTCCGGCACCTTCGACGCCAAGATCGAGGAAGCAGCCCGCGCGAGGCAGCAGGAGGCGGCCGAGGCCGAGGCGAGGCTCGCCGCCCCCGAACGACTGACCACCGACCTCGACAAGGCGCTGCACAACTACTCGCAGCTCCGCCTCAGCGGCGCTTCCCCGCGCGCCGAGGCCACCGCCGAGAAGGTCGAGAAGTTCATCGTCGAGCAGTCGATCAAGCACTTCGACCTGCTCATCCGCCAGGCCAACGACGCGTCGATGCCGCGGAACCGCGCGATCGCGGTCGCCGCGCTCGGTTTCTCGGGGCGCGCCGAGGCGCTGGACCCGCTGGTGAACGCCGCGCAGGAGGACGACCCGGAGGTCGTCGCGAACGCAGTGTTCGGGCTCGCGATTCTCGCCGACCGGAGGACACCCCCTGCGGTCGTGGTCCGCGTCGTCCGCAGCGAGGCGTTCGACGAGCCGGTCCGGAACGGCGCCGCCTGGGCGTTGCTCCAGCTCCAGCAGTCCGTCGTCGACCAGTCGGAGATCGTCCGCGTGTGGCTGGACCTGCTCGAGCGCCCAGCCGGTTCGCAGCCCGCCGGAGTGCTCGTCAGCGCCGTCCGGGGTCTGGGTCTGACGCGCGACCCGCAGCACGCCGAAGTGGTCGCCCGCCTCGCCGCGGACCCGACGCCGATGGTCCGGCAGTCGGTCGCCATCGCGCTCGCGCGGATGGGTGCGGAAAGCCAGGTCGACACCCTCCTCGCGCTCCTCGGCCCGGGAGAGACCAACGAGAACGTCCGGCTGGCTGCCCGGAAGGCCTTGCAGGAGCTTGCTGGCGGAGCGGACCGCAAGTACGACGTCGAGGAGTGGAAGCGCGTCTTCGAGCGGGGCTCCTGAGCCTCCGACGCGGGCTCGGACTCGCAGGTCTGCTCTTGGCGTCGTCGCTCGGCGGATGCGGCGAGGCCGGAGGACCGGACAGCCGCAGCGAGACCGCGCCACGGTCCTCGGACACGCCGGGCGACGACCCCAGGCCTGCACCCGCCGCGCTCCGCGCGCTGCTCGCCCGCAACCTCGGCCCCCTCGCGGACGCGATGGCGCAAGTTGCGGTCGAAGTGCGGGCTCCTGGAGACGAGGCTCCCACGACGCTGCTGGCCGCGGTGCCGGAGCGCATCCGTCGCATGACGCCGGACGGCCGGACCGCGATCCGCACGCCGGACGGCGCTCTCGTCTGGCAGACCGGCGGCGCCGCGCGACCCGCCGACGACGTGACCACAGCCGAACTGGACGCGTGGCTGACCGCTCTCGACCTGGTGACGCTCGGACCCTTCCGACGCGCGGTCTCGGTGCGGCGCTCCGCGCCCGATACGCTGGAGGTCGAGGTGGACGGGGAGCCCCACGCGATCCGCTACCGAGCCGACGACGACACGATCCTCGAAGTCCGGGGACGAGGCAGTCGGATCCAGATCCTCGAGCGCCACGACTCGGGCGCCGCCCGCATCCCGACCCGCATCGCCGGCACGCCGCTCGGCGAGAGGACGCTTCGCTTCCTGGGCACCGGCGTCGGCTTCGATCCAGGTGCGTTCGAGGCTCCCACCCGGACCGGGGAACCCGCACGCGCGGAGATCGTCCTCGGCGGCACTTCGAGCCCGCACGGGCCGAGGGCCGAGTCGATGGCCGCGGTCTCGTGGTGGATGGTCGAAGACCCCGGTTCGTGGGACGCACGGCTCGAGTGCATCCGTTCCGCGGGCCGAAGGCTCGGAGCCGCAGGCTACGGCAACGGCGGCGACCCGATGCTCGTCGACGAGGACGGCGCGCAGTGGCTCGTCGTCCCGTTCCGACCGGCGCGGAGCGACCCGGACCCCGTCGTTCCCGAGGCCGGGGAGAAGATCCTCGAACGGGCCGCGGAGGCCGTGCTGGTCGTCGATCCACCGCCGGGGCCGACCGCGACGCGGGTCGCGAACGCGCGGCGCGAACTGCTCGCGCACGCCCAGGACAGCGGCATCGCGGAGCCCCGCTGGACCGCGGTGTCGTGGAACCTGATCGGGCGCGACCCCGCGAACGATCCCGGCTGCCTCGACCGGGCGCCACTCCGCGTGATGCTCGGTCTCGGCCGCTGATACCCGGCACCCGCGACGCTACGTTGGGCCGTCCGTGTCGCGCATCCGGACAGCCCTGGGACTGCTGCTCAGCCTCGCGCTGGTCGCGGTCGTCGCGCTGTTCGCGACCTTCCTGACGCGCGACTCCGTGCTGTGGCCGCTCGTCGCGTCCAGGGTGCCGTCGTTGGTCCAGGACGCGGTCGGCATCTCCTTCGAGGTCGACACCGTCGGCGGCAACGTGTGGAACGGCCTGCGACTCGAGGGAGTCTCCGTCGAACCCAGCGCCGACCTGCCGGCGATTCCGACGATCGAGGGCCTCGACGTCGCGCTGTCGTACGACGCGCGGGCGCTGCTGTCCGGCGACCTGGAAGGGCTGCGGGCCGCCCGCGTCCGTGCTCGACGGATCGTGGTCGTGCTCGGCGGTTCCCAGGACGCGACCTCCGACGGCGGGCCGACCTACGACCCGTGGTCCCTGGCCGACGCGGTTCCGGAGTTCTTCGACCTGCTTCCGGACGGCGCACAGATCGAAGTCGACGACCTCCATGTGCGCACGCGCGAGGGCGCCGTGCTCGGGTCTGGCGTGGCACGCATCCGGCTCACGCCCCGCCCCCGCCGCCGGGTCCTCGTCACCTGGTCCGACGTCCTCAGCCTCGAACTCCTGCTCACCCGCGACGGCCTGTTCCACGTCGACGGCTCGGCCAACGACCCGATGCAGCGACTCCGTTCGCTCGGCGTCGAAGTGCCGCTCGAGGGTGGGCGCGTGTCCCTCTCGGCGGAAGGAGACCTGGGTGCCCGTGACCTCGGTGGCTCACTGCGCTGGACGGGGGCCGATCTGCGGGAACGCGGCGCATCCGCGTTCCGTGCGGAGGTGCGCGTCCGGAGCGGCTTCGCGCAGGCCGACGCGGAAGCCGACCTCCCGGGCGTCGTCGTGCGCGCACACGACCTCGGCGTCGCGCTCGCCGAGGCGGGATCTGCACTCGACGCTGCGCGCGGATCGCTCGAGGTCCAGGTGTCCGACCTCGAGCCGTGGCGCGCGCTGCTGCCGGAACCAGCGCTGCCCTGGCTGCCGATCACCGCGCGGCTGCAGGCTTCGCTCGACGGCGAAGGCCTCGACGTACGTGCCGGTGCGGTCCGCGCGCGGGGCGTCGAAGTGTTGATCGAGAGGGGACGGCTGCCGCTCCGCATCGAGGGCGACGTGCGCAGCGCGCGCGGTTCCGTCGAAGCCCGCGTCTCCGCGCCCGAGCCGATCCGGTTCGACGTGGCGGACACGAGTCTCCAGCTCGCGGGCGACGCCGTCGTCCGCGTGGACGGCACGCTCGACGAGCCCGATGTCCGCGCGACGCTCGCGCTCCGCGACGTCGTCGCGTTCGGACACGCGGTCGCGGGTCTCGACGCCACGGTGCGGGCCGATCGCGCCACGCTGCGGATCGACGACGCGGTCGTGCGCGGTGCCCGACCAGCCGCGCTCCAGAGAGGCCTCGACGCGAACCTGCGCGGCGCGCTCGAGATGGTTCCGCCCTACACGAGCATCCGCTCAGCGCTGGACGTGTCCGGCGCCTGGCCGGACCTGATCGCGCACTACTCTCCGGAGGCCGCGGAGTACGCGTCGGCGGCCGCCGACGGGAGCGAACTCAGTCTCGACGTCGATCTGGTGTTCCCCGGCTTCGAGGGTGCACTCCCCGCGGGGCGCGTGACCGCCGCTTGGAGCGGCGCCGAGGAATCCCCCTCCACGCTGCGCGTGAGCGCGGATCTCACGGATGCAAGGCTGGGAGAGTCGTTCGAGATCGAAGTCGAGGGCTCCGCCGCACCGCACCTCGTGGCCATGCTCGGCGCGGACACGCCGCTTGCCGGAATCGGGAGGGCCGTCGGGTTCAACGCGACCGCCCACGGCGAGCTCGACGCGTACTCCCCGCGTGACGCGACGATCCTGCTGGACATGCACGGCGAGGGACCTGGAGAAGGCGAGCCTTGGCAGGTCGGCATCGCCGTGACCCTTCCGACGCCGGACCGCGTGCACGTGCACAACCTCGAGGTCTGTGGCCCTCTCCACCTGCGCTCTTCGGGCGCAGCCCCTCTGTCCTCGGACGGAGGCGGGCTCGACCTGCAGCTGCAGGCGGAGGTCGATGATGCGAGGCGGCTCTCCGCGTGGATCGGCCGGGAGATGCCCGAGGCCACGCTCGGGCTCCAGGGCTCGCTGCGCGGATCGCTCGGCGACCCGACGGCCGAGCTTGCGCTCGACGCCGCGTCACCAGACCTGCGCCCGATCCTCGCCGGCTCGATCGGACTCGAGTCCGAACTGCCGGCAGCCATCCGTGCACGGCTGAGCGCCGTCGACGGCACACTGCTGCTCGACGACGTCGACATCGACGCGGGCGCAGGCGATGAGGTCGCACGGCTCGACCTGCGTGGACGCGCACCGCTCCGCTGGGATGCGAAGGGCGTCGTGCCGACCCCGGGGCTGGTCAACGGCTCGCTGGAGGTCTCTTCGTCACGCATCGCCGGCGCGCCGATCGCCGCGTCCGTTCCGATCCGGTGGGATGACCGCGCGCTCTGGCTCCCCGAGATCGAAGTCCGCACACCGCTTTCGAAGATCGATGGCCAGGTCACGATCGAGGACCCGTCGCGCATCCTTCGCGACGTCGCTCCCGCGGACCTCGGCGTCGAGGGGTCGCTCGAGCTGTGGCAGTTCGACGTCACGCGTCTTCCTGCGAGCCTGCTCCCCCGGCAGGTCCTCGCCGGCGTGGTCGACGCGGTGCTGTCGGTCGAGGGCACCGTTGGAGCCCCCGCATTCGCCGGGATCGTGACCGTGAGCGGCGGCCGCGCCAAGGTCACCAACGACGTGCCGACGCTCGATGCGATCGAGGCGCGGTTCGACCTGTCCAGGGATGCGGTGGAGATCAGCAGTCTCCGGGCCGACGTCGGCAGCGGCACGGTCACTGCCCGCGGCAAGGTGTCCTCCGGCGAGGCCGGGACCCTCCTGGCCGCCGGGGACGCCCTCCGGATCGACGTCGACCTCCAGGCGCGCGAAGCGGTGTTCCTGCGCGGCACCGGCAAGTCGCTCCGCGCGGACTCGGACATCACGGTGACGGGAAATCCGTCCCGCATCGACGTCGCGGGCCAGGTCGTGGTCCTGTCCGGCACGATCATCAACCGCATCTCCCTCGTTCCCGACTTCGCGACCCGCGGCGGCGCTTCGGTAGGCGCGGGGCTGAGTCTCTTCGAGATCCCCGGCCCCCTGGGCGACGCGCTCCACTTCGACATCGCGGTCCGGACCGAGGAGCCTATCGACGTCATCACGCACGTGTTCAACGCGCCGATGTCCGCCAGCTTCTCTCTGCAGGGAAGCGGCACCGCACCGTTCCTGAACGGAGCGGTCTCGGCGACACGAGGCACGCTGCGACTGCCCGCGATGGGCCTCGACGTCAGGCAGGCGCTGATCACGTTCCTCCCCGAGGATCCGACGCGACCGCGCCTGCTCGTCCGCGCCGACACGCGACGCCACGGCGTCGACATCTCGCTCACGGTGACCGGACCTGCCGACGCGCCCGAGGTCCTGCTCTCGTCGCTCCCGCCGCTCACGCAGCAGGAGCTGTTCGTGCTGATCACGACCGGCGTCCTGCCGGAGACGCTGCAGCAGCAGGGGCTCTCAGGGCGAGCGACCGCGGTCGGCAGCTACCTCGCCGAGGAGATCATCAACTTCTACTTCGGCAGCGAGAGCACCGAGGCTGGGGAGTCGCTCGCGGACCGGATCCACGTCTACAGCGGTCGCGAGATCAGCCGGAAGGGCGTCGAGTCGATCGTCGTCGACGTCGACATCTGGAACGGCTTCGCGCTCGAGGGCGAGCGAGACATCTACCAGGACTTCAACATGGGAGTCCTCTACCGGGTGCGCTTCTGATGGGGCGACGCGGACCGTCCATCTGCGCGCGCGCGCTGCGCGCGACGGCCGCCCTGCTCCTGGCCGCATGGCTCGGAGGATGCTCGAGTCTGGACGCCCCCATCCAGGCGAAGGACGCCGAAGGCAAGCCTGCGGGGCAGGCCGTGGAGCTCGCGCTGACAGGCAACGACAGCGTGCCGCGCCGCCGTCTGCTGCGCGTGCTCCAGGATCGCCTGCTGGATCTGTCACGGCACCCCGGGAGCGAGGCCGTCCTCGAGGACGTCCGCTTCGCCGTCGAGGACGTGTATCTGGCGCAGGGGCATCCCGACGTCCGGGTCGAGGTCGCTTCCAGGCCGGCCGAAGACTCGTTGGTCCTCGAGGTGAAGATCACCGAGGGGACTCCGGTCACGGTCGGTGATCTCGAGATCGTCGGCGGCGAGTCCTACGACCGGGACCGGCTCCTCTCGTTCTGGCTCCGCAAGGGATCGGGCACTCTCGGCCTCGGGCCGCCTCTCTACGTCGAGAGTGACCTCAGGGGCTTCGCGCAGAGTCTGCAGATCTTCCTCAAGGGCGAGGGCTACCTCGAGGCAGACGTCCCGCCGCCGATGCTCACGCGGCGGAACGCACAGCCGGTCGTCGACGTCCGGATCGAGATCCACGCGGGCCCTCGCTACGTGATCGGCGAGGCCAGGATCGGCGAAACGGTCGCGGCTGCACTCGGACCGTCGCCGCCCTCGCTGCAGAGCAGCGAACCGGCCGAGGCGAGACGCATCGAGGCGTTCCGTTCCCAGGTCGTCGACGGACTGCGGGAGAACGGTCGCCCCACCCCCCGCGTCCGACTCGCGCTCGCACGGCGGATCGACGGCGAAGGGCACTTCGTCGACGTGGCGGTCGAGGGCGACCCGGGACCGCTGGCGGTGGTCGTCGGCGTGGACGTAGAGGGGCTCGAGCGGACCGATGAGGACGTTGTGCGCACGAAGATCGAGATTCCGATCGGGCAGCCGTTCAACGGCGAGACGGTCGACGCATCGCTCCGCAACCTCTACCTGACCGGCCTGTTCCAGCGGGTCGACGTGCGCAACGACTGGGTCGGCGACGAGGCGCAGTCGCCGCGACCGATGCGCATGCACCTGACCTTCGTCGAGCAGGAGACCCGCACGGTCGAAGCGCTCCTCGGCTGGGGCAGCTACGAGCGTGCGCGCGGCAAGATCCGCTTCGAGGAGGCCAACCTGTTCGGCTCGGGGCGCGGCCTCGTGATGGAGGGCCGTCTCAGCCAGCGCGGATGGCGCGCGCTCTCCACGGTCACCGACCCAGACTTCCTGCGGTCCGGCCTCACGCTCAGCGTCAGCGCGGACGCGCTGCGCCGCGAAGAGCCGAGCTTCCTCGACCGGGCCTACGGCGGCACGGTCGCACTCGGCCGCCAGGTCTCCGACCACTGGATCGTCCGTGGCGGCTACAGCTACCGGCTCCACGACGGGCTGACCAGCGACGTGCTCGATCCGGCTGCCGCGATCGACTCCTACATCGAAGGCAGCCCGTTCCTCGAGACGCGCTACGACACGCGCGACAGCCTCATCTACCCGAGGAGCGGCTACCAGGTCGCGCTCCAGGTCGACTCGAACTCACCGAAGTTCGGCTCGGACCTCGACTTCGTCCGCGTCCGATTCGCAGCCAGCGCCTACCTCCCGTTCGACGGCGACTCGGGCCTCGCGTTCCGGACCGACCAGGGTCTGCTCTGGCCCAGCGACCCCGCCGAGCTGATCCCGCTGCAAGAGCGGTTCTACAACGGCGGTGAGAACACGGTTCGCTCCTACCGCGAGTCGCTGCTCGGCCCGCTGGATGCGAACGGCCGACCGCTCGGCGGCGAGTTCCGGAACGTGTTCGGCGTCGAGCTGAGGTCCCGACTCCTCGGCATGCTGGAAGGCTCGCTGTTCGTGGACGCGGGCAACGTCGGCACTGACATCGACGAGTTCGGTCTCTCGGACCTCCGCTACGCGGTCGGGGCCGGCCTCCGCATCGCGCTGCCGATCGGCCCGATCCGTTTCGACGCGGGCATCAACCCGGAGCCCCGGGACGGCGATCGCGACTGGGTGCTGCACATCAGCGTCGGCTACCCGTTCTGAACCACGTGGGCGGAGCCCGCTCCTTGTCGCCGTCGGCGCCGGGGCTTACACCGTTCGCCGATGTCCCGGTCGCCATGCTCCCCGAGCGCTGACGCGTTCCTGCCGACGACGATCGAGGAAGTCCAGGCGCGGGGCTGGGAAGAGGTCGACATCGTCTTCGTCTCCGGCGACGCCTACATCGACCATCCGTCGTTCGCCGCTGCCCTGCTCGGCCGCGTGCTGGAGAAGCACGGTTTCCGGGTCGCGATCCTCGCCCAGCCGCCGTGGCAGGACGCAGAGGCGTTCCGTGCGCTCGGCCGACCGCGCCTCTTCTTCGCGGTCAGCGCCGGGAACATGGACTCGATGATCAACCACTACACGGCGAACAGGAAGCGTCGCAACGACGACGCCTACTCGCCCGGTGGGAAGATCGGGCTCCGCCCCGACCGGGCGACCAACGTCTACGCACAGCGCTGTCGCGAGGCGTTCTCGGGCGTTCCGGTGATCGCGGGCGGGGTCGAGGCCTCGCTGCGCAGGATCGCCCACTACGACTACTGGTCGGACTCGGTCCGACCGAGCATCCTGCAGACCTCGAAGGCCGACCTCGTCGCCTTCGGCATGGGCGAGCAGGTGATCGTCGAGATCGCACGACGTCTCGACGCCGGTGAGTCGGTCCGCGATCTCCGTGACATGCGCGGCGTCGCGTACATGTTGGGCGCACGCGAGGATCTGGCCGAACACGCGTTCCATGACGGCGTCGGGATGGCGCCCGGCTGGGACCGCACGCTCGAACTGCCTTCCTTCGAACGGGTACGCGAGGACGGGCCCGCGTTCGCGGAGATGACGCGCGTCCTCCACGACGAGACGAGTCCGACCAACGGCCGACGGCTGACCCAGGCCCACGGCGACCGCCGGATCGTGATCAACCCGCCGTCGCTCCCGCTGGACGAGGGCGCGATGGACGCGATCTACGACCTGCCCTACACGCGCCGCGCGCACCCTGGCTACGCCGAGCCGATCCCCGCACACCAGATGATCAAGGACTCGGTCACGATCATGCGGGGGTGCTTCGGCGGCTGCACGTTCTGCTCGATCACGATGCACCAGGGGCGGATCATCCAGAGCCGCAGCAAGGAGTCGATCGTCCGCGAGGTCCACGCGATGGCGGCAGACCCTGGGTTCAAGGGGCACATCAGCGACATCGGCGGACCGACGGCGAACATGTACCAGATGCGGTGCACGCGGCCGGAGGTCGAGAAGGTGTGCCGCCGCCTGAGCTGCGTGCACCCGACGATCTGCAAGCTGCTCGGCACGGACCACGCACCGACCGTCGAGCTGATGCGCGCCGCGCGCAGCGTGCCGGGCGTGAAGTCCGTCAAGGTCGCGTCCGGCATCCGGATGGACCTCGCCGCGCACAGCCAGGACTACCTGGACGAGCTCGCGGCCCACCACGTCGGCGGGCACCTGAAGGTCGCGCCCGAGCACGCGAGTCCGCGCGTTCTCGGACTGATGAAGAAGCCCGAGACCAGTTCGTTCGACGCGTTCGCCGAGCGCTTCGCCGAAGCGTCGAAGAAGGCGGGCAAGGAGCAGTACCTGGTCCCCTACTTCATCGCGAGCCACCCGGGCAGCGGGGTGGACGAGATGATCGAACTCGCGGTGTTCCTCAAGCAGCGCGGCTACCGCCCACGCCAGGTGCAGGACTTCATCCCGGCGCCGATGGACGTCGCGACGTGCATGTACTGGACCGGGATCGACCCGCTGACGATGAAGCCGGTCGACACGGTGCGGAAGCTCAAGGACCGCGTCGTGCAGCGGGCGCTGATGCAGTTCTTCAAGCCCGAGAACTGGTTCGTCGTCCGCAAGGCACTGATCGAAGCCGGCCGGAGCGACCTGATCGGCGACGGCAAGGACTGCCTGATCCCGTCCCGCGCGCCGAAGGAAGCGCTCGAGGCGAGGCGCCGCGAGGCCGGCGACGCGACCTACGTCCACGCCGACGACGCGGGGACCGCGCGCACGGTGGGCTACCGCCCGGGACGACGCGGCGCCTCCCGCGCGAAGGGACGCAAGGGCAAGCGCGGCGGCTGAGCCGCTGCACCGATCACTCGGCCTGGCTTCGCCGCTCGAGGATCTCGATGTCGTAGCCGTCCGGGTCCTTCACGAAGATGTAGCGCGAGCGGCCGCCCGGCTTCGAGCGGCGATACCACCAGCCGGCGGCCTCGACCTCGGCGACCACGGCTTCCAGGTCGTCGACGTGGAACGCGAGGTGCCCGAACTGCGTGCCGAGTTCGTAGTCCCGGCCGTCGTGGTTGAAGGTCAGTTCGATGTGGTACGCCCCTGCCTCGTCGGTCAGGAACACCAGCGTCGCCTCGTCGCCGATCGGGCTCCTGCGCACCTCTCGGAGACCGAGGAAACCGGTGTAGAACGCGATCGACGCGTCGAGATCCCGGACGCGGAGCATGGTGTGGGCGAGGTGCATGGTGGCGCAGGATGGGCCCGACCGCGGTGGCAGACAACCCTGCGGGGCGCGCCCCGAGGCGCGCCTGCGCACCGTCTCGATCCCCGACTCCGGGACCCGATTCGTCCCAACCCGACCCGGACGCATCGCGCCCGTGCCAACGGAACTTCGAGGCAGCCTTGCGGGCTCCGGTCGCCGGCCCTACCCAGCCGCCTGGGGATGGGGCATTCTTCGAAGAGCCTGCCCGGCGTCCCGCAGCTCCGCATGCGCCTCCTTACCAAGATCCTCAGCGCCGCATCACTCCTGACCGGAGCGGCCACGGGCCAGATGGCCTGGCCGGCCCCGAATGCGGACGGATCGGTCCCGCACTCCCAGGCGGCGGTCAACGACCCTCGATCGCACGGCGTGATCGGTGACCAGCTGCTGTCGTTGGCCGAGACGATCCTGCTGACCAACGGCGACATCGACGAGAACGCGCTCTCGGCGGAGGAAGTCGCGCAGCTCAGCGGCTTCGGAGGGGACATCGCGTGGGCCGAGATCAACGCGAGCGTGGTCCCGGTCGTCACGCTCGAACGACCGCTCCCGACGATCCGCGACACGCCGCACGGCTTCACGATCACCGGCGCGGGCGGCACTCCCACCATCGATCTGCGCGACTCTCGCGGCCTGATCGTCGAGAGCGACTTCTTCGACTCGACCAACGTCCGGTATCTCGGCGGCGCCTACGGCATCCAGCTGAGCCAGCGCGACACGCTGTTCGGCTCGCTCTTCGACCGCGTGGTCTTCGAGGGCCAGGAGATCGCCGGCATCCAGGTCGTGAATACCAGCCCTGGCCACGGGACCCGTGTCCAGGTCGTCCAGTGTCGCTTCGTCGACGTGCCGACCGGGATCGCGTTCTACGACGTCGGTGCTGGTCGGGTCGGGCGCCTGGAGGTGTTCGGCGACACCCGGTTCACCGGCTGCGGGACCGGCATCGACGTGCTCACAGGGAGCGCGGGTTCGCTGACGCTGCTGTTCAGTGACCTGACGATCGTTGGAGGCACCACCGGCATCCGCGTTGCCACGCCGGGGCCTTCTGCCCGCCCGGTCACCGTCACGGGTCGCTACCTGGACCTCGACGCAGCCTCGAACGCGTTCTGGCTCGAGGCCGACCCCTCGGCCCGCGCACTGATGCTGGTCCAGGCGTCGGCGTTCCGGAGCTCGGCCTCGGCGTTCCGTGCCGGTCCGCTCGGCGCCCACGTCGACCTGACCTTCCAGGACAGCCGCACGGCGGGGGACGTGCTCCTGGCCACCGGCGCGACCGGACGCATCCAAGCCACGAACGCCTACAGCGCCCGGGGCACGTGGACGCTCGGCTCGAGCGGTGCGGCGGGGTCGGCCTCCGTCGCGGACTCGCTGCTTCGCGACACCGACGTCGTCACCTCCGGCCCGCAGTCGATCACGCTCGCCAACTCCTGCGTCGAGGGCGGCAGCGTGACCGGCACGGCAGCCGCTCCGCTCCAGATCGACGACAGCTTCCGCGGGTCGAACACGGCTCTGGGTCAGCACGTGACCGAGAATCGCCCGCTGGCTGCGGCCCAACTCGGCTCGTTCGACGCGATCCCGACCCTTCCGGCCCTGGGCACGGTGCTGTCGCTCCGTGCCGACCTGCCGAGCGGCATCGACGGCTTCGTGCTGTTCGCACGTCCGAACGACTCCGGAGCGCCGCCGTTCTCGCAGCCCCGCATCTACTGCGACCTCGGAACCGCGGTGGTGCTGCCCACCCCGCTCTCGGGTCAGGCCCAGCTGCCGATCCCGATCCCGGCGATTCCGCAGTTGGTCGGCGTCGAGCTGTTCTTCCACCTGCTGGCCGCGCCCCGTCCGGGCACCACCGCGCCTCCGCTGGCGCTCCCGCCGGGGCGACGCGTGCGCATCCGCTGAGTCCGCCGCTGCGGCGGGTTGCGGGCGGTGGGAACAGGTGTGAGCGGGTGCAACGGGGCCATGGTCCTCCGGTCCGCGCGCAGGGGCCGTGATCCCCGATGCCCGTTGCCTATCGCCCGTGGCCCATTCCCCGCTGGCGGATGCCCGATGCGCGCCGTGAGTTGTGCGCCGCTCGCTGACCGTTGCCGGCTGACCGCCGCACGACGACCGAGCGAACGCGGAACTGGCGCCGGGGCTGACCATGAACCTGCGCGGAACGATCGTCTCGGTCGCGGCCCATCGCAGCCCGAGTCGTCGCTCGGCGACGTCTCCTTCCACGCCGAGGACGACCGACGGATACTGCGACGGTGACCCAAGTGAAGATCGCGACGTCGGCGGCCGCACTCCTGCGCGGCGCAGACTCCCTGCTCGTCATCGCTCCCCGCTCGGTGCTCCGGGCCTCGCCCTGCGCTGGAGAAGCACTCCCTGACCCGCTCCGCACGTGGACCGAGAAGTTGGGTTCGGACCTGGAGCCCGGAGCGCTCGGAGCGCTCGCCGAGACCCGGGTCTCCGAAGGCCCGGTCGCACACCTCGTGGTCGCGGCCCTGCCGGACACGGTGTCGCGGCACCACTCACCTTCGCGATCCGAGTGCGTGCGCTCGGTGACCGCCAGAGCGAGCTCCCGAGGCAAGAAGCAGGCGGTTCTCGTGATCGTCGACGATCCGGAACACGCGCTCGCGGTCGCCAACGGCGTGGCCCGGGGCACGGCCGGAATGAGCCTGAAGTCCGGGGCCAAGCCGCGCCGCACCACCGAGATCCTCGTCGTCGATCGGGCCGGCAGCCCCGTCCGCCTCGGGCCGGGTGAGCGCGAAGCCGTCGCGATGGCTCGGCACGCGGCGGAACTGGTAGACCGCCCCCCGACCGACCTGGACCCGGCGCGCCTCGCCGCCGAAGCCAAGAAGACGCTACGCGGACTCCCCGGTGTCCGCGTCCGCGAGATCCGCGGCAAGGCACTCCTCGAGGCCGGACTCGGCGGCATTCACGGGGTCGGTCGCTGCGCGGTGTC
The DNA here is from genome assembly GCA_027621295.1 of Planctomycetota bacterium. GTDB lineage: Bacteria > Planctomycetota > UBA1135 > UBA1135 > UBA2386 > JAQCBR01. Next base: position 45,444 of record JAQCBR010000018.1, read on the forward strand.
CGAGCCGCGCCTCGTGATCGCCGAGTATCGCCCCGCGCGCGCGAAGGGTCCGCACGTGGCGCTGGTCGGCAAGGGCGTCACCTACGACACCGGCGGACTCCACCTGAAGCCCCGCGGCGGGATGGAGACGATGAAGGGCGACATGGGCGGCGCCGCCGCGACGCTCGGCGCGTTCCGCGCGGCCGTGGTCGCCAAGCCCGACCGCCGGATCACCCTGCTGCTGTGCTTGGCCGAGAACGCGATCGGCCCGCACGCCTACAAGCCGGATGACGTCCTGACGCTGCACTCCGGGAAGACGGTCGAGATCAACAACACCGACGCCGAGGGCCGGCTGCTCCTCGCAGACGGCGTGAGCTACGCCGCACGGAAGCTCGGCGCCGGCGTGATCCTCGACGCGGCGACGCTGACCGGAGCCCAGCTCGTCGCCACGGGCCTGAACCACGCGGCGATCGTGTCGAACGACGAGGAGCTCGAAGGTCTCGCGGTCCGGTCCGGTAGGGCGGTCGGCGACCTCGTCCACCCGCTCCCGTTCGCGCCGGAGTTCTACCAGGCCGAGTTCCGGAGCCCGATCGCCGACATGCGCAACTCGGTGAAGAACCGCAGCAACGCCCAGTCGAGCTGTGCCGCCCAGTTCATCTACTCCCACCTCGAGGGAACAGACGTCCGCTGGCTCCACGTGGACCTGGCCGGCCCCGCGTATCGCGAGGACCGCGGAACGGGCTACGGCGTAGCGCTGCTCGCCGAAGTCGCGCGAAGCGTCGAGTGAAAGCGGAGCGGCGAGTGAGAGCGAAGCGGCACCGGAGATCGGCCGCCAGCCGTCCCCGGGTGCAGCAGCTCGTCGAGCTCTCCGGGCTCGACGGGCTCTCCTGACCCGAGCCCCGGTCGCGGGGCATGCCTGCGACCACGCATGCGCACCGCCGGGGCCCCGAACGCCCGAGGAGCCTGACTC
>JAQCBR010000150.1 GCA_027621295.1 Planctomycetota bacterium
AAGCCGCCGCGCTGAAGCTCCGCGACGAGCTCGCGGCGAAGGCGCCGGAGGGCTCCGCCCCGCCGATCCGCCACGTGCTGACCGCGATCGGCGAACAGCCGTACCGCAAGGTCCAGGAGGAGGGCGGCGGCAGGGTCGTCGCCCAGGGCTACAGCGGCAGCCACTTCGGTGAGGTCAACATCCAGCTCGCCCCGTCCGAGGTCCGGTCGTTCACGAGCCAGGAGGTCGCCGACCGCTGGCGCGAGCTCGTCGGGCCGGTCTACGGCGCGAGCGAGCTCAAGTACTCGTCGTCGCTGCTGAGCGTCGGCGCCGACGTCGACGTCCGACTGCGCAGCGAGGACATCCCTGCGCTCAAGGAAGCGACCGAGCGCCTGAAGGAACACCTGGCGACGATCGACGGCGTGTTCGACGTGTCGGACTCGTTCGACGAGGGCAAGGAGGAGCTCGAGCTCCGCATCCGACCCGAGGCCGAGGCCCTCGGTCTGTCGATGGCCGACCTCGCGCGCCAGGTCCGCCAGGGCTTCTACGGCGAGGAGGCGCAGCGGGTCCAGCGAGGCCGGGACGACATCAAGGTGATGGTCCGCTACCCCGAGGACGAGCGGCGATCGCTGGCCGACGTGGAGTCGATGCGCATCCGCACCCCTGCCGGTGCGGAGATCCCGTTCGAGACCGTCGCCGACGTCGAGCTCGGGCGCGGCTACTCCGCGATCCGTCGCACGAGCCGCAGCCGCGAGATCTCGGTGACGACCGAGGTCGACGAGACGCGCACCGACGTGAACACCGTGGTCCAGGCGCTCGAGACCGGCTTCCTTCCGGGGCTGGTCGCCGAGTACCCGGGGATGACCTACGCGTTCGAGGGCGAGCAGAAGGAGCAGCAGGAGACGATCCAGGGGCTCGCGCAGGGGTTCCTGTTCGCGCTGATGCTGATCTACGTGCTGATGGCGGTGCCGTTCCGGAGCTACGTGCAGCCGCTCGTCGTGATGTCGGCGATCCCGTTCGGCCTGATCGGCGCGGTGCTCGGGCACTTCGTGATGGGGATGCAGCTCAGCGTGCTGTCGATCGTCGGAATCGTCGCGCTCGCGGGCGTGGTCGTGAACGACAGCATCGTGCTCGTCGACTTCGTGAACCGCAGGCGCGAGCAGGGAGGCGAACTCCTGCTCGCGATCCGCGAGGCCGGTGTCCGCCGGTTCCGACCGATCCTGCTCACCTCACTGACGACGTTCGCCGGTCTCACGCCGCTCCTGCTCGAGAAGAGCGTGCAGGCGCTGTTCCTGATCCCGATGGCGATCTCGCTCGGGTTCGGCGTGCTGTTCGCGACGTTCATCAGCCTGGTGCTGGTTCCGTCGGGATACCTGATCCTCGACGACCTGCACCGCGCGTGGCGCTGGCTGTACGGGAGACCCGCGGACCCGGCCTGACCGCGGCCGGTCAGCGGAGGGTCAGCACGTCGAGCGTGTTCGACGACCGGATCGACGTGCCGTTCGCCGGCTGCACCACCGACTGCGCGCGCAGCTCGACGAAGCCCAGCGGCGGCGTGACCGAGACCCGCGCGGTCCCACCGGCGCCGAGCGCGACGCCGACCGCGATCAGCGGATCGGTCCGCAGCGCGCAGACGCTGGCAGGCAGCGGGATCGCGGTCGTCATGACCCCCAGGACCAGCGCCGCCAGCGGATCGCCGGGAGCGGCGGTCAGGTCGAAGTCGACGCGGCTCGCGCCCGGCGCGAAGCCCGCTTCTAGCAGCGTGTAGCCGCAGTAGCGGAGGTCGGAGCGCACCGCGCCGCCCGGAACGACGCCCAGGTGATCCGCGAGGGCAGCCACCATCTCCCGACCGACCTGCCGCCAGTCGGCCGGCGTGTTCCAGGCCGACGTCGGACCCGGTCCGTAGGTGCCTTCGAACGTGATCGCCATGGCCGGCGCGTGCAGCTGCCGCCACGCCGTGTCGATCGCATAGCGGTCGTGGACCATCGACTCGACGAACGGGCGCGTCGGCGCCCCTGCCGAACTCGACTGCGTGGTGCCTCGTGCGACGAAAGGACTCGCGCCACGGAACGCCTGGATCCACGCGCGCTCCAGCGCGTTCACCTCGGGGATCACGCCGCTGCGGCTCGACGTGAGGTTGAACGACGGGTTCGCGGTGTGCTCGAAGTGGAACGGCCACGTCAGCCCGTGCGAGCCGTGCAGGTTGAGCAGGACCTCGATGGTCGCCGGCGACGTCAGCGCCATCCGCTGCTCGATCGCCGTGCGGAGCGCGATGATCTCGGGCTCCGCCGAGTCGTAGGGAGCCGTCCACTCGTTCTCGAGGTTCACGCTCCCAGCGTTCGTCCGGTAGTTGCCGAGCATCACGCCGTCCGGGTTCGCCATCGGCACGACGTCGATCACGGTCCGGGCGAGCATCATCCGCGCGAGCGCCGATCCCGAGAGAAGCTCCTCGACGAGCCCTTCGACGACGAAGTAGCTGGTGGTCTCCGCCGGGTGGATGCCCGAGTGGATCCAGATGCGCTGCTTCTGCGCGAGCGGCACGCCTGGGTCGGTCAGCGTCAGAAGCTCGATCGACCGACCCTGCCGCGACGCGCCGAGCGTCTGCACCGAAGCGCTCGGCGACGCCGTTGCGAGGGACAGGAGCGCATCCTTGTCCTGGACCAGATACGGGAAGTACTTGGCGAGCCGCAGCTCGACGACCCCGGGCGGCGTCTGCAGCGTGAACCGGTGCGTCGTGCCGCTCCGCGTCGGGGTCGCCGTCGTGGGCACACGCGTCCACGGCCCGAACGTCACGCCGTCCGTGCTGAGGCTCCAGACCGGCAGGATGATGTCGGTGTAGCCGGCGTTCGTGACCGCGACGTCGAGCCGCTCGCCGGACGGCGCGAGCCCGCGTATCCCGCACGCCCAGTGGCGGCGGAAGCTGGTCGGCAGCGACGCGTTGCCGTTGTCGTTCCCCATCTGCAGCGTGATCGCCCACGCAGATCCGGAGCGCACCGCGGACGACGACTGCAGCCGCATGCCCGGCTGGTTCTGGTAGACGGAGACCTGGGCGGGCGCGGCGCAGGTGAGCGCGCAGCCGAAGACTGCTCCGAGGACTCGGCCGACGGTTCGCATGGCCCGGGATGATCGACACGCGCTCCCGAGGCGTCCACCGCCCCCGGAATCCGCTGAAACGCGATCCTGGTCATCGGCAGTGCGGCCCTGGAGCCCGTATCCTCCCGCGCCATGCGTTCCCCCCTGCTGACCGCCCTGGCGCTCTGCGCGGCGGCATCGACTCTTCCATCCCAGGACGTGCCGCCGCCGAACGGCCCACGTCAGGTGGACCCGGGCTGGCATGCGCTCGTCGGCGCGCGCGTGATCGTCGCCCCGGGCCAGGTCCTCGACCGGGCGACCGTCGTGATCCGCGACGGCCGCATCGTCGCGGTCGAACCCGGGGGCATGGCCCCCGAGGGCGCACGCGTGCACGACTGCGCGGGGATGACCGTCCATGCGGCCTTCGTCGACGCGCACGTCCCGGTCGAGGCACCGCGCCCGGACCCGATGGCGCCCGGCTCCTCCTGGCACCCGGACGTGTTGCCGCAGCGGTCCGCGCTGGACGGCATCGGGCTTCCCGCCGAGCTGGCGAAGGAACTGCGCGGTCTCGGCTTCGCGGTCGCCGCGGTGCACCCGCAGGACGGAATCATCCGGGGGCGCTCGGGGATCGTGACCCTCGAGGACGTCGCGACGGACGCACGCCGCGCCACGCTCGCCGGGACGGATCGCATCGAGATCGCATTCGACCGCAGCCGCGGGGGCTACCCCGGATCGCTGATGGGCTCGATCGCGCTGGTCCGGCAGACGCTCGCCGACGCCGACCATGACGGGCGATCCGCGTCGCCCGGCGGGCCGGAGACGGCGTTCGGCGCGCTCCGCGCGACGAGGGCGACGATGTTCGTCGGCCGCGACGAGGTCGACCTGCTGCGCTGTGCCCGCGTGCTGCGCGAGTTCGGGCGGACCGACGGCAGCGTGCTGCTCGGCAGCGGGCTGGAGTTCCGCCGGCTCGACAACGTCACCGCGCTCGGCATGCCGCTGGTGGTGCCGCTCGCGTTCCCCGCGCCGCCGGAGGTCGAGACGGTGGACGGAGCCGAGAGCGTCGACCTGCGTCAGATGCTGACCTGGGAGCACGCGCCGACCAACCCTGCGCGCCTGGGGCGCGCGGGCGTGACGTTCGCGCTCACGACGGACCGGCTCGACAAGCGTTCGAGCTTCCTGCCGAACCTGCGCAAGGCGATCGAGCACGGCCTCGGCGCCGACGAGGCGCTGGCCGCGCTGACGACGACCCCCGCCCAGCTCCTCGGTCTGACCGACCAGCTCGGCACGGTCGAGGTCGGCAAGCTCGCGCACCTCTGCGTGGTCGACGGCGAGCCGTTCGCCGAGGACCGGACGCTGCGCGCGGTCTTCGTCGGCGGCAAGCACCACACCGTGGAGGCGGCGCCGACCCTGATCCTCGCCGGCAGCTGGGAGACCAAGCTGGAGCACGGCGGCGTCAGCGTGGCCGAGCTGCGCTTCGACGACGAACGCAAGCTCACGCTGGTCGGCAGCGGCGGCGAAGAGCCGCCGTCGGCGAGCGCGCGCAAGGTCGAGAAGGGTGCCCGCAAGGTGGACGTGCTGTTCGACGCCAGCAAGCTCGGCGGCGACGGCACGTGGAAGCTGACGGCACTGGTCCAGGGTGACCGGATGAGCGGCATCGGCGTCGCGGCCGACGGCGGCCGGTTCGCGTGGACCGCGCGACGCAAGCCCAAGGACGAAGCCGAGGACTCCCCCGAGGAGGAAGGAGGGAAGTCCGAGTCCCCGAAGCCCGACCTGCTCGGCACGGCGCTGCCGGTGCCGTTCGGCGCATTCGGCCGGACCTCGGCCCCGGCCCAACAGGACGTGATCGTCCGCGGCGCGACGATCTGGACCGCTGGCCCCGCAGGTCGCATCGACGGCGGCGTGCTGGTCGTCCGCGACGGCAGCATCGCCTACGCCGGGCCGGCCGACGGCGCGCCGGCGCTCGAAGGCGCGCTGGTCATCGACGGTTCTGGGCTCCACGTGACGCCCGGACTGATCGACTGCCACAGCCACACCGGGATCGAGGGTGGCGTCAACGAGGGCTCCCAGGCCGTCACCTCCGAGGTGCGGATCGGGGACGTCCTCGACCCGGACGACATCCACTGGTACCGCGAACTCGCCGGCGGGCTGACCGCCGCCAACCAGCTGCACGGCTCGGCGAACCCGATCGGCGGCCAGAACCAGGTGGTCAAGCTCCGCTGGGGTGTAGCCGACCCGGAGGCGATGAAGCTCGCGGGCTCGATCCCCGGCATCAAGTTCGCGCTCGGCGAGAACGTCAAGCGCTCGCGCAGCTCCGACAACACGCGCTACCCGAACACCCGCATGGGGGTCGAGGCGCTGATCCGTGACCGGTTCACCGCGGCGCGCGAGTACGACCTCGCGGTGCGTGGACCGGACCGCGCGACCGTCCGCCGCGACCTGGAGCTCGAGGCGTTGGCCGAGATCCTGCGCGGCGACCGTCTCGTCCACTGCCACAGCTACCGGCAGGACGAGATCCTGATGCTGTGCCGGCTCGCCGAGGAGTTCGGCTTCCGCATCGGCACGTTCCAGCACGGGCTCGAGGGCTACAAGGTCGCGGAGGCCATCCGCGAGGCGGCGATCGGTGCGTCGATCTTCTCCGACTGGTGGGCCTACAAGTACGAGGTCGTCGACGCGATCCCGGAGAACGGGACGATCATGACCCGCGTCGGCGTGAACGTGTCGTTCAACAGCGACAGCAACGAGCTGGCGCGGCGCATGAACACCGAGGCCGCGAAGGCCGTCAAGTACGGCGGGCTCGACCCCCACGACGCGCTGAAGCTCGTGACGATCAACCCGGCGATCCAGCTCGGCGTCGGCGACCGGATCGGCTCGCTGGAGATCGGCAAGGACGCGGACTTCGTGATCTGGTCGGGTGATCCGCTGAGCACGTTCAGTCGCTGCCTCGAGACGTGGATCGACGGTTGCCGCTACTGGTCGGAGGCCGAGGACCGCGAGCTGGTCGCCACCGCGGCCGCGGAGCGGGCCCGCCTGATCCAGGCCGTGCTCGCCGCTCCCGGCGAACGCGCGCGCGGTGACCGCGGCCGCAGCGGTGACAACCGACCGGGCGACTGCGACTGCCTCGACGGGGCGGACGTGTACTTCGAAGAGCTGCGGACGACGAACGGAGGTGTGCGATGAGCGCTGTGCGTATCGGAATCCTGAACGTGGCCCTCCTCGCGGCCGCCCCCTGCTTCGCCCAGGACCTGACCATCAAGGCGCCGCCGCAGCGCGGACCCGTCGTCATCCACGGCGCGACGATCCACGTCGGCAACGGCCGGACGATCGAGAACGGCTCGATCTGGTTCGCCGACGGAAGGATCGGAGGTCTCGGCGCGGACGGGGCGCCGGCGACCGCCGAGCGCGTCGACGGTGTCGGACTCCACGTCTGGCCCGGGATGATCAGCGCGGCGACGCGCGTCGGCCTGAACGAGATCGAGTCGATCTCGGCGACGCAGGACTTCCGCGAGATCGGCGACTTCTCGCCCGAGGTGTTCGCCGCGGTCGCGGTGAACCCGGACGCGACGACGATCCCGGTGACCCGGACCAACGGCGTGCTGACGGTCGGGGTTTTCCCGTCGGGCGGACTGGTTCCGGGCCGTCCTTCGCTGGTGCAGCTCGCCGGCTGGACGACCGAGGACATGGCGGTCCGCAACGAACTCGGGCTCTCGGTCCAGTGGCCGACCGCCCGTTTCCGGTCGTGGCGCGGACGCCGCGGCGGCGACGAGGGGTCGAACTCGACCGACGAACGCCGTCACGCGATCGACGCGTTCTTCGACGACGCGAGTGCATACCAGCGCGCGCGGAGCGCGGATTCGAACGTCCCGCTCGACATCCGCTTCGCGGCGATGCAGCCGGTCCTCGACGCGCAGCTCCCGGTCTTCCTGGGCGCGAACGACTCGGAGTCGATCCAGGACGCGGTCACGTGGGCGGTCGGGCGCGGGCTCAGGCCGGTGATCGTCGGCGGGCACGACGCGGACCTGTGCACGGACTTCCTGCGCGAGCATGACGTCCCGGTCGTCGTGCTCGGCACGCACCGGCTCCCCGGACGCCGGGATGACCCCCACGACCGGCCGTTCCGTCTGCCGGCGGTGCTGCACGAGGCGGGCGTCCGCTTCTGCATCAGCGGCGAGTTCGGCTACGAGAACGAGCGCAACCTGCCTTACCACGCCGCGAAGGCGGTCGCGTACGGACTGCCGCTCGAAGCCGCGGAGCACGCGGTGACCAGCGGCGCCGCGGAGATCCTCGGCGTCGGTGACGAGCTCGGAACGCTCGATGCCGGCAAGCGCGCGACGCTGATCCTGACCGACGGTCACCCCCTCGAGGTCACGACGCACGTCCGCGCGGCGTGGGTCAGCGGCCGGCGCATCGACCTGACCAACAAGCAGACCCGCCTCGCACGGAAGTACGAGGAGAAGTACCGGCAGCTCGGCCTCTGGCCCGAGGGTGGTCGCTGACCCGAGCGCGCGGATGACCGAGCCCCAGCGCAGAGTACCCGCGCCACCGCGCGGCACCTGGGGCACGGTCCTGCTGCCGATCCGCGCCGACGACTCGATCGACTTCGACGCGGTCGAGGCGCAGGTCGACGCGCTGCTGCACTTCGGCGTCGACGGTGTCTACACGAACGGAACCGCCGGCGAGTTCTTCGCGCAGGACGAGGACGAGTTCGACCGGCTGTCCCGGATCGTCGCCGACGCGTGCCGGGCGTCCGGCACACCGTTCCAGATCGGGATCAGCCACCCGTGCCCACGCACGCAGCGGCAGCGCATGGAGCGCGCACGCCGACTCGAGCCCGCGGCCTTCCAGTGCATCCTCCCGGACTGGGTGCGTCCCTCGGATGCGGACCTGCACCGCTTCTTCGACGGACTCGACGCCGCGCGCGGGGACGCAGGACTCGTGCTCTACAACCCGCCGGGCGCCCGCCGCGTGCTCACGCCTCCGGAGCTCTGTGCGTTGGCCGAGCGCACGCCCGATCTCGTCGGCGTGAAGGTCGCAGGCGTCGACGCCGCGTGGTTCGACGCCGTGCGCGCGCAGTGCCCGACGCTGTCGGTCTTCGTCCCCGGCCACCTTCTCGCCGACCTGCTGCCGCTCGGCGCATCCGGCTCGTACTCGAACGTCGCGTGCCTGCACCCGGGCCTCGCGGTCGCCTGGTGGCGGCAGATGCAGAGCGACCCGGCGGGCGCACAGGAGCTGGGTCGCCGGATCTGCGGCTTCCTCGACCACCACGTCGTCCCGCTGCTCCGCGCGGGCTACTCGAACCCGGCCGTCGACAAGGCGCTCGCCTGCCTCGGAGGCTGGAGCCGCGTCGGAACGAGGCTCCGCTGGCCTCACGAAGGCATCCCGCCCGAGACCCTGGAGGGTCTCCGGAGGGCGTTCGACGCCGAGCTCGCCGACGCGCTGCCGTCCACGGTCTGAGCCCGTCGCTGCGGGCCGAGAGGAACCCGCCGTGTAGCCCCAGCAGGACACCCCGCGCGCTGCGGGCGCGCCCGCGGCTCGTGTCCGGGCCCCCGAACGTGCGATGATGGGCTTGGCACCCGTTTTGCAGAATAGGCGCCGAGGACCCACCCATGGATCGGACCAGACTGCAGCTCTCCCTCTCAGGCCTCCTGGCGCTCGCGACCTTCGCGGCGGACCTGTCGGCCCAGAGCGTGCGCCCGACCCCGGCCCGGCCGACACCGCCGCCGCGCGTCACGCCGACGCCGAGGGTGACTCCGACGCCGAGGGTGACTCCGACGCCGAGGGTCACCCCGACCCCACGCCCGGCGCCCCGGGTGACCCCGGCC
>JAQCBR010000151.1 GCA_027621295.1 Planctomycetota bacterium
GAGCGGCGAGGCCGCTCCGGGCCCGTTCGCCCAGCTGTTCGCGGTGGCCGCCGACCAGGACGCGAGCCTCGACGTCCGTCAGGCCGCGGCGCACGCGCTGGGGCAGGCCCGCCTCGGCGCGGCGGAGCGGCTCCGCGTGGCCGAAGCGCTCCACGCGATCGCGACCGGCGACGCGTGATCGGGTGGCCGGCTGCGGTGGATTCCGCGGTCGGCTGTCAGCTCGGGGTCGCGCTCAAGGCGGCACCCCACCCTGCCCGAAGAGAGCCGTGCGCGAGAGCTTGCGCTGGTCCCCACGCCGCGCTACCCTCCCGCGCCCTCAAGCCCGAGTAGCTCAGTGGTAGAGCAACGCTTTCGTAAAGCGTAGGTCATCGGTTCGAATCCGATCTTGGGCTCACTCCTGGCCCCTTGTCGATCGCGCCTTTGCGCGAACCCGCTCCGAAGCGGACGGCGCGACACCCACGCAAGGAACCCGAACGTGTTCGGGATTCTGCTCTCGATAGAGGGTGAGCGCGATGCGACCGACGAGTCGGGGAGCGCGCACGACCGGGCCGAGGACGCCCGAGCTGCGCGCACAAGCTCCGCGGCAAGGTCTACTCCTACGCGACGTTCGACGGCGAGGAGCGCCTGTCCGGACCGCTCGACGACGTAGCCCGGCGGCTGTTCGCCGAAGACCTCGCGACGTGGTTCGCGAACGGCCGGCGCTCCCCGCTTGACACCGCCGGTGCCGAGGCCGACCGGTCGGCGCCGTTCACGGTGTGCGCTCTGCGCGACGGGTTCCTGAGGCAGGTCGAGGTCGAGCGGACCGTGCGGTGGCGCAGGAACGACGAGCCGCTGTTCCGGCTCGCGCTCGACGCGGGGGCGGGGCGGCCGCTGTTCTCGCCGCGCGACGCGGTGGAGCAGTTGAAGTGCCGACGCCGCGAAGCGCGGGGGACGCCGTTGTGGGACTCACACGAGGCCCGCTACGAACGCGACCTCGCCGCGGGGCCGGACCGGGCGGACCGCGAGGCCTACGACGCTGGGAGCTTCGGTCGTGCGGTTCAGCGCGGGATCGCGCGGGCGAACGTGGCGCGCGTGGCGAAGGGGCTCGATCCGGTGCCGCGGTGGCACGTCTACAAGCTGCGGAACAGCGCCGCGACGTGTATCCGGGCCGAGCACGGGATCGAGGCTGTGCGGACGCTGCTCGGGCACGCTTCGGCGACGGTGACCGAGGTCTACGCCGAGGCCGACCCGCTCGCCGCCGCGAAGGTCGCCGAGAGCGCAGATCCGTCGAGTTCGAGTTGGCTGCACATCTTTGGCCATGGTTGAAGATCGGGATGCTCTGCAGCAGTCGCGCTGGGCGGTCCAGGCGTCGGCTGCTGATGCTGAAGAGCAGCTTCCGCTGTTTCCCGATTTCGTGGACAAGCCCTTCGAGTTGGTGGACGACTTCGACAACCGGTGGCGCGGTGCTGGATGCCGGACAGAACTCGGGCTCACTGCAGAGCAATCAGCGGCTCTGGATCAGGTCCAGCGGCTCATCGATTCGCTGTCCGCGGAGGGCCACTCCGAGCAGTCCGTTCGCTGCGACCACGCTTGGACGGCGTTGCGGGACGCTGCCAAGGAAGCGCTGCGCGTCCAGGGTTGGCCGCCGGAGCTACCCCAGATGGGCGTAGTGCCTATGTTTCCGGCAGCTGACGCGCCGCAGCAGCCGACGGTCTTCGGCCGCGGCTGAGCGGCAACCCGTTGGTTGGCCGCGCTCCTTGCATGGGCTCGCGCCACTTCTCCTGCCGCAGACCACAGCCCACGAGAGCCATCCGATGCGCTTCCATTTCCTCTTGGTGACCCTCGCGGCCCTCACGTTCGTCCCCGCGCAGCGGGCCCAGCAGGTCGTCGGCGGCCCCGACCCCGACCGCAAGGCGTCGACCGTCTTCGTCTTCACTGACAGCTTCGAGGCCCTCGCGGGCGTGTCCATCGGCTACAGCCAGCCCCAGTGGCAGGACAGTTACAACGGCATGCTGGAGGAGCTCGAAGGCAACTACACGCGGCTCGGCAAGAACTGGTGGACCACCTTGGACACGGTCGGCACGCTCGAGATCGGTGGCACGAAGATCGAAGCTGGCAGCTACTTCCTGGGTCTGGCCGTAGACGAGGATGACGCCTTCAGCCTGCTCGTCTTCGACAGCAAGCACGCGATGAAGACCGGCCTGCTCCCGTTCAGCACTGCCCTGTATCGGGGGGAGGCCAAGGCAGAGATCAAGGCGCCTCTGACCCTCGCCAAGCACTCGCTGAAGGAAGTGGTTGTCCAGATGGAGATCGAGATCACCGCGGACAAGAAGGACCCTGCGACCGGTGCGTTCTCGATCCGCTGGGGCGAGCACGAGCTATATGCACCGGTCAAGTTCCACCTGGCCGGAGCCAAGGACCCCACCGCCCCCAAGAAGTAGCTGAGCGGCGCGCTCGGAGGCAGGAGTCGCGTTCGCCCGCGCCCGGACCGATCCTCACGGCCTGCTTCCTGGGCAGAGCGACGGAGGATGAGCGCCAGCGAACAAGGCGCAGCAGCCGACGATCGCCGCAGCGGCGATCGCGGCTGAGCGCCCGATCCGTCAGCGCAACGCCTGGGCGAAGCGTCGGTCAACGGTTCGGGGTGGCGCGGCCGCCCCCTGCTGCGCCCCGAGTTGCGACGGCGGGGGGCGTGCGGAGCGCGCCGGGACCACTGCGCCGCGCCACTTCAGCCGTTCGGGCGGCGAGCACGTGCGATCGTGACCGAGTCCCGCGTCCGAGGCCGAACAGCTGTCGGGTGCGAGCGGTTCCGGACAGCCCTTGCCACCGGAGCGGCCCCGGCGACCTGGTCGCCGGCTCGCACCGGCACATTCGGTGCCGGGAATATCTCTTCTAGCTTCCCCTATCCCCGGTTCGTCCGGGGGGGCTAGACTCAGGCGCAACTGTTCGATCGGACGCCGGCACCCCGGCGATTCTCCTGAGCGACACCGGAATCGGGTCCCCCCCCCTCCCTTCGCCCATGACCGCGCTCTCCGTCCTCGTGCTGACTGCGCTGATCGGCAGCCTCGTGCTGACGCCGGTCGCGGGTCGCGTGGCGAAGCGCTTCGGGATCGTGGATCGACCCGGGGTCCGGAAGATCCACCGCGAACCGATTCCCTACCTCGGCGGGGCTGCGGTGTTCGGCTCGATGTTGCTGGCGGCGATCGCCGTCCTCTTCGTCGTCCGTGACCCGGTCGCCTCCGCGCTGCGAGTGGACCCACAGCTTCCTTGGATCCTGGTGGGGGCGGTCGCGATGTTCGGCACCGGCCTCGCGGACGACGTCTGGCACATCCGGGCCCGGAACAAGTTCCTGCTGCAGTTCATCGCAGCATCGCTGGTCTACGCGACCGGGACACGGATCGAAGGCATCCGCCTGACGGATGACCTGGTGCTCGAGTTCGGGATCTTCTCGTACGCGATCACCATCCTCTGGATCGTGGGTATCACGAACGCCGTCAACTTCATCGACGGTGTCGATGGCCTCGCCGGGAGCATCTGTGCGGTCGGTGCGGCGGCAGCTGCCTACCTCGCGTGGGACCAGGGCAACCTCGCGATGGCGGCGACGATGCTCGCGCTGTGCGGCTCCCTGGTCGGCTTCCTCGTCTACAACCTGCACCCCGCGAAGATCTTCCTCGGGGATGCCGGCAGCCTGTTCCTGGGCTTCCTCGTCGCGTCGACGGCGCTCGCTTCGGGTGCCCGCACACCAGCGCTGCTGGGCATCGCCGTGCCCGCAGCGGCCATGAGCGTCCCGATCCTCGACACGCTGCTGTCGATCGGGCGCCGGCTGCTGGAGCGGCGATCGCCGTTCTCTCCGGACCGCCACCACATCCACCACCGGTTGCTGGAGCTCGGCTTCGGCCATCGGAAGATCGTGGCCGCGCTGACCGGCACCACCCTGGCCGCGACCGCTCTCGGCGTCCTGCTGATGCGTGTCGACGGGCTCTACCGTCTGCTCGCGGTCCTCGCGATCTTCTCGATTCCGGTCGCGTTCTTCCGGATGTCGGGGGCAGCGCGATTGAAGGAGTCGTACCGGTCCTTCCGGCGCGCTGCGGCCCACGCCCGGGACGCATCGCGGACGCGCGAGGTCTACGACGAACTCGTGCTCCACTTCCGCGAGTGTCGGACGTTCTCGGACTGGTGGGATGCGGTGTGTCACGCATCGCACCGCCTCGGGTTCGACCACGTCGCGATCACGCTGCGTCACCGGGACGGCGCGAGGTCCTCGCTGACGTGGCAGACGCCGGACGCGAGCCCGGGCCTCTGCCCCTCGATCTCGGCGACGATCCCGGTCCCGGACCGTCGCGCCTCGCCGCAGCTGCGTCTGCACGTGCACGCGCGCGTGGTGGAGACGCGGGAATCCGTCCTCCGTCGCATCCAGATGTTCGGCCGCCTGATGGACAGCCACGGCACGTCGACGCTCGAGGAAGACCTGCCGGGTCCGAGTCGTGAGCCTGACCATCCGCCCGTCGGCGCACCGACGGGTCAGTGACGCCGCTCGTTGCCCCGCGCGCGGTGACGGCTTCGTGTGTCAGGCTTCGGGCGCGGCAAGACTGCGCCACAGCCCTTCCTGGTCGACGGCAGCGACTCCGTCCTCGGCCAGCTTCTGGAGGCCTGCGAGCAGGGACCGCGTTGCCAGGGGGCGCATCCTGGGATCGATCTCCCAGTAGACCCCGGGAACGAGGTCCTCGGGCCGGGCGGGGCCTTCGGCGTCGAGCGCCTTGAGGAGCGCGGATTCCCGCTGGGCGCGGTGGCGGAGGTACTGGCGCACCAGCTTCTGCCCGTCGCGGACCGCGGGCCCGTGCGCTGGGTAGAGGGTGTGGATCGGCTCCTCGAGCAGGCGCTCGAGGCTCGCGAGGTAGGTGCGCAGGTGCCCCTCGGGGGGATCGATCACGATCGTCGACACCGTCGACAGCATGTCTCCGGCGGCAAGCACGCCGTAGCGCGAGTCCCGGAAGCACAGGTGACCCTGGTCGTGGCCGGGCGTGAACAGCGCGGTCAGATGCCAATCCGCACTGCCGTCGGGAGCGACTCCGAGCGGGACCGTGTCCCCGTCCTCGAGCGGGCGTCCCCGGAGGAAGCCCGGCTCGAGCCGCTCCATCGTCGTCGGGTGTGCGTGGACCGGGATGCGGTAGCGGCGGCTGGTCTCTTTGACCGCGCCCACGTGGTCCGGATGGTGGTGGGTGACGACGATCGAGTCGGGCTCGGCGCCCTCCGCACGGAGCTCGTCGATCAGCGCGAACAGCCGTTCCTGCTCGTCGGGCCTCGGCGTCGCCGGGTCGAGGATCACGAGGCGATCGACGCCGAAGAGCAGGCAGTTCGTCGTCGTCGCGGGTGGGAGGGTCGGCGTCGCGACGCTCGCCATGACCACGCCGGGCGAGAACTGGACGCGGTGGAGTCCACCCGCCGCATACGACTTCGCCGTTGCGTCCATCCTCTCGCGAAACGTGTCCAGGGGACCGGACACCAGGTGCTGCAGGATCAGGACGACCGGTGGAACGATCAGGATCTCGCCGCGTCGCCACGCGTCGAGCGCGTCGGCGGGTCTCCAGAACCTCCCGCCGACGAGTTCGCCGGTGCGGATGTCGATCTGCTCCCCGCCCGGCATCCCAGCCGTGAAGAACACCGTGTCGTAGCGAACGGGCGCGAACGGCGGCGTGCAGATCCGGCAGAGGGGGGTGACCGGACGATCGGCGGCCGCGATGGGGCGGAGCGGCTCCCAGCAGTCGGATGCCCCATCCTCGAGCAGCAGATTCCGGATGGACTCCCGGTCGTCGCGCAGCGCGCCTCGCAGTCCCGCGCCGAGCACGACGCCCACCTCCTCGAACAGCTCGCGAACCGCACAGGACGCCAGGGCGACCGTGTCATCGCCGCCAGGGTCGTCCGAGCCGTCCTCCGGGCCTCGCACCCCGCCGGGCAGGGCCAGGTAGCCGCCGAAGAACCGGAGCTCCGGCGCGCGGTGGACGAGGAGCACCTCGAACTCGGCCCCCTCACCGCGGGTCAGGAGGACTGCAGCCGCGTCGCGGCGGGCTTTCGGATCTCGCGTCATCTTGGAAGGTCGTGCGCCAGCTCGTCGGATCTCAGTCTTCGCGCACGTTGGCCAGCGTCAGCAGCGCCATCGCGGTGCCGTAGCTCCGGCCGATCTCGTGGCTGTCGACGAACGAGCCATCCATCTCCGGGATGCGCTGCAGGACGGCCCGCATGCGGGCTGTGCCCTCTGCGCGGAGTTCGTCGGGAAGGAGCCGGATGAGTTCGCTCGCGTGGAACAGCGAGTGGAAGAAGAAGAAACCACCCAGTTCGCCGTCCGAGTGGAAGTCGTTGCGACGGACCTGCTCGATGCGAGCGAGGTTGTCCCAGTAAGCGTCGAACGCCGCGCGGAGCCGCTCCGGGTCGCTCTGGCCGAGCTCGAAGAGCATTCCCTCACAGACCGGCATGCGCGCGCTCGAGTCCTTCACCGAAGACTTGCGCCGGGCGGCCGTGCCGCTGTAGGCGAAGGCTCCGTCTTCCAGTCGCGCGGACACGAGCGCTGCGACGCCGCGGGAGAACATCTCGGGCGGGACCTGGGCACCCGCGCCCTCGGCCAACCGGAGTCCCCACAGCATCGCCGCCGTGCAGAACGCGTTCTCGTACTCGTGCGCGAAGAATCCAGACTCGCGCTGACGGGTCCCCGCCTCCTCGATGATCGCGTGCATCCTGGCGACCAGGGCGGCGCGCGCGCCGTCGTCGGCGCCCTGGTGGCGACGCGACAGGTAGAGGAGCCGGTAGGTGTCGGCGTACACGTCCTCGTTGTCCCCCCGGTTCAGGTGGGCCGGGTCGAACATGTAGTCCTCCGCCCGCCGGAGCGCGTCGTCGACCCGATCCGGCGCGACGTCTCGGTGTTCGAGCAGCGCGGTCGCCGCGAGTGCCGTGATCGCGATCCACGCGTTCGGCGTGATGCGCGGGCTCGGCCAGTACGCGTAGCGCGAATCCTGGAACCCCCCGGTCTCGCGCTGCATCGACAGCAGGAACTCGACGCCGCGACGGGCCACCTCGGCGTCGGATCGCTCCGGACCGTGCCAGAGCGTGTCCCGGTGCGCGCCCTCGAACGCCCAGTCGGGCAGCGGGTGCACAGGTTCGAATCCCGAGAACGCCGCGCCATACGGGCGGTCGTCCGGGCCAACCTCGACGTTGGCCCGGGCTCTGCGGCCGAACATGTCGTCCGGCCAGCGGGAGGCCACGGCGGCGAATCCGTCACGCGCGGCTCCGGCTTCGCCTCTCCACCAAGCAGCCAGCGCGTGCAGGTAGGCGGCCTCGGCGGCCCGGATACCGTCGCCGGAAGGGGGTGAATCGCCGGGTTCGAGTCGGCCTTCGGCGAGATCCAGCCGGATCGACTCGGCGGCGAGGTCCGCGGGAGCTGGTCCGCCGAGCCGCTTCGCTTCGCCGAGTGCGGTGCGGGCGGCGGGGATGTCCTGCTGTCGGCGGGCGAGGACTGCGCGGAGGTAGGACCGTCTCCCGGACTCGGGGAGTGCTTCGATCCGCCGGGCGGCCTCCTCGAAGCGTCCCTGCCCCAGCGCCCCCTCGGGACCAGCCGCCGTCGATGCGTCAGCGGCGGCGCCCGTCTCGTCCAGCAGGTGGCGCAGCAGCCGGTCGAGCCACGCGGCGTCGAAGGTCCTGATTCGCTCCACGAAGTGCACGACGCGGCCACGGCCGTCGAGGACGAGGATCGCCGGCTCGACGAACCCGAGAGGTCTCAGGTCGAAGCGTGCCGCGAGCGGCTCGTCGAGCACGAGGCGGACCGGCACGAAGCGCGTCGACAGCAGGGCTGCGACGTCGGGGTCGTGGAACAGCACCTGCATCGCGTACAGGTCCAGGACCGGCGCCCGATACATCTGCCGCCCCTTGTTCTCGCCCTCGACGATGCGCGGCACGTACCAGAACACGAGCTTGTTCTTCGCCTGGGCCTTCTCGATCGCGCCATCGAGGATCGCTGCCCGGTCGACCTCCAGGTCGAGGGAGCGCTTGGCCGAACGGGCGTCGATGAACACCTCTGGGTCCAGCGTCCAGGGCACCGACTCGTGCAGCCCGAGCTCGACGAAAGTGGCGGTGGGCTGCGGCTTCTCCTGCTCCTGGGCTGCAGCGCAGCCGAGCGCGAGACAGGTGGCGACGACGGTCCGGATGATGTTCATGGGCACGGCCTCGGAGGCTGGAAGTCTCGGACGAAGCCCGGTCCAGCGCCACGGTCGTCCATGTGCGCCGGGTCTCGTCCGCAGCCTTCAGCCCAGGCCGTGCAGGCGCCGGAACTGGGCCAGGTCCGCGTCGTCACCGAACACGACGATCTCCATGCCCTCCCGGAGCACGAGTTCCGGGCGCGGCAGCAGGCGTGTCTCCCGGCCGAGCGCATCACGCTGGATCACGACCAGCGCGTGCACGCCCTGGGACTGGACGAGCTCCAGCGACTCGAGCGAGCGGTCGACGAGGTCGTCCGGCACCGGGACGCGGGCGAGCGATGCCCCGGCCGGCATCTCGATCCACTTGGCGTCGCGCTGCCCGGCGATCTTCAGCTTCGCGCGCAGCTTGCGCTCGCCGAGGACCTCTTCGCTCAGGCACGTGATCAGGTCGCGGCGCGTGACGCGGCCGATCGAGCGGGGCTCGTCCTCGTCGTCGACGACCGGCAGCTCGTCGAGGTCGGGATCGTCGAAGCGCTCGAGGATCGCGGCCAGCGACTCGTCGGGGCGCACGGTCGGTGCGGGCCGCGTCAGGTCGAGCGCGATGATGACGGAGCCGAGGGTCGGGTCGTTGATGAACTGTTTGACGTCGTGGAGGTGGATCAGGCCGAGGAGGTGCCCGGCTGCGTCGACGACGTGGACGGCGCCGA
>JAQCBR010000019.1 GCA_027621295.1 Planctomycetota bacterium
CCTGCTCGCCTCGGCACGCGACCACGCGGCCGACGTGCTGATCGGCGCAGTGGCCTTCGTCGGGATCTTCCTGGCCGGGCAAGGGCTGCCGCAGCTCGATGCGGTCGCCGGCATCGCGATCGGCGTCTACGTGTTCTGGCTCGGCATCGAGCCGGTGCGGAGCAACGTCGGCATCCTGATGCACGAGGAGCCGCCCGGCTACGGCTCTCGCGCGCGGCAGATCGCCGAGACGGTCGACGGCGTGCACGGGGTCCGCGAGGTCCGGGTGCAGCCGGTCGGCGGCCAGTATCGGATCGACATGACGCTGCTCGTCGACGGCACGCTGACCGTGGCGGCAGCGCACGAACTCGCGCATGACGTCGAGGACGTGGTCAGGGAACGCCTCGACCACGTGATGGAGGTCTACGTCCACGTCGAGCCGGCGTGACGCAGGCCCGACCGGCGGTCACCACATCGTGATCTGCAGTGGCTCCGGCTCCTTGCCGGGCTGCACGAAGACCGACTCGCTGCCCTGGATCAGCACCTTGCGGCCGCGGCCCTTGCCCTCGAGCTTGTCGGACGGAACGCTCGCCCGCGAGACCATCACGTCCGCGAAGACTTCGACCGGGCCGAACGGCACGCGGTCGAGCACGAATCGACCATCGCCGTCACAGACCGCCGACTCGATGCCGTTCGGCCCGTGCTCGTGGTAGACGACGGCGCCCGCGACGCCGCCGTTCGTGTGGCCGTTGACCACGCGCCCCCGGAGCTGCTGGGCGGGCTGGAGCAGCACGTCGCGCGTGTCGCCCGATCGGAGCGCAGTGCGCCGGTAGGTCCAGCCTCGCGGCAGGTCGGGGACCAGCACGTGCGCGAACCGCGGCGCGGGCGGCAGGTGATGGACCGAGAACCTCCCGTCGTCGCGCGTGCGAGCGGTCACGCCGGGGAGGTGGTGGATGCGCAGCTCGAGGTCGCCGAGCGGCGGAGCCTCGCTCCCCGCCGCGGTCCCGTCGAGAACGAGACGTCCCTGCGCGGGCGGCGACGGGTTGAGCGTGAATTCGATGCGCTCGCCGTCGCGCGACAGCCAGTCGATCTGGCCGAGCTCGTAGTCGCGGGCGAGCACCCGGAACGACCAGCTACGCACGGTGTCCGACACGCCGCCGACGGCGAACTTCCCTTCCGCATCGGTCTCCACCTCGGTCAGCAGCACGCCGCGCGCACCGCCGCCGAGGACCTGGATCAGCGCGCCCGCCACCGGCACGCCGGCGGTGTCGATCACTCGCCCTTCGACCTGCATCGGCTGACCCAGACGCAGCGGCAGCACCTCGGCGCCCGGCTCGATCACCCCGTAGGCGATGCCGTGGCCGCTGACCGCCATCCGGACGAGCGCTCGATCACCGATCTCGTCGGCGGGGAGCGTCAACGAGCCGTCGGGCTCGAGGTCGTAGACGCCGATCTGCGGCGTCGGGGACGCTGCCGACGGGCTCTCGTCGGCGACGAAGACCTCGACGCGCCCGGCGATCGCCAGCGGAACGCCGTCGGCGTCGACGACCTGGATGTGGCCGCGCGACGACTCGAAAGCACGCCAGCCTTCCCGTCCCAGGAAGAACAGCAGCATCGCCGGGATCACGAAGCGGATCGTCCAGGGCAGGCGGCGGATCCAGCTCGTGTTCTGCTGCGGACGGCGGGCCCGCGGCGCGCGGACGGTCTCGGAGTCGGTCGGCAAGGCTTCTCCAGCGAGGGGACGGGCGCCCCGGTATAGCCCGGAGCGGACCAGCGCGCGAAGGGCACCGGAACGGCGGGACCCGCACCCCGGTTCGGTCGAAGCTTCGGAGGTCCGGCTGCCGGGCTGTCCGCGTATCGTGGGGCCCGCATGACGGATCCGCGCCAGAGCGGCAAGCGCGCCGCAGCCCGCGCCGCTGCCGACGAAGTCCGCAGCCACACCAAGATCGGCCTCGGCACCGGCTCGACGGTCGCGTTCGCGCTCGAGCGCCTCGCCGAGCGGCAGCGTGACGAAGGGCTCGCGTTCGTCGGGGTTCCGACCAGCGAGGCCACGGCGAAGCGCGCAACCGAACTCGGCATCACGCTGACCACGCTCGAGGAAGCCGGGAAGCTCGACCTGACGATCGACGGCGCCGACGAGGTCGACCCCGCTCTCCACCTCGTCAAGGGCGGCGGCGGCGCGCTGACCCGCGAGAAGATCGTCGCGGCGGCCTCCGACCGCTTCCTGGTCATCGTGGACGGGACCAAGCTCGTCCCCCACCTCGGCGCGACGTTCCGGCTGCCGATCGAGGTCCTTCCGTTCGCGTGGCCGGTGACCGCGCGCCACGTCGAGGAGCTCGGGCTGCCGAACGTCCTCCGGACCGGCGCCGACGGCGAGCCCTACCGGACCGACAACGGCAACTTCATCCTGGACGCCACGCTGCCCCCGGTCGAGGACCTCGCAGCGCTCGAGGCGGGGCTCGACACGATCCCGGGCGTCGTCGAGTGCGGACTCTTCCTCGGCATGGCCGACCGCGTCTACGTCGGCGAGGCGAACGGCGCGACCCGCGTGATCGAGGCGGGCGCCCCGGCGTGAGCACGGGGCGCCGGCGTGGCGGGGATCAGCGCCCGCCCGCGGCCAGCCGGTGGAGGTAGAGCGCGTTCAGGACCAGCGCGTGCTGGATCGTGCCGGCGCGGACCATGTCCTCGACGTCGCCGAGCGGCAGCGTCAGCACCTCGAGGTCCTCGCCGGGGTCGGGCTGGATGTCCCCGACCAGGCGGCAGCCGGTCAGCAGGTAGGTATCGCAGCGGTTCGTGAACAGCGCAGGGTTGGGCTGCACGGTGCCGAGGTGGACCGGAGGCCGGTCGGTGGCGAATCCCGTCTCCTCGCGGAGCTCGCGCACCGCGGCGTCGGCGGCGGACTCGCCGGGTTCGACGCAGCCGCCCGGGATCTCGAGCGTGAAGTCGGCCGAGCCATGGCGGTACTGGCGCACCAGCACGAGCTCGTCGTCCTCGGTCAGCGCGACGATGTTGACCCAGTTCCAGGTCTCGATCAGGAAGAAGCCGTGCGACGCCCCGGTCCGCGGCGACGTCCGCTCGGCGAGGACCACGTCGAAGATCTTGAACCGCGTCAGGCTCCGGCGGCCCGTCTCGGGCCACGGGCGGAGCCCGTCGGGTGACGCAGGGTCCACGGGCGACGTCACAGCTGCTTGATCGCGGCCTGGACGTCCCGACCCTCGGCGAGCCCCTTGTGGCGCGCCATCCACTCCTTCATGAAGCGGCCGGTGTCCTGCGGGCCCTGGTAGCCGATGTCGGCTGCGACCTCGCGGACCTTGGCGAGCAGCGCGTCGCCCTGGAGCTGCTGCGGCAGGTAGCCCTGGATGAACTCGAGCTGCTCGGTCTCGTGGGCCACGATGTCGTCGCGGCCGGCCTGCGTCGCCTGGTCGATCGCGTCGCGCGCCGACTTGACCATCTTGCGGAGCACGTCGAGCTCCTGCTCGACCGACATCTCGTCGGAAGAGCCCTGGAGCTGGGCCGCCTTGAGGGCGGCGATCATCAGCCGGATCGTCTCGAGGCGCGGCTTGTCACCGGCCTTCATCGCCGACTTCATGTCGGCGACGAGCTTGGACTGGACCTCGTTCACGAGCCGACCTCCGGCTCCGCGCCGTCCTCTTCCGCATCGCTCGGCACCTTGGCGACCGCGACGAGCTTGTCGCCGCCGCGCAGCTGGATGCAGCGCACGCCCTGGGTCGCGCGACCGATCGTGCTGATGCCGCTCGCCGGCGTGCGGACGATCTGGCCGTCCTTGGTCACGAGCATCACCTCGTCGCTGTCGTCGACCGCGAGCATGTTGACGACCGGACCGTTGCGCTCGGACGCGCGGATGTCGATCAGGCCCTGGCCGCCGCGCGTCTGGAGCCGGTACTCGCCGAGCTCGGTGCGCTTGCCGTAGCCGTTCTCGCACAGCGTCAGCAGGCTCCTCGAGTCATCGGAGATGACCATGCCGACGACCTCGTCGCCGTCCTTCAGCTTGATGCCCCGGACGCCGACCGCGCTGCGGCCCATCGCCCGCGCATCCGTCTCCGAGAACCGGATCGCCATGCCCTGGCGCGTGCCGAGCAGGATCGCCTCGCCGGGACGGGCGAGGCCGACGCCGATCAGCCGATCGTCCTCGGCGAGCCCGACGGCGATGATCCCGTTGCTCTTCGGGCGGCTGTAGGCCTCGAGGCTCGTCTTCTTGATCTGGCCCTTGGCGGTCGCGGTCACCACGTAGCCAGGGTCGTCGAAGTTCTTGACCGGGAGAATGGCAGTGATGCGCTCGCCCTCGACCTGCGTCTGGATGACGTTGGCGAGCGCGCGGCCGCGCGCGGTCCGCGCGAACTGCGGCAGCTGGTAGACCTTGCGCCAGTAGACGCGGCCCCGATCGCTGAAGAACAGGAAGTAGTCGTGGGTGCTGGCGATGAACAGCTTCTCGAGGAAGTCGCCTTCCTTCGTGTCGCCTGCCGCCACGCCCTTGCCGCCGCGCGCCTGGCTGCGGTACTGGTCGAGCGCCGTCCGCTTGATGTAGCCCTGGTGGCTGACGGTCACGACCATGTTCTCCTCGGGGATGAGGTCCTCGGCGATGAAGTCGCCGACCTCCTCGTCCGAGATCACGGTGCGCCGATCGTCGCCGTACTCCTGGACCATCGAGTCGAGGTCCTCACGGATCAGGCCGATCAGCACGGTCCGGTCGTTCAGGATCGACTTGTAGTACTCGATGTTCTGGAGGACCTCGCCGTACTCGGCTTCGAGCTTCTCGATCTCGAGGCCAGTGAGGCGCGCGAGGCGCATGTCGAGGATCGCCTGCGACTGGATCTGCGAGAGCGCGAAGCGCTCCATAAGGCGCGCCCGCGCCTGCTCGGGCGACGCCGAGGTCTTCACGATCTCGACGACCTCGTCGATGTTCGCGACCGCGATGCGCAGCCCTTCGAGGATGTGGAGTCTCTCCTCGGCCTTGCGGAGCAGGTATCGCGTCCGCCGCGTGATCACGTCGATGCGGTGGTCGCGGTAGGCCTCGAGCAGTGACTTGAACGGCAGCGTCCGCGGCTGGCGCTTGTCGATCGCCAGGTTGATGACGCTGAACGTCGTCTGCAGCGGGCTCAGCTTGAACAGCTGATTGACCGTCACGGTCTCGTCGTCGACGCCGCGCTTGAGCTCGACGACGAGGCGAAGACCGATGCGCTCGTTGGTCTCGTCGTTGACGTCCGCGATCGTGTCGATCTGCCCGGCCTTGGCGAGGTTCGCGATCCGCTCGAGGATCGTGTTGACCTTGACCTGGAACGGGACCTCCGTGAACACCAGGACCTTGCGGCCGCGCTGCTCCTCGACGTGGTACTTGGCGCGGACCGTGACCGCACCGCGGCCGGTCTTGTAGGCGTTCAGGATCCCCTGCCGCCCCATGATGATGCCGCCGGTCGGGAAGTCCGGACCGTGCACCACCGTCATCAGCTTCTCGAACGGAACCTCCGGGTCGTCGAGGAGCAGGTGCAGCGCGGCCGCGATCTCGCGCAGGTTGTGCGGCGGCAGGCTCGTCGCCATGCCGACCGCGATGCCGGTCGCCCCGTTGCACAACAGCGCCGGGAACTTCGCGGGCAGGACCGCAGGCTCGTCCTGCGTGTCGTCGTAGTTGCGCTGGAAGTCAACCGTCTCCTGCTGGATGTCGGCGAGGAGGTCGACCGTCGGCCGACCCATCCGCGCTTCCGTGTAGCGCATCGCCGCCGGCGGGCTGCCGTCGATCGCGCCGAAGTTCCCCTGGCTCTCGACCAGCGGGTAGCGCGTCGTGAACGGCTGGGCCATCCCGACGAGGGTCGGGTAGACGACCGACTCACCGTGCGGGTGGAAGTTGCCCGACGTGTCCCCACAGATCTTCGCGCACTTCCTGAACTTGGCCCGTGGGAACAGGCTCAGCTGGAACATCGCGTAGAGGATCCGCCGCTGGCTCGGCTTGAGCCCGTCGCGCACGTCGGGCAGCGCGCGGCTGTAGATCACGCTGAGGGAGTAGTTGAGGTAGCTCTCCTGCATCTCCTTCTCGAGGAGCAGCTCGGAGATCCTTCCTCCCCCGCCGGCGGGGGTCTGTGTGCTGTCGGTCATGCGGGCTCGGTCCCCGACGAAGGCCGGGAACGGGGCATTCTCCGCCCCTCTCGGGGCGCTATCAACAGCGGGCCGAGTTCGCTACCATCTCCGGGTTCGCCGACCGGCCCGCACCGGCTGGTTCGGCGTGATCTTGACCACGGGCCGGGTGCGCCCGGCACCCAGAGGAGTCCGCTTGAACGAGAAGACCGCCTTCATCTTCTGCATGGGTCGCGAGCTCCTGGAGGGGCTCGTGCTGGACCGGAACGCCCACTTCATGGCCAGCCACGTGACCCGCTGTGGGCTGCGCGTCCGGACCATCCAAGTCCTCGATGACGTCGCCAGCGAGGTCGTCTCCGCATTCCGACAGGCCATCGAAGCGAAGCCGGACTACATCCTCGTGACCGGCGGCATGGGCCCGGGCCTCAACGACATCACCCGGGAATGCGCGGCCGAGGCCGCAGGGCTCCCGCTGGCGCTCGACGAGACCGCAAAGACCTTCCTCGCCAACTCCTACCGCCGACTCGTCGCCAAGGGTGTCGTCGAAGACGGTGACCTGGACGGCGACCGCATGAAGATGGCCCACGTGCCGCAGGGAGCGACCTGCTACGAGAACCTGAGCGGCACGGCTCCGGCGGTGTCGTTCAAGGTCGGGCCGACGACGTTCTTCCTGCTTCCCGGCCAGCCCGAGGAGCTCCGCCGACTGTTCACGCAGTTCGTGCAGCCGCGCCTCGAGGAGGACGGTCCGGGCGGCTTCCGCGAGTCGATCCACATCGACTACCAGGGCGGTGATGAGTCGCTGATCTCCCGGATGCTCGGCGACCTCGGCCGGCGCCACCCGCAGGTCCACTCGCGGGCCCGCCTCCAGGGTGTCGACGACGCGGTGACGATCCGCATCACGCTGACCGTCGAGGGCACCGATCGCCCTGCGCTGGAGGAGCAGCTGACCGCAGCATCCGCCGACCTCCGTGCACGGCTCGGGCTCGAAGTCGGACACGGCCTGGACGCCGGCAACGGCGCCCACGACTGACGCCAGGGACCCCGCTTGAGCGCAGGCTTCGCGGCCCGACTGCTCGCGTGGTACGACGCCCACGGCCGCACGCTGCCGTGGCGCCGCTCGACGCCGGACCCGTGGGGAACCTGGGTCAGCGAGGTGATGCTCCAGCAGACCCGGGTCGAGGTCGTGCGGGAGGCGTGGGCGCGTTTCCGCGACGCGTTCCCGGAGCCCGTCGACTTCGCTGTGGCGGACGACGACGCTCTCCACCGCGCGTGGCAGGGTCTCGGCTACTACCGGCGAGCGCGCCTGCTCCGGGATGGAGCTCGACAGGTCGTCGAGAGACACGGCGGAAGCGTGCCGAGCGGGATCGCCGAACTCGGTGCCCTCGCCGGTATCGGCGAATACACGCGCGGGGCGATCGCCTCGATCGCGTTCGGTCATCCGGTGGCCGCGATCGACGGCAACGTGGAGCGGGTGTTCGCCCGGCACCGGGCCGTCCGTGACGACGTGAAGAAGACCGCGACCCGTCGGCTGCTGCGAACGCTCGTCGAAGCCGAGATCGACCGCGCCCGACCCGGCGACTTCAACCAGGCGTTGATGGACCTGGGAGCGACCGTCTGCACCCCTCGCTCCCCGCGCTGTGGGGCCTGCCCGCTGGCAGCCGACTGCGCGGCTCGGAGCCAGGGCCTCCAGGAGGAGCTGCCGGTGCTGCCGGCGCGGCGGGCGATGGTGGACGTCGCGGCGCGCGTCGTCGTGGTGCGGGACTCGCACGGACGGGTCCTGGGGGCCCGCATCCCGACGGGCGAGATCAACCAGGGACAGATGGAACTGCCGGGCCCGGGTGTCCTGGTCGACCACCCGGGCGACGCGCAGGCCCTCGCGTTCGCGATCTTCGCACGCCACGGCGCGCAGCTGCGGATCGGCGACGAGCTCACGCGGGTCCGCCACGGGATCACGCATCACCGGATCACCGTGTGTGCCTACGCGGGAGAACTCTCGGGTGAGGCTGGGGACCTGGAGTTCCTCGATCCGGGCGACCCCGGAGTGCCGTGGAGCACGCCGGCGCGGAAGGTGCTGGCGAAGCTCGACGGCTGATGCGGGCCAGCTGACCGCGTGGAACCGAGTCAATCTGCGGTCCGTGGTGTGCTGGCTCGACGTCCGCCCTGCAGCCGCTGCGGCACGCGAAGGTTCCGCCGGCAGCGCCGTGTCGGTATCGTCCGCCGCCCGAACTTTCGCACGGAGACAGCAGATTCCATGGGACTGATGGACAACAAGGTCGTCGCCATCTTCGGCGTCGCCAACAAGCGTTCGATCGCCTGGGGCATCACCCGGGCCCTCGTCGATGCCGGCGCGACGGTGGCGCTGAACTACCAGAACGACCGGATGAAGGATTCGATCGAGAAGCTGGTCGATGAGCTGCCCTACCGGCCGTGGATGGCGCCGTGCGACGTGACCCAGGACGGGGACATCGAGAGGTTCTTCGAGGGGCTGAAGGCCGAGTTCGGGCACCTCGATGGCCTCGTGCACTCGGTCGCCTTCGCGCCGAAGGACGAGCTGTCCGGCGAGTTCGCGAACACGTCTTGGGACGGCTACGCGCTGGCCCACAAGATCTCGGCCTGGTCGCTGATCCCGATGTGCAAGCTCGCAGCGCCGCTCATGGAAGGACGTCAGGGCGGGGTCGTCAGCCTCTCCTACGTCGGCTCTGAGAAAGTGGTCGAGGGCTACAACCTGATGGGCGTCGCCAAGGCCGCGCTCGAGTCGAACACGCGCTACCTCGCGGCGAACCTGGGTCCGCAGGGAATCCGCGTGAACGCGATCTCCGCCGGCCCGATCAAGACCGTGTCGGCCATGGGCATCGGCGGGTTCTCGACGATCCTAGACCACGTCGAGCAGCGCTCGCCGCTGCGGCGCAACGTCACCCCCGAGGACGTGGGCAAGGCAGCGCTCTTCCTGTTGTCCGACCTGGCGAGCGGCGTGACCGGCCAGGTGCTGTTCGTCGACTCCGGGCAGTCGATCCTCGGCGCCTGACGGGCGTCGATCGCCTGTCAGGAGCTGACTCGGCCGTCCGGAGCCTGGCCGGACAGGAAGCGCTCGATCGCGCGTCGCTCGTCGGGAGCCACGCCGAGTTCGAGCACCCGCCGAAGCAGGACAGAGGCCGCGACACGGTCCGATTCCGAGTCGGAGCTGGCGAGCAGAGCGGCGAGGTTGAGCGCGGACGGCACGTGGTTGGCATCCAGCGCCAGCGCCGTGCGGTAGGCAGCCTGGGCTTCGCCGACGCTTCCCGCGAGTTCGTGCGTCGCTCCCAGGCCGAACGCGGGCTCAGGCGAGGCGGGGCTGCGGCGGGCCGCCTCTGCGTAGAGCCCTGGGATCAGCTCAGCCTCACCCTCGGCGAAGCCGTCGCTGCGCGCGCGCGACAGCCGCGCGTGTGCCTCCCCCATCCAACCGTCCGGATCGTCGGGTCTGAGCGTCCGGTAGCGTCCGAACGCGCGCACCGCGGCAGTGTGCGCGGCCGTCCGTTCCGCGGAAGTCCGCTCGCCGTCGGCGATGCGGGTCCAACACTGCCCGAGCTGCCAGACCGGCTCGGGATCCATCGGGCGCAGGACCTCGACTCGGCGCGCGAGTCGGATCGCCTCCCGCTCGTCGCCCAGGTCGAAGTGGACCCGCGCACCGAGCTCGAGCAGCTCCGGGTCGTCCGGAAGGCGCGCGAGCGCGTCGTCGAGAAGACCTGCGGCCGCCGCCAGGTGTCCGTCGGCGATCAGGAACCCGGCGTGGAGCCGTGTGACGAACGGATCGTCGGGCGCGAGCTTGCTCGCGCGGCGGAACTCACCTTCGGCCGCACGCCACGCGACGAGTGGCGGTGGCGAGGCCTCGGCCAGAGCCTTCTGCATCTGGGACCACGCGACGATCGCACGCGCACGCGCGTCGGCCGGATCGACTGCGAGCAGCTCCCGCGCGCCTGGAACCGCCCCCTCGCGATCAC
Source organism: Planctomycetota bacterium (assembly GCA_027621295.1). GTDB lineage: Bacteria > Planctomycetota > UBA1135 > UBA1135 > UBA2386 > JAQCBR01. Next base: position 10,044 of record JAQCBR010000019.1, read on the forward strand.
CGGCGGTGAACAGCGCGACCAGGTCATCGCTCTGCTCGAGCAGCACAGCTGCTGCCGACGCACTCCGCGGCGCGGACGTCGGGAGATCGCGCTCCATCGAAGCCGGGTCGGGGGAGACGCCCGCGCAGGACGCAGCGACGATCGACAGGGCTCCGAGCCACCAACGCATGCGCCCATCGGACGCGGGGCCACCCGCTGGCGCAACGGCGGAACCTCCAACGCGCGCTGCTATCATCCCCAGGGACCCGCGCGGCCGATCCGGCGCGCAGCAGGCCACGGCAGACGCTCCATGACCCGCACGACCACCGACTCCCCCGACATCGAAGTGCGGGCGAAGGCGCTCGCCCAGAAGGTCGGCGTGCTCCGCCAGCGCATCGGCTCGCGGATCCTCGGTCAGGACCGGCTGATCGAGGACCTGACCGTCGGCCTCCTCGCCGGAGGCCACATCCTGCTCGAGGGCATGCCGGGGCTCGGCAAGACGAAGCTCGTGCAGACGCTCGCCGAGGGTCTCGGACTCGCGTTCTCGCGCATCCAGTTCACGCCCGACCTGATGCCCGCAGACGTGACGGGCACGCGCATCGTCGAGCAGCGGGAGCGCGGGCTCGAGTTCCGGTTCCAGCCAGGGCCGCTGTTCGCGAACCTCGTCCTCGCCGACGAGATCAACCGCGCGACGCCGAAGACCCAGTCCGCGCTGCTGGAGGCGATGCAGGAAGCGACGGTCACCGTCGGCGAGACCACGCACCGCCTACCCCGCCCGTTCCACGTCGTCGCGACGCAGAACCCGATCGAGCTGGAAGGGACGTTCCCGCTCCCCGAGGCGCAGCTCGACCGTTTCCTGTTCCACCTCGTGGTCGAGCGCCCCGACACCGACAGCCTGGTCGCGATCCTGGAAGCGACGACGGGCGTCGGCAGCGAGGCTTTCGAGCCGGCGCTGAGCGGGGACGAGGTCGTCGAGTTCCAGCAGCTCGCGCGCCAGGTCCTCGTCAGCCGACGTCTCGTGCGCTACGTCGCCGAGCTGGTGCGCGCCACCGACCCGAGAGACGCGGCCGCCGACGGCGACACCCGACGTTTCGTCCGGTACGGCGCCAGCCCTCGGGCTGGTCAGGCGATCCTCCTCGGAGCCAAGGTCCGCGCGCTGTGCAGCGGACGCCCGTCCATCGTCCGGGAGGACCTCGACAAGACCACGCTGGCCGCGCTCCGGCACCGCATCGTGCCGAGCTTCGAAGCCGACGATGCCAGCATCGCCCGCCTCGTCCCGCAGTGGCAGGACATCGCGGACCGCCGCGCCGGCGACTGACGAACGGGATGCGCGCAGGGCCTTGCCCGATCCGCGCGGCGAGCTACCAACCACTCATGGGATCCTCCGACGACCTCGCATTCGGCAAGAAGGCCGACGCCTTCATGGAACACGTGCTCGGGCTCCTCGAGAACGAGGACCCCGACGAGCTGGACCCCGATCTCGCGATGGGTGTGCTCAGCATCGAGTTCGCCGACCGCACGAAGTGCATCCTGAACCGGCAGACCGCGGCCCACCAGATCTGGCTCGCGCACGGAGCGTCCGCGTGGCACTTCGCGGAGAACGAGGCGGGCGAGTGGATGGATACGAAGGGCCGCGGCCGGCTCGTCGACGTGCTGGGTGAAGTGCTGTCGAAGAAGCTGGGACGTAGCGTCGAACTCGGCCCGATCAGCGGCGGCAGCTGAAGCTAGCCTGCACCGGTCGGCGGAGACGAGGGGCCGAGTTCGGTCTCCCGCGGGTCACACTCGACCTCGACCTGCTCTCCGGTGACCGGGTGGACGAACCGGATGCGCCAGGCATGGAGCAGCGGCCGGTCCGGCCCACCAGTCCCCCGTGCGCGCCAGCCGTACTTGCGGTCACCGACCAACGGGCAGCCGAGCTCCGACATGTGAACACGGATCTGGTTGCGCCGACCGGTCTCCAGCTCGCACTCGAGCAGCGCGTGACGGCCTCGCCGCTCCAGTGTCCGGAAGCGCGTCACCGCACGTTCGCCACCGCGCCCGGTGATCGAGCGCACGATTCCATCGCGACCCACCGCGAGCTGACTCTCGATCCGGCCGGCTGGCGGGGACGGCACGCGGGACGCCAGCGCAAGGTAGGTCCGCTCGGCCTCGTGCCTGCGGAACACCTGCTCGAGCGCATCGCGAGCCTCCTCCGTGCGTGCGAGCACCAGCACGCCCGTCGTGTCCTCGTCGAGGCGATGCACGGCGAACACCCGCTGCCCGAGCTGTCGCCCGACGCGGTCGACGGCAGTCGCCGAACGCCGGCCCGGCGCGTCGACGACGAGACAGCGCGGCGGCTTGTCGACGACGAGCAGATGCTCGTCGGAGTAGAGCACGGGAATGTCGGGCGTGTCAGCCAAGTCGCTGGACATGCGACCCGACGAGGGCCCCCTGCTCAAGCGTCGGGGCCAGGGCTTCGAGAGCCTCCCGGTGTGCGTGGCGAACGCCTCCTCACACACCCTGATGCGGCGGCCCGGCTGTCACCGAGAGAGCGGCCGACCGCTTCGTCACGGCCGTTCAGCTGCCGATGACCGGTGCGACCACGTTGGTCAGCCGGGACTCCATCAGCGACGTGAGGTCGTAGGTGAGAGCCTGGAAGTAGACCTGGGAGCCGACCAGGATCGGGTTCGGCGGCAGCGGGAAGGTGAACGCGATCTGCCCCGTCGCCACCGGAACCAGCGATTCCGCGACGACGGTGGAGGTCGACAGATCGATCAGGATCGTCCCGAAGGGATCGAACGGGATCGGGAAACTCGGCAGGGCCGCGATCCACACGAGCGCGCTCGTCGTCGGGGTGGCGTCCGCCGCGAAGACCTCGATCGCGAAACTCCGCCCCACGCGGAGGGGCAGCGGCAGGTCGAGGTGCCGGCTCAGACAGAGCTGGAGTCGGTCTGCTTGGCGGTTGGTGTTCGCGGTGATGAGGTCGAAGTCCCGATCGCGATCGACGTCCAGGAACGCGAGGTCGACGGTCGCGTCGCGGAAGACCCCGAACGCCGCGTCGGTGTACTCGGTCAGTACGCCGGTGCCGTCGTTGACCAGGACCGCGTTGAACGAGTCGCTGTTCGCGAAGAACACGTCGACGTCGCCGTCGCGATCGAAGTCGATCGCCTCGACGGCCTCGGTCACGTGGATGCCGGTCGGCAACGCCGTCGGATCGAGCGTGAAGGTCCCGGTGCCATCGTTGCGGAACAGCCGGTTGCGCTGCCGCTTGTTGGCGACGATCAGGTCCAGGTCGCCATCCAGGTCGATGTCTGCGAACGCAGCGTCGATCGAGGGGTCGTTGTCCACCGGCAGCATGCCGGCTGCTGCGTCCACGAAGCGTCCCGAGCCATCGTTGAGAAGGAGTCGGTTCGGCTGTCGCGGCGCCGTCGGCACGACGACGTTCAGGTTGGCGAACAGCAGGTCCAGATCCCCGTCTCCGTCCACGTCGCCAGCCGCGAGCCCGAACGTGAAGTCGGAGAACACGGGAAGCCGGGCAGACGTCTCGTCGCTGAAGTTGCCGGACCCGTCGTTGACGAGGATTCGGTTCTGCTGCGCGAACTGGGCTGCACTCCCGGCGTTCCCCTCGAGCACGTCGAGGTCGCCGTCACCGTCGAGATCCACCAGCATGACTGCCTCGGTATCGAGGGTCGCCGGTGGCAGCGGCGTCGCAGCCGGGGAGAGTCCGCCGGACCCGTCGTTGAGGAACAGCAGGTTCAGCCCAGCCGTGCCGATGACCACATCGGTATCGCCGTCGCCGTCGACGTCTCCGAGCGCGAGCGACCGACAGAAGTCCGGGCTCGAGCTGGACGCGTAGGAGCCGGCGAGCGTGAGGCCGCCGGGCGCGCCGTTGCGCCAGACCTCGACGCTCAGGTCACGGATCACGACGACGTCGGGCAGCGCATCTCCGGTCATCTCCGCCGTCGCGATCGCGACGCTCGACACGTCGGGAGAGGCCCAGCGCAGAGCGGTGGCCCAGGTGAACCGTGCAGCGCCCTCGTTCAGGTAGAGGTGCTTGTGTCCCGGTGCTTCGACCGACGCTCCGTTCCCGAAGAGGACGTCCGCGTCCCCGTCGGAGTCGACGTCGCCGACCGTCACGCAGTTGGTGAAGTCGTGCAGCGGCGGCCAGGGGTCCTGCGCCGTCGTGAACACGCCGGTCGAGTCGTTGAGCAGGACGACGTTGGGCTCGCCGAGCCGGGCGCAGACGACATCCAGGTCGGCGTCGCCGTCGATGTCCACCACCGCGAGCGCGGCGGTCTGGCCAGGGGCAGCCGGCATGTCGGACGGGTTCTCGGTGAACGAGCCCGCCCCATCGTTGCGATACAGGCGGTCGGGGGATCCGCGGTTGCCGATCAGCAGGTCCAGGTCTCCGTCACCGTCCGCGTCCAGAACAGCCACGGCCGTGCTCGCATCGCTGTCCACCGGCAGCCGCGTCGCCGTGGCTTCGACGAACGAGCCGCTGCCGTCGTTCTCCCAGTAGCGATTCTGGCCACCTGCGTCGGTCACGACGGCATCGAGCACGCCGTTGCCGCGGGCGTCCACCAACGCGAGACAGGTCGGATCGTCGAAGAGCGGATCGTTGAGCTGCGAGCCGAGCGTGAAGTTCCCGAACCCGTCGTTGATCAGCGTGTAGTCCTGGCCGAGCGAGTTCGCGATCACGAGGTCGGGATCACCGTCGCCGTCGATGTCGCCGGCGGCACCGCCACGCGAGTCGTCGAGCGCCACCGGAATGCGGCCCGTCGTGACGTCGACGAGCCGACCAGCACCGTCGTTGAAGAACAGGTTGTTCTGGACGTAGTCCCGGTTGACCACGAACACGTCGATGTCGCCGTCACCGTCGAAGTCGCCGCAGACGAGCCCCGACGGGAGGACCGGCGTCGCGGGCACGAACGTGTTGGGCGCCACGCGGAACACGCCGTCCGGGCTGCCGAGACGAATCCCGAGCGGGAGCCCTGGGTAGATCTCGATCGCGCCGAACAGCAGGTCGAGGTTCCCGTCCCGGTCGAGGTCGAGGAGGCACGAGACCGAGGTGTCGGTCAGTTCCCGGGGCAGACCGCGTCCGGACAGCTCGTCGAACCGATAGCCCTGGGCTGGCAAGGTGAGGGCCAGCAGAGCCGCTGCGCCAGCGAGGCGCGCGGTTCGGGCGGCACGATGTGCAACGGGGCGGCGAGAGTGCATGGTCTGGCAAGGACTGGGGCAGGCTGTGCCCGGCCCATGATTCTACCGCGCCGCATGGACCCCGGCTGGTTGGGCGAGTCGCGCGTCCCGCAACGGGGACCGCGGGGCAGATCTCCCGGTCTCGCCGCAGTCCTGGCCCGTCAGGGCCGATGGACCGCGCGCGCGCCGCTCACTGGATCGTGAGCTTGTAGATCTGGATCTTGCGGTAGAGCGTGGCCCGACCGATCGCCAGGAGCTGCGCGGCGCGGCGCACGTTGCCGCGCGTCGCGCGGAGCGCACGGGACAGCAGACGCTTCTCCTCTTCCTGGAACGGCAGGATGTCGCTCTCGGAGACGTCTTCCTCTTCCGGCTGGGCGCTCTGCGCCGCGCCGATCCCAGCGAAACCCGCGAGCCCGCCGGCCGTCAGGGCCGGACCGTCCTGCTGCGTCGGCGCGAACAGGTGGACCCGTTCGATCGTGTTGCCGTCGGCGAGGGAGTGTGCCCGGACGACGGTGTTCTTCAGCTGGGTGATGTTCCCGGGCCAGGGGTTCGACTCGAGCATCGCCGTCGCGGTCGGCGAGAAGCCCCGGTCCGGGAGACCCGAGCGGCGGCACGACGCGGCGAGGAAGTGCTGGGCGAGCAGCGGGATGTCCTCGGTGCGCTCGACCAGCGAGGGCACGGCGACCGGGAACATGTTGATCCGGTAGTAGAGATCCTCGCGGAAGCCACCCTTCGCGACCAGCTCGGCGAGCTTGGCGCTGGTCGTCGCCACGATGCGCGCCTTGTGCAGACCGCTGCTGGACTCCTTCAGCACGCGGACGAGGCGGGACTGGGTCCGTGCCGGGAGGCGGTCGATGTCCTCGAGGAGGAGCGTGCCCTCGCCGGCGTTCGCCAGCGCGGACAGCAGCGCGTTCTCGTCGGCGCGTTCGCAGGGGACGATCTCCAGCGGGCTCTGCGCGCGACGACCGCTCTGGTGGATCATCCGTGCGACGAGGCTCTTGCCGGTGCCGGCCTTGCCCTCGATGAGGACCGTCGCGTCGTTGCCCGCCGCGCGGCTCACCGCAGTGGTCAGGCGACGGATCGCGGCGCTGCAGCCGACCAGTTCGTCTTCCGGCTCGTCGGCGACCAGCTGGCTCTCGAGCGCCTGCATCCGGCGGCGGAGCCGGCGGTTCTCGGCGGCGATCGTCAGGATCGAAGCGGCCTGGGTCAGCGTGCACGGCTTGGTGACGAACGCAGTGATCGAACGACCCACGAGGCGCTTGGCCGCGTCCTCTCGGGCGGACGGCACGGCGAGGACGACGTCCAGGCCGGCGACTCCCCGCTGCGCGAGCTCCTCCCGCCACGCCGACGAGACGTCCGACTGGATCGGCAGGTCGACGAGCACGGCTTCGAACTCGTCCGAGCCGAGCACGCGCTCGAACTCCGCGGCGGTCGTCGCCACGCGAGCCTCTCCGCCACTCGGGCTGAGAGCCTTGGTCAATTCGGCCTCGGCCGCACGGTCACCCGTGCACACGAGGATGCGGAACGTCCCCGTTGCCGGGGCGGATTGGGTCTGGAGTCCTGCGCTCATGGTGCTCTAGGAGGGATCGGCAGGCTTCTGTCCCAAAGTGGAGCCCTCCCTCTGAAAGCACCGGATTTCCCGACCTCGCAGATACTTGTGACCGCATCAGGGGCGCTCGGGATCACGCGCGGCGGACCCCGATCCCGGCGCCGGGTGGGCGCAGGATGCGACTACCGCCGCCCCTCTTCGCCCTCACCCGGTGGCGGGTCGCCCTCCCACGGCTTCTCGAACACCTCGTCGCTCCGCGTCACCGCCTCCCGTTCGCGGAACGGCACCGCACCGAGCTGCACGGTGGCCTCGTGCCGGACACCGTCTCGCTGCCACGCAACCTCGACCGGATCACCGGCGAGGTGCTGGCCAATGAGGATCTGCGCGTGGAACGCGTTGCGGACCCGCTCGCCCGCGAACTCCACCAGCAGGTCGCCGCGCAGCAGCGACAGCGAAGAGGCCGGGCTGTCGACGGCGACGTCGGTGACCACGGCGCCGGGCCCCAGGTGCTCGGGTGCCAGGAGCACGCCGAACCACGCGCGGTGGACGACTTCACCGGTCCGCATGCGGTCGACGACGTCACCGATGTCCGCCAGCGTCACCGCGAAGCCGATCCCGGAGTCGTACCAGTCGGCGCCCGCATCCCGGCCGGACGGGGACAGCGGCACGGCCAGGCCGAGCACGCGCCCGCGCGCGTCGATGACCGCGCCCCCGTAGTTGGCCGGCGAGGTCCACGCGTCGATCTGGATCGCACGGCCGAAGAGCCGCCGCGTCGCCGACACGATGCCCGTGTGCACGCTCGGCCGACCACGCGGCGCGAACGTCCTGCCGAGCACGAACGCCCACTGCCCGATCCGCACCGCGGCGGGGTCCGCGAGTTCGGGCACCGCGAGGTCGGTCGCGTCGATCTTGAGCAGCGCCAGCCCGCGGCTCGTGTCCTCTCCATGCCTCGTCGCCGTGAAGGTGCGCCCGTCGGGCAGCGTCACCAGCACCGTCGTCGGATCGAAGCTGAGCGCGAAGCGGGACGCGAGGATCCATCCGTCCGCCGAGAGCACGAGGCCGGTGGACGCACCCTGGGCCTGCAGGAATCCCGCCCCCTGCCCGATCCTGCCGACGTCGTCCTCCCGCTCGGCACCGGACTTCGGTCGGTAGGGACCGAGCTGGTGCTTCCTCAGCAGGCGGTCGAGCACGGCATCCCCGAGCTGGCGCAGGTCCTCGGCCTCGAACGGAGTGTCCTTCGGCGCGAGGCCCTTCTGCCGCCAGAGCTCGCCGATCTCGACAGGGTCTGCCCGGTCGAAGAGCTGGGCGAGCAGGTCTTCCTCCATCCGCGAGGACCCCGCCCGTCCGACGGCGTCCGAGCCCTCGTCCGCACCGAGCGTCCGCCGCACCCCGCCGTAGGTCTCGATCCGGACGACCGAGGCCGCCACACGATCTGCAGCTGCCTGCAGGACCTCCTGGACCTGCATCAGGTCTGCCGTGGACGCCTGTTGCGGAGCTGCAGGGGCAGCGAGCACCGCCGAGGTCAGAGCGCAGGCGAGGCACCTCACCGGCGTGCCTCCCCGAGCGTCATCGTGCCGCGCCGCACGTCGTTCCCACGCTTGAACGTCAGCTCGACCTCGGCACCCGCGGCGAACCGCGCGATCTCCTCATCGAACTCTGCGCAGCTCCGCACCGATCGGTCGCCGACCCGGACGATCAGGTCGTCGGGTCGCAGTCCCAGGCTCGCAGCCGGCGAGCCGCGCGCGACCCGTTCGACGTAGGCCGGCGGCGAGCGGCGGCCCCCCTGGTCGAAGAGCCGGATGCCGTGGTAGCCGGGCGCGGCGGGTGCGTCACCCTCGTCGACGACAGCCGGCACCCTGCCGTGGACGAAGCGGTCGACGTAGGCGATGAGGTCCGCACACGGGATGGCGGCCGACACCAGGGTGTTGGTCTCGACCGCCTCGAGGACGCGCGCGTTCAGACCGACGAAGCGACCGTCGAGCGTGAACATCCCGCCGCCATACTGGCCCGGGTTGTTCGGCGCGTCGGTCAGGATCAGCCGCCCCTCGTAGCGCACGTCGGCGAGCCGGTGTCGGAGCGGCAGCCCGGGCTCGGTCGTCGCGGCGATGACCCCGAGCGAAGCGCCGACCTTCTCGCCGTACTCGGCCAGACGGAACGCGTTGCCGAGTGTGACGACGAACGTGCCGTTCTCTGGAAGGTCGCTCGACAACGACACCGGACGCAGCGGCGTGCGCACCCGCGACGGATCGATCTTGAGGAGGCGCACGCCGAGATTCGGCTCGGGCGGCAGGAGCTCCGCTTCGTGGACCGATCCATCGGCGAGCACGACGCGAGTCTGTCCGGACTGCACCATCACGAGGTCGAGCGTCAGCACGTGGCCCGCCTCGCTGACGACGACGCCGGACGCGTAGGGGACGATCGTCTTCAGCCCGGACGCGCCGTGCACCTTGACCACGCTCGGCAGCCGGTCGTGCACCAGCTTCTCGACCGGGGAGAGCGCAGCGCGCTCGACGAAGACGCCGCCCTGCGCGACGACGGGTAGTTGCAGGAACAGGGCGATCCACGCCCCCCGGAACGCAGCGTTGCCCGCGCTCATCGGCCAGCCTCCTCGAAGAGCACTTCGGGGAGCGGGCCCGATTCGGGCGGCAGCATCCGCCAAGTCGTCGAGAGCGTCCCGTCCCGGATGATGCGCGCCCCGCCCGCTTCGGCGCGGAGCTCGATGCTCGCGCGCTGCACCGGATCCCGGTAGCGGCAGCCGAGCGGCTGTCCGTCGAGGTCGAACCATGCTTCGAGCTCGCCGTCGCCGGGCAGACCGACGCGGAACCCAGGCCGGCCACCGGCGTGGACGCCGCCGAGCAGCTGCCCGTTCGCGACGGCGTCCCGGAGCTCTGCACCACTGGCGAGGAAGACGTTCGCCGCGTGGATGCGCTGGAGCTTCGCCTCCTCCTCGGCGGTGATGTCCCGGCGCACGCCATCGCGGTGCGCGTGGCACGTTCCGTCGGCCTTGCGCACGAGCACGTCCCCTGCAGCGGTGTCGATCCGCAGGTGCCCGCGCGCTCGACGCACGACGACCTCGGCATCCGGGCCGACGAAGCGAACGGTCCGGCCTTCGATCGGACCGCTCCTGCCGACGGCGCGTGCGAGCACCTCGAGCGCAGCTCGCCGGTGTTCGGGCGAGGCGAGCCGATCTTCCTGACGGCTCGAGCCTGTATCGAGGCGGCGGAGCGGGACACATGCGGTCACTTCGTCGCCGTAGCCACCGTCGACGCGCTGCGGACGGAACGCCAGCTCGACCCACGTGCCGGACGGCAGCACGCCGATCCGCGTGGCGAGCTGGTTCGCGCTCCGCAGCTCCTCACCCTCGAAGCGGATCAGCCAGCTGCCGAGCCCGACACCGTGCTCGACGACGTTCGAGTCGGCGAAGATCGACTGGACGAAAACGCCGCCCTGACCGTCGCGTTCCATGAACCACGCGTTCAGGTCCAACGTGCCGTGCTCGGCGAAGCGACCTGCCATCAGGTCGCCGAGGAAGTTGCGGATCTGGTGCGCGGCGATCGCGAAGCCGACGCCGACGTTCACGCGGCCCCGCTGGTCCTGGATGGAGATGCGGCCGTTGATGCCCACGACCTTCCCATCGAGGTCGAAGAGCGGTCCGCCGGAGTTCCCCGGGTTGATCGGGACGTCGACCTGGATGCAGTCCGGGTACACGAGCGCGCGGTTACCGCGACCGGGCTGGTAGCGGTGCGTCCCGGACACGATCCCGAAGGTCGTCGTCGGCTGGAAGTCCGACGCCAGCAGGAACGGGTTGCCCATCGCGAACACCTGCTGACCGGTCAGCAGCTGCTCACTGTCGCCGAGCTCTGCGTGGGGCCAGGGTTTTCCGTCGTGTGGCGTGTCGAGGAGCAGGACCGCGAGGTCGGACCCCGGGTCGATCCCCAGCACCGTCGCGCCGTAGAGCTCGCCGTCCGGCAGCCCGATCTTCATCCGCGCGACTTGCGCGCCGCCGACCACGTGGAAGTTGGTCAGCACGAACCCCGCCGGATCGAAGATCACGCCCGATCCGCCGCCCGGGCTGTCGAGAGGCATCACCGCACAGACCGATGGAGCGACCCGCGCCATCACGTCGGCGCGCGCGGCCTCGGCGGCCTCGACGCGGGCGAGCGCCGCTGCCGGTGACTGACCGGACAGGAGAGGGATGAGCGCAAGGAGCGCAGCAGCAGTTCGGGCGACGATCACAGCTTGAGCAGGCGTGGATCTGCGAACACGCAGTGGTCCCCGAGGTCGAAGCGTTCCCCGAAGTCCACTTCGAGCGTCAGTCGGTTGCCAGCGCCGAGCGGCACCCGGACCGACTCGACGAAGCCGCCGGTCACGTGCTGGCGTTCGACGAGCACCGTGTCGTCCAGCAGGATCCGGAACACGGCGTCCGCAGGACCCGTGCTCCGTCCGTCGATGCCGATCGTGGTCTCGAACACGTCGAACGCGCGTGCGTCGATGCTCCAGGTCAGTCGGGATCGCGGGAACAGACAGAGACCGCGCACGTGCTCGCGGTCTCCGAGCACGAAGCCAGGACCACCCGGGGCCTCACCCACCAGGAACGGACGGACCACGTCGAATGCTGGCACCTGCTCGACCGCCACCGGCGCCATCGCGTCGAGGCGCTGCACGCGGGACGAGCGGACGTCGATGCGGTCGATCTGGTCGAAGCCGAGGCTCACCTGTGGCCCTTCGGCCAACGTGAACGAGGCGCGTCCGTCGCCAGCGCCGGTCCAGCGCGCGATCAGCGACGGACCTCCCGCAGCCAGGAGGACCCGGACGCTCGGTGCCGGTGGCGCCACCGGCACGAGGCCGCTCTCGACGCCGAACACGAGGCCATGGATCTGGTCGAGCGGAACCGTGCGCTCCCCGCGGTAGTCGACCCGGAGACGACCCTCCTCCAGGGCGATCACGCGCACCGACAGCCGTGTGAGCTTGCCCGAGTTCCGATTCCAGGCGAACAGCAGGTCCGTGGTCTCCGGCGGCGAGGCGAGCGCATCCTCGAAGCCGCTGTCGGCAGGCGCAGCGGAAGCAGCCTCGAAGCGGAGCGCGCGGAGATGCACGAGGCCCAGGGAGATGGGCGCTTCGAAGCCGACGTCGAGTCGCGCGCTGCCGCCTTCGGCACCGACGAGCTCTGCGCCGAAATCGGCTCCCGAACGGAGCCAGACGCGACCCGGTCCCTTGGACGTGAGCGGGCGTTGGCCGTTGCAGGAGACCGACTCGACCTCGTCGAGCGAGAGCTCGACCGTCGATCCATCGGCTCGCGTCACCGCGACCTGGTCATCGCCGACGGCGACGCGAGCACCCGCGATCTGTTCACCGGCGATCGACCGCAGCGTCACCTGCTGCGCCGGGACCGACGCCAGCAGACCAGCCACGGGAATCCAGGCGAGCACCGCTCTCATCGCCGCTTCGTGCTCCCGCCGAGTCGCCCGAAGTAGCGCTTGAGGAGATCGCGGTCGCGTTCGGGCAGACCGGTCGTCACCTCGGCCTCGATCTCCTTGCGGTCCCGATCCTTCAGATTGCCCCAGCGGTCGCCGACGCCCGGCACCTTGCCGAGCGAGCCGATGCGCGACTCGCCGTCCGGCGCGGCGCTCTCGGACGCGGGAGACGTCGTCGGACTGTTGCCGGTCGGGTTCCCGCCGGACTGCTGCTCCTGCCGCTCCATCTCCTCGATGATCTTCTCGAGCTTCTCGACGATGTCCCGCTGACGCTCCTGCGTCGGATCGCCCGTGCGGGACTTCTTCAGATCACGCTCGACGCCCTTCATCGCATCGGCGAGCTGGTGGAGCGGGTCGTCGAGCTGCGTCTGGAGTTCGGCCGCCCGCTGCAGAGCGACCGCACGGAACCGCTCGGGCGCCGTCGGGAACAGCCGCAGGTAGTCGGTGAACGCCTGGGCCGCGTGGCCCGGCATCGGCACGTCGGCCAGCGAGGACGCGTAGAAGAACGCGACCTCGGCGTCCAGCGGCGTCCGGTTGCGGTCCTGCTGCAGGAAGTCGGCGAAGACCTGCGCTGCGCCATCCGGGTCGTCGCCATCGAGCAGCACGCGACCGAGGTGGTAGCGGGCGTGGGCGCGGACGTAGAGGTCGGTGCCTCCGAGCAGCTTGGCCAGCTCCAGCGCCGCCGCTGGGTCACCGTCGAACGCGGCCGCGGCCGCAGATCCGAAGGCAGGCACCAGGCCCTGGAGCAACTCGTCCGCGGCGATGGCGAACGACGACTCCTCGGCCGCGGCGCGGAACGCGGCGACCGCCTCGTCATCGGCACCGAGCGTGCGGACGTGGGCGGTGAACGCCGCGACGTCGAAGGGCCGGAACGGCGGGTCCTCACCCTGGGCGCGGGCCGACATCGCCGTCGCGACGACGAGGAGCCCTGACAGGACCGCCGGTATGCGACGTCCGCTCATCGGCCCTGCCCCTGTGCGTCCTTCGCCATCTTGATCGCCATCTGCCGGAGGAGGTCCTCGACGCGGCCCTGCTGCTCGGCGAGCACGCCGGCCTCGTCTCCGTTCCCGTCACCGCCGGCCGGACGTTCGTCGAGCTCGACGGTGCGTCGGTTGACGTGCTTCTGCTTGATCATCACGAGCTTCAGCTCGGCCGACATCGGCACGAGGACCGGCTGGCCGCTGCTGTCGTTCGAGGAACCGCCCTGCGACTCGTTCTGCTCGATCTGGCGGCGGAGTGCGTCGATGAGGTCCGTCAGCGCCGCCTCGATGTCCGCCTGCAGACCCTGCGTCGCGCGTGCGGTCTTCGCCTGCTCCAGTCGCTCGGCGACGTGCGTCAGATCGTCGCGCAGCATCTCGACCACCAGGGGGAAGCCTGCGCTCGTGCCCTCCTCGAGGAGGAGCTTCAGCGCGTCGCCCGCCTCGCCGGCGAGCTCGTGCTCACCGAGCGCGAGCTCGCGCGCGCGCTCGACGACCTGGGCCGGGACCACGCCGTCGGCCGTGACGATGTTCGCGGCGAGGCGGTCCGCAGCCTTCGTGCGGGTCGACAGATCCCGCTGCTTCTCGAGCATCGCCTGGAAGCGCTCCTCCAGCGCGCGGAGGACCTCGTCCTGGAGCTGTTGGCGCAGCTGGGACAGCGCTTCCTCGAGTTCGTCCTTCGCCTTCTCGAGCTGTTCCTGCGCGTCCTGCTGATCCTTCTGCGCCTCGCCGGGCTTCTGCTCCTTCAGCTGTCCGGCCGCCGCCTTCTGCTCGGGGACCGCCTGCTGGACGTTGCGCTTGCCGGGCGTCTGGCTCGCGCCTTCCTCCGACTCGCTCTTCTGGCGGTCGTCAGCCTCCATCTCCTGGGCGAGCCGGTCGGTCGCCGCCTGGGTCTCTTCCTGCGCCTTGGCCTGGTCCTCGAAGGGCAGCTCCATCAGCTGCCGCTCGGTCTCCTCGGCCATGCGATCGATCTCCTCGACCGCTTCCCGCAGCCGGCGATCCGCCTCGTCCATGTCCGGGAGCGCACCCTCGGGCTGGTTCTGCCCAAGCTTCTGCTGCGCGCGGTCCATCGCCTCCGATGCGGACTTGGCGGCGTTCGCACCCTTCTGGGACTGGGAGTCCTGGGCTTCGGGCTTCGCTTCTCCGGGCGTCACCTCCTGGTTGCCCTGCTCGCCGAGCTCGCCGAGACGCTCCCCGAGCTTCTTCGAACGCTCGGCCAGATCGCGCTCACGTGCGGCCATGTCGGCGGCCTTCTTCGGCTCCGTCGACAGGCCGGCGTCGTTCGCCTCGTCGCGGAGCGACTTCTGTTCGGCGAGCAGCGCTGCCGCGGCTTCGCGCGCGGCTTCGAGGTCGCGGAGCCGCTGTGCGAGCGCTTCGGCCGCCGCGGACGCTTCCTTCTCGGCGCGCTGCTCGTCGAGAAGGTCCCCGACGCGGTCCCGGTATTCCTCGAGCCTCTCGATCTCCTGGAGCAGCCCGTCGACGTCGGTCGAACGCGACAGCAGGAGATCGAGGAGCTGCTGCAGGTCGATCTGGAGCACGGCCATCGACGACAGCGCCTCGTCGAACCTCGCGTCCCGGATCAGACCTGCGATCGCGTCGAGCGACGCACCGAGCCGGCGTTCCTGGATCAGTCGATTGCCCGCCGACAGCACCTCGGCCTCTGCCGGATCGGACTCCAGCTTGACCGCGTGCAGCTTCTGCATCCGCGCGTGCAGGTCTTCGAAGCGGCGGCGCGCCTCGGCTTCCAGGGTTGCTGCACGGTCCTGCGCGACGGCGCAGGGAGCGACAGCCCACAACGCGACCAGGGTCGCGAACGCTGCTCGGAGGCTGCTGCTCTCGGGGTTCATGGGATGTCGTTCGAACGGGCCCGCGGGGCTCCGGATCAGGCTACTGCTTCCTCTTCCCGCCCGCCCCGGGCTCGGGGTCGTCGCCGAAGATCCCGGCGCCCTCGGCCTCGGCGAGCCGCTCCAGCTCGCGCTGGAGCTCTTCCTCGGTGCGGATCACGATGCGGAGCGTCTCGACCAGCTCCGACAGGCTCTCGTTCTTCTCCATCTGGGCGAGCACCCGCCGCAGGGCTGCGACGACGTCGGCCAGACCCTGCACCGCACCGGCCCGGTCCTCGTCGCCGCCGCGCTCGGCGAACGCGGCGGTCCGCTGCGCGGCGGGCGGGAAGCCCGAGCCCGCGATCTCACGGAGCGGGTCGACGACGCGCGCGAAGCTCGCGCGCACGATGTTGGGTTCGTAGAGCCGGTTGTTCGAATACTCGTCGAGGATCGCCGCGTAGCGTTCGGCTGTGACGCCGGTCTCCGCACCGAGTCCGTTCAGCTGGCGGGCGAGCGTGCGCATCCGAAGTCTCGCACGGTCCGCGGCCGGGTCCGTCGACGCCGGCGAGAGCACCTCCTCGATCTCGGTCCGCGCGTCCTCGACCCGGGTGAGGATGCGCTCGAGTTCGCGGCGCTGCTCCTCCTGGCGGCGGCGCAGCTCCTGGAGGAGCTTCTCACGGGTGACGACCCGGAACGTCCGGACCTCGCTCGTGCCGGTCTGGGGATCGGGCTCCTTGCCGTCCGTCGCGTCGAAACGCAGCGACAGCAGGAGCCCCGGATGGATGGGGTTGCCCAGCGAGTCCGGGTCGGGGTCGACCAGCAGCGGCTTCAGGTCGAAGACGAGACCGAGCTCCTGCTCGGACGCACCGGCGAGGAGCGGCCCCGCCCACTCGACGGCCACGGCATCGAACGCGGCGGCCTCTTCGTCGGCGGCGGTCGCGTCCATGGTCCTCCCGAGCGCGCTCACCGTCGCGACCCCGTGATCATCGGTGATCCGGAGCAGCCCCGGGATGCGCGCCTCGGCGGTGATCAGCGAGCCGATTCCCTCGCTCTCGAACTCGACGATCGGCACGGTGTCCGGCACCACGCGCAGCGCGATCTGCGGCGGCTGCGCCGGCCCGAGATCGTCCGCGTCCACGAACTCGATGCGGAGGATTCCGTCCTCTTCGGGGTTCGCCGACCCGACGACCGTCACGCGGTCGTCCGCGACCTCGATCGCGCGCGGCTCGCCGTCGCCGTAGCGCAAGCGCGCGGCGCGGAGCTCCTTGCTGCTCTTCGCCCGCACCTCGACGCGACCGCCGGCCGTGACGTCGAGGGTGCCGCCGACCTCGGTGGTGCGGAGCGGTTCGCCGCCGACGTAGACAGGCGCGTGGATCGCCACCTCGAGCTCGAGCACCCGCGGCCGCTCGACGATCCGGACCCGCAGCAGCTCGGACGCCCCGTCACCACCCATGGCGACCAGCTCCACGTCCTCGAGGACCGCGGTGAGCGTCGTCGTGAAGCTCGCCGGCCCGACCCGATCCATTCGTCTGGTCGCCCGCTCGCCGCCGGCGAACGTCGCGACCAGCTCCACCTCGTCGGGCACGACGCCCTCGACCTCGACGCGCAGCACGAGATCTTCGCGTTCGGCCAGCCGGATCTCGCGGTCACCGTCGGCCGTCGTCGCGAACGCGAGGCGGGTCTCGCGCGGCCACGACACCGCGCCGAGCAGGAGGTTCCGCTGCGCCCAAACTCCGGGCTCCGCGACCAGGGACAGGAACAGCACGATCCACGCCAGCGCCGCCGCGAGTCCTCCGCCGAACAGGGCCGTCCGCCGCGCGTCGAGCGCCCGAACCGCGTCGATCTGTCCGAGACGAGCGGTGGCGTCCGCGACGACGCTCTGCATCAGCGTGTCCGACTGGCCGCGGACCGCGCCGCGCTCGAGGTCGCGTTCGAACTCGACAGCGCTGATCAGCACCTGCCTCAGCCCGGAGTCGCTGCGCTCGACCGCGAGCGCCAGCTCCGCGTCGTCGAGGTCGACGGTCAGCGGGCGGGCGACGTGGCGACGCCAGGTCACGGCGATTCCTGCGATCGCCACGCAGAGGACCCCGAACCGGTACGGACGCTCGAGTTCGAGCCAGCGGTCGATGCCGTAGCTGAGGACGACGAACCCAGCGAGGACACAGGCCAGGCGCGCGGCACCCTCGATCAGGATTCCGGTGCGGGCGCGAGCACGCAGCCCGCGAAAGACGTCGTGAGCGGCCTTCACAGCAGGTTCACCCTCTTGCGGAGCCACCACTCGGCCGCGAGGAGCGTGGTGATCAGCGCGATGGTCACCCAGCCATCCCAGAGCGTGCGCGCGGTCGTGAAAGTCTCGATCCGCGTCGCGGCCGGGATCGCGTCGAGCGCCGCGTAGAAGGTCGCAGGATCGCGCACGAGGACGCCGCCCGGCGCCCCGGCGATCGCGGTGAGTTCACCGAGGTCGATCGGCCCCTCCTTCTCGAGCGCAGCCGGCACGACCTCGAATGCAGCGCCAGCTGGCCTGCCCTCGGGAGAGTCCATCGCCTCGACGCGGAAGAAGCCGGTCGCACTCGGCCGCAGCCAACCTTCGAACCGACCTGGGGACCCCTCGACCGCAGCGAGCTCGAGGGGAGCATCGCTCCCCTCGGGACCGCGCACGCGAACGTCGAGCGAGTCGGCGACGAGCGGTCCGAACGTCTCGTCCCGTGCGTCGGCGACGACCCGGACCGCCTGTCCGAGCTCGAGCCTCGCCTCGTCGATGCCGATCCGCAGCCGGCTGTTGCCGGCGTTCAGGCGACCTTCGAACAGGTAGCGGATGCCGCGGACCCACAGGCGGTCGTACGCGGACTCCCGGATGCTGCGCCAGCGGTAGAGATCGTCGGTGGCCAGGAACAGCACGCGACCCGCACCGAAGAAGCGCGACACGAGGAGCGGGGACGCCGCTGCCTCGGCGCCCGCGCGCGCAGGCTTGTGATGCTCGACCAGGACCTCCGCTCCCGGTGCCGCACGGCTCACCGGGAACGCGAAGTGGAAGCCCGGCAGACGCGCCCAGAGCTCGGCGCTCGCGGCCCGATCCTCGGCGATCCGCGCGACCGAGTGGGCGCGGCCGGCCGGCGTCACTTCGTACGGGTAGGCGCGGACCATCCCTCGAGCCAGCGCGAGATCCTCCGCGGCGTCGAGGTCGGGTTCGACCGGCAGGATCGAGGCGATCGGCGCAGACTGCGCGTCGGGCCGGAGCGCGGCGAGCGTGTACTTCTCACCGCAGACGAAGAAGAGCCCCGCGCCGCGGTCCGCGACCTGGTCCCGGACCTGCTCCCAGAACGTGCGGGGAATGCGGTCGGGATCCGGGTCGAGGAGCAGGAACACGTCCCAGGTGTCGAGCTCCTCGGGCCCGTCCGGCAGCCGTTCGAGCGAGACGTTCCCGTCCTGCGGGAATCCGGGGTCCGCGCTCTGCAGCCAGCAGCCGACCTCGATCGTGTCGTCGCGGATCAGCTGGTTGCGGAGGATGCGGTACTCATGGCTCGGGCCACCTGCGATCAACAGGACCCGCGTCCGCTCGGCGAGCGCCTCGACCCGCGCGCGCATCACGTGCCGCTGGGCGACGAAAGGCTCCGCGCCGGGCGGAGTGATCTCGGCCGACAGCGTGAACGCACCGGCTTCATCGAGTTCGAGGCCTTCGAACTCGACGAGCTGCTCGGCGGCGGACGGGTCCAGCGCGACCGCGCGATCGGCAATCTCGGTCGCGGCGCCACTGCCGTCGGCCGGCGCGCGCAGGAGCCGCAGGCGATACTCGCCAGCGTCGTGACCCCGGGCCTCGACCGCGACCTGGACCCGGAACGGATCCTCGCGGAAGACCTTCTCCGGAGCGTCGAGGCGCAGGATGCGAAGCGTCCGCATCGGCGACGGGTCGCCCACCGGCAGCACGACCACGTGCGGCACGCCGCGGTTGCGGAGGTTGCGCGCGATCTCGGGGCCCTGCGGACCGAGGTTCCTCCGCCCGTCGGTCAGCACGACGACGCCGGCGATCTCGGCGCCTCCCGCATCCGTCAGTGCATCCCGAACCGCCCCACCGAGGTTCGTGTAGCTCCCGGTCGCCGCGAGGCCCGACAGGTCGACCGCAGGAGCCGCCGAACCATCGCCGGGCGGCACGTCGAGCGACGCGACGCGGTCGAGGCCCGACGAGAAGCCGAAGACGTGGACACGGTTCTTCGACGCCAGCGCCCGGAGCACGCGATGCCCGTCGTCCTCGAGCACCGCACGCGCGAGCGCGAGGCGCGTCGTCGTCCGCGGGTCGATCCCGTCGAGGCCGCCCCAGGCCGCGGCAAGGTCGGCTGCCGGCGAGTCCTCGCGATAGCCGTCGACCTGCGCCATCGACTGCGAGGTGTCGACGAGGACCAGAGTCTGACCCGGCTGCGCGTCGCGGCGGACGGCGACGAGCTGCGGATCGAGCAGGACCAGGATCGCCAGCGCGACGGCCGCCGCGCGGAGAGCGGTCAGCGCGAACCGCCGGCGCGTCGACAGGCGGTGGGCGTCGCGAACGTAGGCGAACCAGACGACGCCGAGGGCCAGCGCCGCACCGAGCAGGGTCAAGAGGCCGAGTCCGCCCGAAGGGAACCCGGCGAACTCGACGTGGAGGTCGGTGCCCGGGGCCACCGGGACTCCGAGCCGTTCGGCCAGCCATCGCAGGAGTGCTTCCATCACGAGCCGGCTCAGCGCCGGCCGAACCTCCATGCGAGCACCGTCTCCGCCAGCAGGCCGAGGAGCAGCAGCGCGCCGAGGAAGCGCCACGTCGAGGCGCCGCGCACGTCATCACCGAGCGAAGACTCGCCGGCCCGCACCTCGCGGACGCGGACGAGTCCGCGCAGCTCCTCGGGGATGGCCGCCTGGAACGCATTCACACCGCAGGGCTTCAGGTCACCCTCGGACAGGAGCGCGTTGCGGGCGATCGTCTCGACCTCTTCGCCGCCACCGTGGAGCGACCGGACGACGTCGAAGAGCCCGAGCCCACGAAGCTGATCGAGTGAGACCTCGACGGAGCCGCCGCCGTCCGGCGGCGCGGCGAACGTGAACACTTCGCCGCTGCCGTCGCGGGCACGCACCTCGACGTCCGGCCGATGCCGGGCCGGGTCGACTTCGACCGCGAACGTCGCGTCCGGTCGAAGGTCCCGCGCGCCGCGATCCTGGGTCCGGGACGCCGTCTGCACGAGGCGGTCCGCGAGGATCGGGAACACGAACTGGGCCGGGAGGTTGGTCCACGCGGCGTCGGCCGAGGTGCCGACGACGTGCACCGAACCGCCGCGATCCCCGCGGCTACGCCCGACCATCAGCAGCGGGCCGTCCGGCGAACCGACGCGGAGGAGGCGTGCGACGGGAGCGTCGACCCGGTCCTCCATCGTCACGTAGCGCCCGACGAGGCAGAGCTCGGCGAACATCAGACGCAGTGCGTCCGTCGCCGTGTCGAACAGCGGATGGTCCGCCGCGTCCAGGTGCACCCCGCGCGGCGCGGCGAGGTCGCCGTCGACCTCGACCAGCGCGAGCGGAAGGAGCCCCTCGCCGCCGCGCCACATCGTCTCGTGCCACGCACCGAGCTCCACGCGATCGCCGAGCCAGGCCACGAGACCGCCGCCCGCGTCGACGTAGGCCTCGAGGCGATGGGCCAGCTCGGCGCTCGGCCGCGCGACGTTGCAGAGCCAGACGAGGTCATGCTCGGCGAGGTCCTGCTCGGGCAGGGCCTCGAGCTCGTGATCGGCGATGACCCGCGCTTCGACGCCGGTCGCGCCGTCCCCGCCCGGATCCAGGGCGACCGCGACGAAGAACGACTCGGCGTCCTCTGGATCGGTCGCCGGATCGCCGTCGACGACGAGCACGCGAACCGCACGCCTCGCCTCGAGCGCGAGGCTTCTCCGGTCGTCGGACGGGTAGCGGTCTTCGGGCAGCGCACAGCGCACGCCGTGCCAGCCCGCCGCGCGGAACGTCTGCTCGAAGCGGACGGTGACCGTCTGCCCCGCCGGGATCTCCGGCACCGGCACCGCGAATCGGCCGGCGCCGACTTCTACCGTCACTTCGGTCGGCGCCGCAGCGTCCGGCCCCTGGTTGGTGACATCGACCGCGATGCGCGCGGGGAGACCGGCCACGCAGGTGCGGCCGTCGAGACGGACCGCGGTGATCGCGAGGTTGCGCGCATCCTGACCGCCGACGTCGAGCACGGTCCAGCGCGCAGCTTCCGGGTCGAGTTCCTGGAGCCAGTTCCCGACGGCCGGGAGCGCGCCATCGTCGCTCCCGATCCAGTCGCCACGCTTCAGGTCGGTGACGAGCACGTGCTCGACCTGGGGTGCGACGTCCACCGCCGCATCGGCCGCGTCGGTCATCCCGTCGAGCAGGGCTGCGACGTCGAGACCCTGGTCCGAGGGCTCGGCAGACGCGAGCGACTCACGCACGCGACGCGTGAGGTCGGGCCCGATCGGTGCGAGCGCCAGCAGCGGATCCTCCAGCCGATCGCTGCGGATCAGCGTCATGAAGTCCCCGCCTGCCGACTCCGCGAGGCGCGCGGCCATGTCCTCGATCGCCGCGACCCCGCGGGCGAACGCCGTGTCCGTGCCGCCACGGTGCGCCATCGACGCAGATGCGTCGAGCACGACGACGTGGTGCGTGGACGCCCCACCGAGCGCCCCTCCGCTCCACTGCGGGCGCGACACCAGGAACACGAGCAGCAGGACCGCGAGCGTGCGGAGCGCGAGGATCAGCCACTGCTCCATGCGCAGCCGGCGCCTGTTCCTCTGCATCGCACGCAGCAGGAACTCCATCGCCGCCCACCGCCGCGTGTCGAAGCGACGGCGGTTCAGCAGGTGGATGATGATCGGCACCGCCGCGAGCGGCAGGGCCCAGAGCACCAGCGGATGCAGGAACGCGAGTCCGATCAGCAACCCTTCACCTCTGGTAGATCGGGAGGTAGGCGTAGGGGAGCTGGAGGATGGTCAGCGCGATCGCCGTGCCGTAGGTCGTGCCGACGTTGTCGCCCTGCCAGGAGCCCTCGCGATCCTGCTTGGTGAGGAGCCAGGCCGAGATCTTGCGGTAGTACTCGGCCCAGTCTTCGCCACCGCGCTGGTAGAGGGCCTGTGCGAGGTAGAGCTGTGCGTAGAAGTGGTGGCCGTTGCCGCTGCCGTTGATGGGCAGCGTGCGCAGCGCGTAGAGCAGCGCCTTCTCCGCCATCGGGTCGTCGTAGCGACCCGCGTTGTAGAGCACCGCCACCGCCGCTGCGGTGATCGCCGGCCGACCGCCGCCGCCGGACTTCACGCTGTAGCGGATGCTGCCGTCCGGGTTCGCGCTCTGCCGGATGTAGTCCACCGCGGTATCGATCGTCTTGGCAGGAACCACGATGCCCGCGTTGCGGCACGCGCGGAGCGCCTGGATCTGCGTGACCGTGACGCTGCCCTCGTCGCCGTTCGACTCGGGCGTGTACAGCCACCCCCCCGCCTTCGACTGGGAGCGCGAGGTCAGTTCGACGGCCCGGGTCAGCACCGCGTGCAGTTCACGCTGGCGGCGCTCGTCCTCCTCCATGCCGAAGACCTCGGCGAGGAACATCGTCGAGAAGCCGTGGCCGTACATGCTCCGCCCCTCCTCGGCCGGCGCGGTGATCACGCCGTCGGGCTGGGCCGCAGTCAGGAGGAACTCGGTCGCCCGCCGCACGTGGAGGAAGTACGGACCGCGCGTCGGGGTCGATCCCGAGCCGCAGAGCGCCATGCCCGCGAGCGCGGTCATCGCCGTCGGGTAGTTGCCGAACCCGCCGCTCGAACGCCACGAGCCGTCGCGGTTCTGCGTGCGCGCGAGGAACTGGAGGCCGCGATCGATGGCACGCGCAATCTCCGGCGTGACTCCTTCGGGCAGCAGCTCCTGCGCGGGCGCAGATCCGACGGAAGCGAGGGTCGACAGGATGACGGCACCCAGCGATCGAACGATGCACTTCATCCGGACCTCCCCATGCGGCGGTAGAGCTGCTGCTGTTCGGCTGCGATCGCGTCGAGGTCACCGAGCGCCTCGAACACCTCGATCCGGGCGAGGTGCCAACGTTCGATCAGTCGCTCCTCGTCGAGCAGGGAGCGGCAGCGATCGAGCATCGCGAGCGCCTCCTCCCGCGACCCGCGCGCCGCGCTCGCGAGTGCGATCTCGCCGCAGAGCGTCAGGAGCCGACGACCGACGTCGGCCTTCAGATCCGGACGAGCCGCGACGTCGATCGACTCCAGCGCCTCGACCGCGCCCTCGAGATCGCCGGCCTGCGCCTCGAGCGCCGCGCGCTCGATCGGGTCGCGGGCGAGCGCCGACAGGCCGTCGAGAGCCTGAGGCGTCGAGTAGACCTCGAGACCACCGGCATACGTGGCGGCGAGGTAGGGTCCCTCGAGGAACAGATTGAACTCGCCGCGCAGCGGCTCGCGACCCGGTTGGAACGACGGGAGCGGCAGCGTCTGCCACTCGGCGCCGTCGCGCAGCGCGCGGACCAGCACCGTCCGATCACCGGGCACCAGCAGCCGGTCACCGGCGACGCAGCCGCGACCACGCCAGCGGCTGCTGCCCGGGTGTGCTGGCAGCGACTCGCGCCACAGACGGACGCCGGTGCGGAGTCCGACGCAGGTCACGTCGTCGGGTCCACCGAGGTACAGGTGGTCCCGGTCGTGGCCGATCACGTACTGCATCGTGCCGCGCTCGAGCATCCACACCGGCTCGCCCGAAGCGCCGTCCAGCGCGAGCAGCACCTGACCGTCGGTCGGTGCGTGGATCACGAGGCCGTCCTCGGCGACGAGGTCGGACGGGGCGAAGCCATCGAGCGGCAGCTCCTGGAAGAAGCTTCCGCCGCCGAACACGTTCGTGCGCGGCCTCGGCCGTTTGGTCGCGACCGGCGGACGGAACGGATCGACGCGCTCGTAGCGTCGCGCCCAACGGAGGGCGCCCGTGTAGGCGTCGAGCGCTGCGAGCGCACCGGCGTTGGTCACCGCGAACGCCACCCCTCCCGACACGGCGATCGGGACGGCCGGCGGCCGCGACATCTCGGTGCCGTCACGGTGCAGCGGCGTCGTCCAGAGGAGGTCACCGGACAGCCCGTCGATGCAGGCGACGCCGTGCGTCCCCCGGATCGACACCGGGACCAGGAGCCGTTCGCCGACCGGCGTCGGCGCGGCGAGGAACGTCGTGTCGCGGTAGGCGGCCTGCTCGCGGGTGGTCCACAGCAGCTCGAGCGCAGCCCCTTCGGCACGCGCTTCGAGGGCGTTCTCCGTCACGGCCCGCATCCCGCTCATCCGTGCGGCGCTCGGACCGACCACTGCGTAGACGCGGCCGTCCCGGATCACCGGCCGCAGGCTCGCGAAGTCGTAGGCGGGAATCCGGTGCCGCGGGCTGCCCGGCTGCGGCTGCGGGACCTCGTCGGTGCCGTCGGCGCGGCCGACCAGCTTGCCGCCGG
Source organism: Planctomycetota bacterium (assembly GCA_027621295.1). Lineage (GTDB taxonomy): Bacteria > Planctomycetota > UBA1135 > UBA1135 > UBA2386 > JAQCBR01. The sequence continues at coordinate 34,469 of JAQCBR010000019.1, forward strand.
GCAGCGAGACGACGCCGAGGCGGAAGTGGTCGAGGAAGGCCAGCTCGCCGCTCTCGCCGAACGCGACCTGGGTCCCGGGAACGAGGTCCCCGCTGCGCGGGGTCGCGGTCAGGTCCTGGCCACCCTGCCGGAACACGACTCGCTCGTTGCGGGCCTGCCCCTTCGCGGCGCGGTAGGGCGCGGGCTCGCGGAACCGGACTTCGAACAGCGGGATCAGGCTCTCGCGGCCGGATCGCAGCGCGGCGACGCCCGCGGGGCTCGCAGCCACCATCCCGCCCGGAGCGCGCGCGGCTGCCAGAGCGTCGCCCAGGTCGGCGAGGCGGACGAGCTCACCCTCGACCCGGAGCGTCGCGGCGGGATCGAAGACCGTGACCCGTTCGATCTCTTCGCGCGCGCGCTCCCCCTCGCCGAGGAGGCGGAAGCACGTCGCCAGCCGGAACCGGATCCAGGTCTCGTCGATGCCCAGCTCGGCGCGCGCCGCGCTCGGATACACGTCGAGGAGGAGCCGGTAGGCGCGGATCGCCGCGCGGAACCGCCCGGCATCCATCTGCAGATCGCCCGCCACCCGCATCGCGCGGCCGGCAGCCAGCGTGAGGAACCAGGTCTCGTAGACGGCCTCGAAGCGGAGCGGGTCCCGCGACGCCTCGGCGGCGGCCAGGGCCTGCTCGGCAGCAACCTCGTGCTGGGCGCGGTACCAGGCGACCCCAGCCGGCGGGAGATCCGCGAGGAGCTCGTGGCAGAGCCGCCGCACCGGGTGGAAGAGCCGGCCGTCCGCGCTGAACACCGCGCTCTCGGCGCTCTCCGCAACGTCGTCCCAGACCTGTCCGGTCTGCGCCGGGGGGTCCTTCGGCTCGGTGCCGGCCCCACTCTCCCCGTTCGGCTCCTCGACGGTCCGGCCCTCGATCACGTCCTGGAGGATCCGGATCGCACCTACGTGGTCGTCCCGGGCCAGCAGATCCTGGGCAGCCCGGACGAACCGGTCGACGCTCGTGCTCTCGAGCATCCGCGCCGGTCGCCCGACGTCATCGCTCGCGTCCTCGGTCCCCGGCACGATCCCACCCTGGAGCCCGACCGGCGGCCTGACCTCCCCGAAGTCCTGCGCGCCGATGCGGCCACCGGCCAGACCCGCCGCGACCGCCGCGGCCACTGCACTGGCCAACGCCGTGTGCCGTCGCGGCCCGGGGCGCAGTGCTCCGGCGGCCGCTGGTCGGTGCGAGACGCGCGGGAACGGCACGGTGGTCGGGGAGGCGTTCGGGGGACGGGGGCCGGCGAGGGGTCAGCAGCACGGCCCGGGGACGAGCCCCAATCTAAGCGAGTCCGCGGAGGCCGGCGAGGTCCCGAGACGGTTATGTTGCATGGCTTTGCGCCGCTTTCCCCGCCGCAGCCGGGGATCGCTGCTGCCCGACCTTTGCCAGCCCGCCGGGGCTGCGATCGGAAGCCGCCGCGCCTAGTCTGTCCGGGTCCATGTCGAGAACCGCCCTCACCGCTGCCCTCGCCGCGCTGACCCTCCTCTCTCCCGACGTCGGGGCCCAGCAGGAATGGTCGCTCGAGACGCTCCGCGAGCGGAGCGCTGGCTTCCAGGACGAGGAGATCCTGCCCCGCCTGCGGCAGGTGGCTGCGTTGGTCCGCTCGGCGGGCGACGCGCGGAGCGCGATCACCGCGGGAATCCAGGGCGACCACCGGGAATACCGTCTGAAGATCGAGCGCTTCCTCGACCAGCTCGCCGACGACCGTTGGCTCGCGCGGGAGAGCGCCGAGCGGACCCTGGTCGAGATCGGCGCGCGCGCGGTCGGCCAGATCGAAGCCCGCGCGAAGGAGGGCAGAACGCTGGAGGAACGGGTCCGGGCCGCCCGGGTCCTCGACGCGATCGCCCTGCGCGGGACCGACGACGAGCGACGCGAGGTCCGGCTCCTCCGCGGGCTCGTCGCGACGGCCGCCTATCTGGAGCCCGACGCCCGGCTCCGCCAGGCGCTGCTGAGCGCTCTCGGCCACGCCGATCCCCAGGTCGTGGAGGGAGCGATCCTGGCGCTGGCGCGGAACGGCACCGCCGAGGACGTGCCGACGCTGGTCGGCCTGCTCGAAGGTTCGCCGATCCAGAGGCTGGCGGTGGTCGGCGCGCTGGCCGATCTGCGCGCACCCGAGGCGCTCGAGGCTCTGGCGGGGCTGCTGGGCGAGCCCGGACGTCTGCGGAGTTCGGAGGCCGCTGCGGCGCTCCGCTCGATCTGGCAGCGCGCGGACGCCCAGTCCGCGCTCGCAGGGCTGGCCCAGCACGAGGACAGGGTCATCGCCGGACTGGCCGCCCTCCCGGGCACGCCGGCCCCTTCGACGCGCGAGGGCCCGGCGACCCGGGTCGTCCTCTCCGACGGGAGCGAGATCGACGCGCGCGTCACCGGCGGTTCGGCGAACACGCTCCATCTGACCGAGTCGATCGACGGACTGCCCGTCCTCGAGCTGCGCATCGCCGACTGCGAGGCACTGGTGTTCCCCGGCCATGCGCCGGTCGCCGAGCCGGGACGCGTCCGTCTGTTCCTGACCCAGGGAAGCCTTCTGACCGGGACGCTCGCAGGGATCGACGGCGACGGCGTGGAGATCGACACCGCGACGTTCGGTCGGGTCCGGGTGCCGCGGACGTCGGTGCAGGGCCTCGCGCTCGACCCGTCGCTCGATCGGCTCGTGGGAGCCACGTCCGCGACCGACCGACTCCGGCTCCGCGACAGCTCGCTGCTCGACGTGACGATCCTCGGCGCTGCCGACGGCGAGCTCAGCTACCGACAGTCGGAGGACGCCGCACCCGAGACGATGCCGCTCGACCGGGTAGCGGGCGTGTTGTTCGCACGCCCCAGACTCGCCTCGACCGGCGACGACGAGACCTACGCCAGGGTCGAGACCGTGCGCGGCGAGCGCCTCCTCGCTCACATCGGCCGTCTCCGTGGCGCGGACGTCGCGCTGGCGATCCCCGACATCGGCGCCGCGATCCTCCCGCTCGCGGACGTGACGCGGATCGAGTTCGGCGTCGGCGGCGGCGCGCTGTGGGGCTTCACGCTGGTCGCCGACTATTCCGAGAACCGCATCGTCGAGCTCGACGACCAGGGCCGCGAGGTGTTCGCACTCGAGGACGTGTACGGGGCGTGGGACGCGGAGTGCCTCGACAACGGCAACCTGCTCGTCACCGAGTTCGCGCTCAACCGCGTCGTCGAAGTCACGCGCTCCGGAGAAGTGGTCTGGAGCTTCGAACAGCTCAGGAACCCGTACGACGCCGACCGACTCCCCAACGGCAACACGCTGATCGCCGACACGTTCGGCGAGCGGGTCATCGAGGTCGACCCGGCCGGCAACATCGTCTGGTCGATGACCGGCGTGAAGCCCTACGACGCCGACCGACTCCCCAACGGCAACACGCTGATCGCGGACGGCAGCCTCGCCGAACGGATCATCGAGGTGGACCGCGATGGCAACGTCGTCTGGGAGGTCAACGAGATCCCCTGCCCGTTCGACGCGGACCGTCTGCCCAACGGCAACACGCTGATCGCGCAGCGCGATCTGCACCGGGTCCGCGAGATCGATCCGGCGGGCAACGTCGTGTTCGAGCTGACCGACCTCGAGTCGCCGAGCGACGCCGACCGCCTGCCCAACGGCAACACGATCGTGGCCGAGGAGGGCGGCGTGCGGGAGTTCGACCGGCGTGGGGTCCTCGTGTTCGAGCTGCCGCTGCCCTGGGCGGTCGAGGTCAACCGCTACTGACCTCGGCGACTCAGTCGGCGTCGAACGCGCCCGCGGGCAACGCGTCGGCGCCGGGCAACCCCGCAAGGTGGTGCGCGAGGCGCGAAGCGAGCTCTTCCTCACCGTCCAGCCGAGCTTCGATCAAGCGCCAGGCGGTGGCGCGGATCGGATCGCGGACCCGTCCGCAGGTCGCCAGCGCCAAGTAGGGCCGGGCCTCGTCCGCGCGACCGGCGGTCAGCTCGTCGAGGCCGCGCGTCCACGCGAGGTCGGCGAGGTCCTGGCAGATCTCGTCCCAGGCGCCGCCCTCGGGGAGCAGCGACGCGGCGGCTGCGGCCTCCGCACGCAGCGGCTCGACGATGTCCTCCGGGCCATCCACGTCCCGCAGCACCGCCTCAGCGCCGCGGAAGTCGCCCGAGTAGAGCCGCACGACCGCGACGTCGATCGCGATGTGGCGGACGTGGGACCACGCGCTGGCGACCACGGCAGCGGCCAAGAGCGCCGCGATCGTCCAGCGCATCCGTCGTCCCCGCCTGAGGAACGCGTCGCGATACGCCGGCTCACGGTCCCAGGACCAGAGCGCGCGGACACGCTGCTCTTCGCTCGGGTGTCGGAACGAAGCGCGCCCGCGCTGGGACGGGAACAGGTCCCCGACCCGCCGCAGCGCGATCACGCACGGCGTCGCGCCGCCGAGCGCCGTGGCCGACAGCTGGTCCGCTTCGAACTCGAAGCGGTGCATCAGAGCGCGGAGGCCGCGAGCACCCAGCAGGAGCACGAGTCCCCCACCGAGCGCGAGCGTGCCCTCGTCGACCTGCGACCAGTCGAAGGTCGACGCCGGATGCACGAGCAGGATCGGAACCACCGCGAACACGACGAGCAGCAGCATCGGATGGCCAGCCCGCGCGTGCCCGACCTCGTGCGCGACGACGCCGCGCAGCGCCGTCAGATCGAGGTAGTCGAGGATGCCGTCCGTGAGCACCAGGTAGCGCGGCCAGCGGAGCGGTCCGACGAGCGCGGCGTTGACCAGCCGGTGCTCCGTCCAGAGCGACAGCACACGCGTCGGCGGGAAGCCGAGCTGGGCAGCGGTGCTCCGCACGTCGTCGGCGACGCGCTCGGGAAGTGTCGTGCTCGTCGGCAGCAGCAGCCGGAACAGCAGCGGCATCGCCGCTGCCAGGAAGCCGAGCATCGCCAGGAATCCGACGGTGGCGCCGACCGCAGTCCCCTGCACGAAGACCTCGAGCGTCCGATCGCTCGAGATCCAGTCGAGTGCCAGGCCGAACATCAGCACGGCTGCGACGACGAACACCGTCATCCCGACGAACGTCGGTTCGATCGCACCGGGGAACGTGCCGCCGCGCGCCTCGATCGCGGCCAGCGTTCGCCTCTCCGTGGCGCGGAGCGTGGCCTCGAGGAAGAGCAACGGTGCCAGGAGAAGCGCGAATCGAAGCGTGTGGCTGTCGGGCGCACGTTCGGTGGCGAGCGCGCCGAGCCCTCCCAAGCCGAGCAGCGCGAGGTAGACGAGCGGCACCGTCAGCGGCTGGAGTCGGAGCGCGGTGCGCAGGGCGATTCCCGGCGGCCGTTCGGTGCCGGCTTCCCGGCGCAGCACGGCGCCGGTCTTCCTCGCCCAGAGCCAGGGTACGGACATCAGCGGAGCCCAGACGATCAGCCCCGCGTAGGTCGCCTCCCCGGGCAGCCAGTCGAAGGACTCCTCCGCGATCAGCGCCGCGGCGAGGCCGAGCAGGAACGAGCGGGAGACGTTCACGTTGGTTGCAGCGCGACGGCGGAGGGGTCCCGAGTGGGCCGCGCGAACGCCGTCGACAAGTCACACGGTGAACCGGGGCCGCACGGCATCAGCTGCCCCTTCGCGAGGACCCTCCGTCCTTCTGTGCTGCCGATTCGGGGAACGCCTTGGCCGTGGCCTTCACGAACCTCTCCTCGGCACGGATCGACAGGAGGTCGGGGTCCGTCTCGAACATCCGCCGCGTGATGGCTGCCCGAGAGTCGACCTTGCCCGCGGCGACGAGGTCCGCGCAGCGTTCGATCGCCTCGAGGGCCCCTGCGGTGTCGCCCGCGCGCGCCAGCGTGCACGCGGCGTTGTACTGGTCCATCGCGCCGACCGGGGCGTCGAGACCCTGCATGCCGGCGACGAAGCGCTGCCAGAGCTTCCCGGCGACCTCGTACTCCCGGAGCTCGTAGTGCACGACCGCGAGCGCCCGCACGAAGAAGAGCTCGTCGGTGTCGCTGCCGCTCCCCGCGTTCTCCTGGTACTCGTCGAGCCGCGGCTGGACCAGGTCACGCTCTCCCCACTGGGCGAACGCGTACGCGAGCGCGTCGCGCAGCGCCTGCGACTCGAAGTCCTCGTCCTCGGCCACCGCACGCAGCTGCGTCCGAGCACCCGGCTCCGGACCACGCGGATACACGTCGCGCAGCGCCGGCACGACGAGCGCGCGCATGTCGTCCGGGAACCAGTCCGGTGTGTCGACGACGAGCTGCACGAGGAAGGTCCCGGCGTACGGCTGGAGCGCCCGCAGACGGTCGTACTGGCCGGCGAATCGCATGCCGCTGTCGTGCGCACGTTCGAGGATCCCGACGACGACGGTCGCGACCAGGGACTCGACGCCGATCCGGCGGTCACGCTGGTCGGGCCGGGTCCGACGCACGGTGTCGGCCAGCGCGCGGAGCCCGGCGTCCCCGGCATCGAGGACCGCCTTGGTCGCCGCCTCGCGCAGCGCTTCATCGGAGTGATCCGAGCGGACCCACTCCCGGATCGCCGCCGCAGGATCCTGGGCGGTCGGCGTGACCTGCTGCGCAGAGGCCGCACAGGACAGCGCAGCGACCGTCATGGCCAGGGCGACGGCAGGTCGAGGGCGCACCATGTCGGACAAGGCTACGTCGCGCGCCCGCGCTCCGGGGGGACCCGGGAGGATTTTCGGACGCCGTCCCGCCGTCAGGCGACCGGCGCCGGAACCCGGACGGTGGTCAGCGCACCGGGCACCGCGCCTCCGGCCGCGGCATCGAGCAGCGCGTCGACGACGTGCTCGACCGGCGTCCACGACGAGCGATCCGCGTCCGGCATCGCGCTGCGGTTGGCTTCGGTGTCGAGCACCCCTGGCGCGACCACGGCCACCGCCACCCCGTGGTCGGCGACCTCGGCGGCGAGGACCTCGGCGTACGCGTGGAGCGCCGCCTTCGATGCCTGGTAGAGCCCCATGCCCGGGATCGGCGTCCCGACGCAGTCGGCGCCGACCACGGCGATCACGCCAGCTCGCGACCGGCACATCCCGCCGACCGCGGCGCGGACCAGCGTGTGGGTCGCGACGAAGTTCGCCTCGAAGAGCCCCGTGTCGTCGCCCGCCCGGTCGCGGCCGATCTCGGCAGTGCGGAACGCGCCGGCCGCCGACAGGACTGCGGCCACCGGCCCGAGCGAGTCCCGCGCACCCTTGAGGAAGCCGGCCGCGGCCTCGCCGTCGCCCGGCGCGACCACCGCCACGAGACCGTCGGCACCGCCGAAGAGTTCGCGCATCGGCGCGACCTGCCAGGCCTTCCGCACCGCGATCGCAGGCTTGGCGCCGATCTCGACGAGACGGCGCACCAGCGCCTTGCCGACAGCGCCCGTCCCGCCGGCGACGACGACCGTGCGGCCGTAGAGGGAGTGCGGAGCTGGGGGCGTTCCTGGGACTGCGTCGGACGTCATCGCCCGCAAGCTAAGACGACGCCCCGCGTCGGGCCAAGGGCAGGTGCACGACTCCGCTGCAGACCACCGCCACGCGCCCGGTCATCACCGGGACCCCGTCGGCGGTCCGTGCGAACCCCAGCGTGCCGCCGCGCAGCTGGACCTCGAGCTCCGAAGTCGCCACGCGCCCGGTCGCCCAGGCCGCGAGCGCGGCGACGGTCGCGCCGGTCCCGCAGGCGAGCGTCTCACCCGAACCTCGTTCGAACGTCCGCTGGGCGAGGAGCGACGGCCCGAGGACCCGGACGAACTCGACGTTGACGCCGCCGTCGAACGCAGCGTGGGTCTGGAGCGCGGCTCCGAGCTGCAGCACCGGGACCGCGTCGAGATCCTCGTCCACGAAGACGACCGCGTGCGGGTTGCCGACCGAGCCACGGTGGTAGGCCAACCTGCGTCCGCAGACCTCGAGCAGGGACGGTTCCGCCGCGACCCACGCCCCCCGCATCGGCACGCGGGCCGCTTCCGGCTCTCCGGAGACCCCGAAGAGCAGCTCCACCTCGAAGATGCCCGCGTCCGTCTCGACCGAGACCGACTGCCCCTGCGCGTATCCGCGGTCGTGCGCGAGACGCGCAACCTGCCGCAGCCCGTTCCCGCACATCGCTCCGCGCGAGCCGTCGGCGTTCCACATGTGCATGCGCACGTCGGCGACCTCGCTCGCGGCGGTGAGGATCACGCCGTCTGCGCCGACGCCGAAGTGACGGTCCGACAGAGGAACCGCGAGTTCGGCCGCGAGCTCGACCGTGACCCCGTCCCGGATCCCGTCGAGATGGACGTAGTCGTTGCCGGCTCCGTGCAGCTTCGCGAACGGGAGGCCCGTCATCCGGTGTCGACGACGCGCTGCGTGTTCTTGAAGTGCATCTTCGCGACCTTCGCCAGCAGGTCCCGGCCACCGATCGCGAAGACGCGGCGCGCCGCGATGTCGGTCGGCTCGCCCGCGCCCTTGTGGAGGTCGGTGCCCGCCGCATCGCTGCACGCGGCGAGACCGTCGAGGAACGCCGCGCGCGCGATCACCGACGCTGCCGCTACGGCCGGGTGCCGCTCGGCGCGCGGCACCTGGATGATCTTCGGCAGGCGCTCGACGCGAGCCCGGAGAGGGGTGACGACGTGCCTCTCCTCGCCGAAACGATCGACGACCGCCTGCCCGACGTCCGCGTTCCGGGCGAGCAGCGCGGCCAGCGCCTCGGCGTGCATCGCGCCGAGAAGGATGTTCACGTTGCCGCAGCTCGCGTGACGGGCGTTGTAGTCCTCGGGTCCGAGCCGGATGACCTCGAAGTCGAGCCGCTCCTCGATCAGGCCGGCGAGACGTTTGGAGCGCTCGTCGGACAGCGCCTTCGAGTCGGTGACGCCGAGCTCGGCGAGCCAGGCCGCATCTTCGGGCGCGGCACGGACGGCGGCGACGACGAGCGGGCCGAAGTAGTCGCCCTTGCCGGCCTCGTCCGAACCGACCGTCACGACGTCGAACGTCAGCTCCGGATCACCGGGTTTCGCGCCTTTGGCCTTGGCCTGGGCGAGATCGCCGAGGAAGCGGTCGGCGAACGTCGTCAGGTCGGCTCCCTGGACGACCAGCTTCCCGCTCGTGTAGCAAGTGACGACGATGCCATCGGCCTTGAGCGCGAAGCGGGCGTGGGGTGCGGTCCGCCACTCGGCGAACGGGAGCCCGTCCCGGAGGCTTCCCTCCAGCGCTGCGGCGGACGCTGGGCTGACTTTGTAGACGCGCGTCTCCTGCGTCACGTCTCCACCGTCACGGTCCGCGACGTGACCGTCAGCGGCAGGAGCAACGGCGTCAGCAGGATGTCCGTGAACGACCACCTGGTCGTGATCCGGTAGCTCGTCAGATCACCGGCCAACCGCTGCGTGTCGACCTCGTTGAGGTCGAGGAGGCCGAAGAACATCCAGTACTGGCGCGCGGACGTCTCGGCGATCCCGTTCGGTCCGAGACCGACCACGTGGGTGTGCATCGAGCACGCGCCGAGGAGCAGCGCAGTCGAGGCGGCGAGCAGGCGCCGGGCCAGCGGGCGGATGGGGCGCGTCATGGCGCGCCGTTCTACCACGCGGCCAGCGTGCGCTCCGCAGCTTCCTCGGCGTCCGCGAGGGATCGCGCGACGACGCCGGCGAGCGCCTCGGACTCGTCCCGAGAGAGGCCCTGCGGGACGGCGACCGGCTCTCCGGCGACGCAGACGATCCTCGCGAACGGCAGCGGCACGAGGAAGCGATCCCAGGACCGGGCTCGCCACGCACGCGAGACCGCGAATCCGAGTGGATGGATCCGCCATCCCATCCGCGCGGCGATCCCGACCAGCGTCGGCTCGACCTTGCCGATCGGGCCCCGCGGACCGTCCGGGGTGACCGCAACGGCGTGATCCGGTCCGGCCCGTAGGATCGCGCGCACGGCCCCGGCACCGCCGCGCGTGCTGGAGCCACGGATCGTCCGATAGCCGAGCCGCGTGGCGATCTGACCGATGATCTCCCCGTCGCGGTGCGTGCTGATGACGACGGAGTGTCCCCGGTCGAGGTGGGACACGGCGGCGGGAACGATGTTCCCGTGCAGGAACACGTAGAGGCCGGGCTCGGGCTGCCTCGGCAACAGCACCCGCTGGCGCCATGTCAGGGCGAGTCCGCGCAGCACGAGGTTGCCGACCCTGCCGAGCAGTCGGTGCTGCCATGGCTTCCTGAACTTCACGGCGCTGTGTCCTCGGATTCGGCCTGCTCGAGATCCTGCTCCTCGCGCAGCAGCTTCCGTCGCGCGCGATCGTCGCGCTCGAGCCTGCGGATCAGCGCCAGCGCCAGCAGCACGAGGCCGCCGATCATCGAATAGGAGAAGCAGTTCTGGAAGAAGAAGCGCCAGCGGGCGCCGGACTCGTCGCGGACCCAGAGCAGCCACTCGTCCTCGAACCATCCGAGCGGAGTGCCGGCACGCAGAGCGAACCCACCGACGTAGCCGTCGAGCTCGGTGCTGCGGCGGATCGCCTCGACCACGACGTCCACTCCGACCTTGCGGACCAGGAACGACACGAAAGACTCCGACTGCGCGTACGCGACGAGCCGACCCGCCTCGTCGTCCGGGAACGCTCGCGCCAGGTCACGGAACCGGGACAGCCTTCCGACCGCTGCCGGGTAGAGCAGGTCGTCCTCGCGCGCACCCAGATAGGTCTCCCCGCTCAGGTGCTGGGCGAGACCCTCGTGGACCCAGCGCGGCACGGTCGGTGCGAACTCGCCCGCGTACTGGTCGATCAGCAGGTGGACCAGCTCGTGCGCGAGAACCGTCGTCAGGTCGTGGGGAGGCCTCAGCTGGACCTCGTCGAGCACGAGGTGCACCTCGTCGCGTCCGAGCATCGCGAAGCCGGGGGTGCCCGGGTGGAGCTCCGACCGCAGCGCTTCGGGCAGCGCGTCGAGGGAACGGTGTACGACGACGTCGAAGGGTCGGGAGGGCACTCCTTCGAACGGACCTCGCACCTTCGCGAGCGCCTTGGGCACGAGGCGCTCGATGGCAGCGAGTCGCACCGCCGACACGCCGGCTCCCGCAGCCACGACCCGCACGGGCGGATCGGTAGACTGCGGTGAGGCCAGGATCAGCGGGAAGAGCAGGCTTGCGAGAATCGTCCACCTCCGGCGTCCAGTGCCGGAGCCGCAGGCTACCCTGGGCAGCCCCTCCGTTCCGAATTCCCGGAGAACGACCCCATGCTCGCAGCACTCAAGCTGACCCTCGCGGGCGGCGTCCTCGCGGCAGCCGTCCCCGTGTTCTCTTCCGCCACGATCCAGGACCCCAGTCCCGCGACGAC
>JAQCBR010000152.1 GCA_027621295.1 Planctomycetota bacterium
GCAACGAAGCCGAACAGCGACAGCGCGAACAGCGGGAGGATCGGCGCCCACAGCAGGTCGGGCACCAGGGGCCAGACGTCGACGGACTCGATCCAGAGCTCGGGCTCGCCGCTCCGTGTCACCTCGAAACGGTCCCCGAATTCGAAGTACGAGCGCGCGGCCAGCCACGCCGAGGCCAGCGCCGCCCCGTAGGCGACGAGGACCGCGACGAGAAGCGCCCAGGCCTTGCCGAGAACGACGTGATGCCGACGCAACGGCCGCAGCAGCACGTTGCGCAGCGTGCCCGCGGCGAGCTCGCCCGAGATCGACTGGGACCCCACGGCCACCGTGACGACGGCGACGGCTGGCAGCGCGGACGCGAGACCGCGTCCGAGCGCTTCGAAAGCGGTGACCGTCGAAGTGCTGAACAGCGCACCGGACTTCACTTCCTCGAGCCGGACCGCGTGGTCCTGCGCGAGTGCGGCGATGCGCTGCCACGCGAGGAACGCGGGCACGGCGATCAGGAGTGCGGACGCGACCCGACGACCGTTGCGACGCAGCTCGTGCCGGGCCATCCGCATCGTCGGCGATCGCGGCGCGATCCGCGTGTCGGGGCGCCCCGGGTTCGGCGCCGCGGCGCTGCGGACAGGGCTCTTCGAGCTGACTCCACCCGACAGGCCGAGGTAGACCTCCTCGAGCGTCGTGGGTCGTGGCGCGAAGAGCCGCACGTCGACACCCGCCTCGACGACGCTGCGGACGACGTGCTCGGGCTCGACGTCGCCGATCTCGATCAGTCCCCGGTCCACGGTGCGGACCCCGAGCGATTCGAGAACCTCGCGCGCGTCGCCTCCGACGGTCTCGATCTCGTAGCGGCCGCGGGCCGTCGCCAGCAGCTCCTCGGTCTCCGCCTCGAGCAGGAGCTGCCCCTGGCGCAGCACGCCGATCCGGTTGCACAGCCCGGTGAGCTCGTGGAGCTGGTGGCTCGACAGCACGACCGTCAGCCCCTCGCCCCGCGTCAGTCGTCTGAGGACCTCGCGCAGCTCGGCGATCCCCTCCGGGTCGAGGCCGTTCTGCGGCTCGTCGAGGAGCACGTAGCGCGGGCTCCCGAGCAGGGCCTGCGCGAGTCCGAGCCGCTGCCGCATCCCCTGGGAGTAGGTCTTCACCGCGCTGCCGCCGCGCGCGGCCAGGCCGACGAGCTCCAGGCAGCGGGCCGCCTCACGCCGCGCGTCGCGCCCGGACAGACCCTGGAGGCGACCCAGCTCGACGAGGTTCTCGCGGCCGCTCGCCCACGTGTGGAACCCGGTCACCTCGATCATCCCGCCCATCCGCGCGCGGGCCTCGAGCGGGTGCTCGTCGATCGCGAAACCGTCGACGTAGACGCGGCCCTTCGTCGGCCGGTCGAGGCCGAGCGCGATGCGCATCGTCGTCGTCTTGCCGGCGCCGTTGTGGCCGATGAAGCCGTAGCAGTCGCCCGGCTCGACCTGCATGCAGACCCCGGACAGGCTGGTCCGGCGGCCGTAGCTGTGGTCGACGTCGACGAGGAGGAGGGACATGCGCGACGGTTCGGACTGTAGCCGCGCCGGTCCCGGACCTCACGCGAGGATCGCGGACACCGGAGTCGCGGGCTCCACGGTGGTCAGCCGGACGTCGAGACCCTGGTGCTTGACGCTCAGCCGCGAGTGGTCGATGCCGAGCAGGTGCAGGATCGTCGCGTTCAGATCCCGGATGTGCACCGGGTCACGGACGATGTTGTACGAGAAGTCGTCGGTCTCGCCGTGCACGACGCCGCCCCTGACCCCGCCGCCGGCAGCCCAGGTCGGGAAGCAGCGCGGGTGGTGGTCACGCCCGTAGTTCTCCCGACTCAGCGCGCCCTGGCTGTACACCGTGCGGCCGAATTCCCCACCCCAGAGGACGAGCGTGTCGTCGAGGAGACCGCGACGCTTCAGGTCCTGGACGAGCGCCCAGGACGGGCGGTCGACGTCCCCGCACTGCTTGGGCAGGTCACCGGCGATGTTGCCGTGCTGGTCCCAGCCGCGGTGGAAGATCTGCACGAAGCGCACGCCGCGCTCGATCATCCTTCGCGCGAGCAGACAGCTTGCGGCGAAGGAGCCGGGTTCGCGCACCGCGGGACCGTACATCGCCAGCGTCTCCTCGCTCTCCCCGCTCAGGTCGACGAGCTCGGGCACCGAGCTCTGCATCCGGAACGCCATCTCGTACTGGGCGATGCGCGCCTGGATGTCGGGGTCACCCACCTCGGCGTAGCGCCGCTCGTTCAGCGCGGCGAGGCGGTCGAGCATCGCGCGCCGCGCGCGCGGATCGACGCCGGCAGGATTCCGCAGGAAGAGCACCGGATCGCCCTGGCTCCGCAGCGACACGCCGGCGTGCTCGCTCGGCAGGACGCCAGCGCCCCAGAGCCGCTGGTAGAGGGCCTGCGCGTCCTTGCGGCCGCTCCACTTGGGCGTCATGACGACGAAGGCCGGCAGATCTTCGTTCATCGCGCCGAGGCCGTAGCTGAGCCACGAGCCGAGGCTCGGCCAGCCCGGCAGCTGGCGGCCGGTCGCGATGTAGGTGATCGCGGGGTCGTGGTTGATCGCCTCGGTCCAGACCGAGCGGACGATCGAGAGGTCGCTCGCCATGCTCCCCATGTGGGGCAGGAGCTCGCTGACCCACGCGCCGTCGCCGCCGTTGTCGTAGCGCGTGAACTTGTAGCGACTCGGCGCCAGCGGGAACCGCGCCTGGCCCGACGTCATCGTCGTCAGCCGCTGCCCGCGTCGGATCGACTCGGGCAGGTCCTGGTCGAACATCGCGTCGAGCTTCGGCTTGTAGTCGAGCGTGTCGATCTGCGACGGACCGCCGGCCATGAACAGCCAGATCGCGCGCTTCGCGCGCGGCGCGAAGTCGGGACCGCGACGGCGCACCGGATCGGCGGGCGCCGCGGCCGCTGCGTCACGTCCCAGCAGACCGGCGAGCGCGGCTGCGCCGAGGCCGTGCGAGGCGCTGGTGCGGAAGAACGAACGGCGCGTCTCGAGAAGACAGGCTTCCTGGATCGGGTCCATCATCGGTTCTCGGCTCCGGTCAGTTCTTCTGGACGAGTTCGTCGAGGTTGAACAGCAGGTTCGCACCCACGGTCCAGGCAGCGAGGTCGATCGGATCGAGAGCCGGGTCTGGCGGTGCGTCGCCGATCGCGATCAGCGCGCGCGCGCTGTCGGGATCGGCGGCGAACGCGGCGCGCTGCTCGTCGACCAGCGCCGCGACCTCGGCAACTTCGGCCGGATCGGCGGGTCTTGCCAGCACGACCGACAGCGCCCACTCCGCACGCGCCTGCACATCGCCCGGCTGTGCGAGCACGCGGCTCGCCATCCCGCGCGCACATTCGACGAACTGCGGGTCGTTCAGCAAGAGCAGTGCCTGAAGCGGCGTGTTGGTACGCTCGCGACGCACGCGGCACGACTCACGACTCGGCGCGTCGAAGATCGCCATCTGCGGCGGCGGCGCGGTCCGCTTCCAGAACGTGTAGATGCTCCGGCGGTGCACCTTGTCGGGGCCGCGGTCGGCGCTGAAGTTCGCGGTGTTCGAACCGACGTAGCCGACGGCCTTCCACAGCCCTTCCGGCTGCGGTGGCTTGACCCCCGGCCCGCCGAGCTGCTCGACGAGGAGTCCAGACAGCAGCAGCGCCTGGTCGCGGACCACCTCGGCATCGAGGCGGTGCCGCGGGCCGCGGGCCAGCAGCCGGTTCTCCGGGTCGCGCGCGTAGCCTTCGGGCCCGACCGCGGACGACTGCCGGTACGTCGCCGACAGGACGAGGTCCCGCATCAGCGCCTTCACGTCCCAGCCGCTCTCGCGGTACCGGAGCGCCAACTCGTCGAGCAGCGCCGGGTGACTCGGCGGCTCGCCCTGGTTGCCGAAGTCCTCGGCCGTCTTGACGAGGCCGGTCCCGAACACCTGCTGCCAGAAGCGATTGACGGCCACGCGCGCGGTCAGCGGGTTGTCGTCGCTGACCAGCCAACGCGCGAGCCCGAGCCGATTGCGCGGCAGGTCGCTCCCCATCGGCGGCAGGAACGCCGGCGTCGCGCGCTCGACCTTGTCGCCCTTCTGGTCGTACTCGCCGCGGCGCAGGATGAACGCCTCCTTCGGCTCCATCCGCTCGCGCATGACGAGCGTCGTCGGGATCTGGCCGTCGAGGTCGCGCTGCTGCTTCTCGACGTCGGCCACCGCCTGCTCGAGCGGGGCAATCACACTCCGGGAGCCGTCGTGGACATGGCGGATGAAGTGGTCGCGCACGAGCTTCTGCTGCGCGGGGGTCGGCGCGGACGCGGACGCCGCCTCGCGGACGGGAGCCGGCAGCGACTGGTCGTCCGCAGCGCGCCGTGTCCACACGGCCAGCGAGTGCAGGTGGCGGTCGTCGTGCTGGGACCACGTCCGCACGCCGGCGTCATCCCAGTGGACGGTCCCGCCGACCTGCGTGAACGCCCAACCGTCGAGCTTGGCGCCCGGCGCGAGGCCCACGTCGGCGATCCCCACCTCGAGGCGGACCCATCCGCCCGCGGGCGGCACGACCTCCGACACGACGAAGTCCGCGCCGTTGCCCGCACCCGCACCGTGGCAGGGCGCACCCCAGCGCGCGCGGTGGTTCCAGTTGCCCGCGTGGAACTGCAGCTGGATGCCCTTCGGCGCGTTCTCTGGATCGATCCAGACGTGCGCGTAGAGTCGATCCCCGGCCGCGAGCACGAGCGGGTCGGCGGCGCCGTTGAAGTAGTCCTGGTTGAGGCCTCCTCCCATCGAACGGCGCAGCGAGACCGCACCGCGATGCGGGGTTGGCCCGCCGTCGGTCGCGCCGACGAAGTTCCAGTGGGGGCCGTCGCCCTGGGCGTTCGCGCCAGCCGGCAGGGCGTCATCGATCCACACGATGTCCTCGGCCTCCTGCGGCACGGCACTCTCGATGCCGGCCGCGTCGAACACCGCGCGCCCGCCGTGCAGCGTGAACGCCATGCCGTCGACGACGGCGCCCGGCAAGAACCCGACGTCGCGCGCCGGCACGGCGATCCGCACGTAGCGTCCGGTCGCCGGCAGGTCCCCGACGCGGTGGCGGCTGACCGTGCCCGGCACGCCCCAGGCGATCACGTCCTCGCCCCAGAACGCGCGGTGCTCCCAGCCCGCACCGTCGCCGAACCATTGGAGCATGATCTCCCGCGGCGGATTCGCCGGATCGACCCACACGTGCGCGAACAGCACGTCGCCGTCGCCCACGCGGAGCTTCTGGCCGGCCATCTCGACGAAGTGCTGGTGCAGTCCCTCGCCGCGGCGCGCCATCGCGCGGGTCCCGGAGTGCACCGGACTGTCGACCCAGTCGAAGCCCTGGCCGCCGCCCGCACCCGGCAGCTCGTCGTCGAACCACAGCGTGTCGACCCGCGGCCGCTCGTCGGCGACGCGCGCCGGCTCGGCGTACTCGAACGCGTCGACCGCCGCCTGGACCGCCGCGACCGCCTCGTTCCGCGCCGACGTGAGCTCTTCGGCGCGCTGCTGCTGCTCTGCGCTCGCCACCTTGACGACCGGCTCGTGCGCCTTCGCGTTGCCGTCCATCGGCGAGCCGTCCTCGTTGTTGAGGAACGCGAACAGCTGGTAGTAGTCCCGCTGCGTGATCGGGTCGAACTTGTGGTCGTGGCAGGCGGCACAGCCGACGGTCAGCCCGAGGTACACGGTGCCGAGCGTGTCGACCCGGTCGACGACGTTGCGGACGTAGACCTCTTCGACGATCGATCCACCCTCGGCCGTCGACACGTGGGCGCGGACGAAGCCAGTGGCGATCTTCTGCGCGAGCGTCGCGTCGGGCAGCAGGTCGCCGGCCAGCGCTTCGACCAGGAACTCGTCGAACGGCTGGTTGTCGCGGAACGCCGCGATCACGTGGTCCCGGTAGGGCCACATCTCGCGGTAATTGTCGAGGTGGAGCCCGTGCGTGTCGCCGTAGCGCGCGGCGTCGAGCCAGTACCGCGCCATGTGCTCGCCGTAGCGGTCGGACGCGAGCAGGCGGTCGACGAGGCGTTCGTACGCGTCGGGTCGTTCATCGCCGACGAAAGCATCGACCTCCTCAGGCGTCGGCGGCAGCCCGGTCAGATCGAGATGGACGCGGCGGACCAGCGTGTAGGGATCGGCCTCGTCGGCGGGCGTCAGCCCCTCGGACTCGAGCCGCGCGAACACGAAGCGATCGATCCAGTTCCGCTCCCGCGCGGCGAAAGCACCCGATACCCGGGGCGCGCGCCGGCGGACCGGCTGGAACGCCCAGTGCTCCTCCCAAGGTGCCCCCACAGCGATCCAACGACGCAGCACGTCCTGCTCCGCGGGGGTCAGCGGGTCGCCCGCCTCGGGCGGCGGCATGCGCTCTTCCGGGTCCTCATGGCCGATCCGGAGTAGAAGCTCGCTCGCTTCCGGGTCACCGGCGACGATCGCACGTCCACCGCTGCGGAGCCGTCCGAACGCGCCTTCCCGCAGGTCCAGGCGCAGGCCGGCCTTGCGGGCCTTCTCGTCCGGGCCGTGACAGGCGAAGCAGCGGTCCGAGAGGATCGGCCGCACGTCCCGCGCGAAGTCGACGACTTGCTCCTGGGCTCCGACTTGACTCACGGAACCGGACAGGAGCGCAACGACGAGCAGGACGGAGCGGGCGTCAGGCATGCTCTGATTCAACCGGTCCAGCACCGCAGTGGAAAGGCGCGGGACCGACGCTCTCTCAAGACATCTCGCGTCGCTTCACGCGCGCGTAGGCGTAGGCGCCACCCAACAGGCCAAGTCCCAGGACCCCCGTCGCCAGGATGCGGTAGGGCGTGTCGACGCCCGCAAGGTCCCACGCGACGACCTTGATCGCCACGAAGCTGAAGCCGACGAGACCGACCCAACGGAGCGCCGGCACCGCACGCGCGAAGCCCATCGCGAGCAGAATGCCAGCCACGGCCAGCGTGTAGAGGCTGACGGCGACGTTCCGCGGCCCCTTCTGCCACGAAGCGCCGATGTCGAGGAGCTCGGCCAGTCCCGTGCCGTAGACGACGGCCAGCCCAGCACCCGCTAGGAAGGCCTGCTCGAAGCCCTCTCCGCCCCGCATCCGCGCGCGTGCAGCCGCGATCAGCGTGACGACGGCAGCCGAGGCGGCGCAGCGCCAGTTGAGGAACGGCCAGGTGCCGATGAGCGCGACCTCACCCTGCTCGACCGAGAACGCGGCGACCGACCAGACCACGGCGACGGTGCAGAGGATCGCAGCGCCGGTTGTGCGCAGAACGCGCGACGCGGCCTGGGCCGAGCGAAGGATCGCGCCCACGCCCACCGCCGCTGCGAGGACGAGCGCGAGCGACGCGTAGCCGCCGTTCGTCGCGGCCAACCCGCCCGCAGGCCACAGCCCCCGCAACATCAGGTAGGCCGCACCACCTGCGCCGACCGCCGGGCCGAGCCACGTGCGCCCCAGGATCAGCAGCGCAAGCCCGGGCACCGCCGCGAGCGCGACGAATCCGACTTCGGCCGCCGACGACGCCCGCTCCTCGAACGCCACCGGCAGCGTCGCCATCACGAGCGACACCACGGCACCGGCATCCGCGACTCCGGTCCACCGCCGCACGCCTATCAGCGCCACGGCCGCGAGCGCCAAGGCGGTCATGACGTGCCAGCGCTCTTCCGCGATACCCCAGACGACGCACTGCTGGAATGCGAAGACCATCGCACCGAGCGGCAGCAGCAGACTCCCGGCCCGAGCCAACCCGGTTCCGGCCCTGGGCCCACGCACGCGCAGCGCCGCCCCCACGCCCATCAGCGCGGCTGCGGCAACGACTCCGAACCCGCGTGTTCCCGGCATTCCCGTGCCGAAGAACAGGAAGACCGCTGCCTCTGCGACGCCGAGCCCGGCTGCGAGGAGGTGGTGACGCCAAGCTGCGGCGGGCACCCTCTGCCACGCCGCGAGGAGGTCTGGCAGCACGACGCCGACGATCAGCAGCTCGACCTCGCAGATCGCTCCGACGCTCGGCACCGGCGTATGGCTGCCATACCAGGCCAACCCGCACGCGACCGCACCGACCACGCCGACCGCACGAGCACGGTGCCAGCCGAACGTCCGCTCGACGAAGGCCGCCCAGGTGTGCAGCACGAGAGCCAGCGCAAAGAGTCCGACCGGACTCTCCGCCGGCGACTGCACCAGGAACGGCGCCGCGAACGCCGCCCCGAGCGCCAGCGTCGCCATCGCCTCGAGGCCGATCCAGAGCGCGAGGCCCTGGCCCAGCGCAGCGCTGGCCAGCAGGGCTGCGAGCGCACCCGCGTCGCCGAGCATGTCGTAGCGCAGGTGGGCGAAGACCCCGGCGACGTAGGTCAGCGCCGTGCCCCCACCGAACAGGTAGGCGACATAGCTCCGCGCCACCCGAGCACGCAGCGCGAACCCAGCGACCACGATCAGGGCCCCGAGCGCGTAGATCGACACAACCCGCCCGACCGGACCGAACTGCGTCCAGCCCATCTGCCCGAAGTAGACGGCCGCCAGCACGACAGCCCCGATGCCGACGCGCCCGAGGATCGCCAGCCCGACGAAGCTCTCGACGTCGCGCGCCGGCTTGGACGCGCCGCGCGGCACCGGGGCCTTGATGTCGCCGGGCCTGCGCGCTTCCGGGGCAGGCGGCGGGCTCGCCGGAAGAGGCGCGACGGGCTCGGGCTCGGTCTCGGGCTCGAGAAGGTCCCGCAGCTCCCGCACCTCGCGCCGCAGGTCTTCGACCTGCCGCTCG
>JAQCBR010000153.1 GCA_027621295.1 Planctomycetota bacterium
ATGCCCGATCGAAGTGGCCGTAGGCTTCCGGATACGCGCCCTCCTCGTACGCGAGCACGCCGCGGATGAAGATCGCCTCCGGGGTCCACTCCTCTTCGTTCTCTCCGGCGGATCCGAGCTTCTCCAGCGCACGTTCACGCTCCGACCGCTTCGGCTTCGGCGACATCTCCGTCGCCGCGTGCTGGTGCAGCACGGCGAGCGCCGCACCGAGCGCACACTTGCCCCGCAAGAGCCGCGCGTCGTCCGCGAGCGGGAGGGCGCGCTCGAACAGTCCGGCCGCTTCCTCGAACGCGCTGATGTGCAGGAGCCGGCGGCCCAGCTCGTGCCAGTAGCCTGCCCGAACGACCGGCGGAAGCCCGTCGAAGCACGGCAGCTTCACACAGCTCTGCAGGATCGTCAGCGTGCTCTCCGCCTCGTCCGGATCGGACCGACGTTCGAGGCGCGTCAACAGGTCGGCCATCGCCGCATCGACGAGGTTGGCCGCATCTTCGTTGTCCTCGGCGCTGGCCGACAGGTAGTCGATGGCCTGGACGGCGAGCGCGAGGTCTCCGCTCCAGAACAGCGTCCGCATCGCCAGCGGCAGACATTGCGCGGCGATCCGCGGCTCCGCGAGCAGGTCCATCACGGTCGCCGGATCGGTCAGCAGATCGGCGACCCAGTGGCGCTCGCCGCGCCTCTCGTGACCGCGGAGGCGCCCGAACGCGTAGAAGCGCCGCGCCGCGAGCTCCGACGGAGCGGGCTCGGGCATCTCCACCCCGAGGGTGGAGCGGGCGTAGCCGAGGTGGAAGGCGGTCTCGATCCGATCGGGGGCGACGCGGTGCAGGTCCAGGACCAGCTGCCGCGCCTCTTCCGGGCGCAGCTCACCCTTCTCGGCGAGGTGGATCTGTCGGGTCAGGAGGCGGTCGAGTGCGGTTTCCCAGGCCATGCTTGCTCCGATCCGCGGGGGCATCCCGCGCCCCCTCTGCATCGGAGCGATCGCCCTCCCGATCGCGGCGCAACGTCTCAGCCTGGGGCGCGCCCCACCTTCGTCCGCACCGACGGTCGGGAACGCGCGACCCGACCGGGCTCTGGGAAAGCTCAGCCCAGCAGATGCTCGACCGCGCGCGGCAGCGCGACCGCGTCCCCGACGAAGTGACCCGACTCCGCGGAGGGCCGCGCGAGCGTGCCGAGGATCAGATCCCCCTCACCCAGTCCGGTGACCTTCTGCAGGACCGGGATGCGGATACGACCCGACTCGCACTCGAGTTCGACTCCCCCATCCGTGCAGAACAGCACGCGGGCGATCCCCGCAGCATCCTCGTGGCCGGTCGGCGCTCCGCCGCTCAGCGCGACGCTCGCGTCGTGCAGGTCGGTGAGCCTCGCGACGAGCACCTCGCGCGAGACGGCGAGCCGTTCGCGCAGGTCGACGTCCTGGGTGGTCCGCAGCCAGTCGACGAACCGTTCGACCGCCGTGAAGGCAGCCTGGGTCGCGGCCACGCGCTGCTCCGGCGGATGCGCGAGCCAGGTCTGGAGCACGAACCTGAGGTAGTCGTCCGCGTCGAGATACTCGATGCTCAGCCGCGGCACGGGCGCAGCGCGCTGGAGCTGGACCAGCTCGTCGAGGATCTCCGCCTCGGCAGGCTCGCCTGCCTCCCACAGGAACTCGCGGACCAGGGGTTCCAGGTCGCCCACCTCGGGGTCCGGTCCGGAGCCATCCTCTTCCTCCTCGTCGTCGTCGAGGCTCTCGCCGAGCAGGCGCTCGACGTCCCGGAACAGCGCGTCGACGTCCTCCGACGCGGCGAGGCCTTCGTCGAGACGGCGTGCGAGCCGGGCACCCAGACCTTCCCCAGCCGGTGCATCTGCGGGCTTTGCCGGCCGAGGCACGGCCTTCGGCTTGGGCGGGTTCGCGGGTGCCGCTTCGGCACGGCGCGACGCCACGGACGCGCGGTGTGCATTGGACAGCTGGAGGAGCAGCTCACGAAGACGATCGAGATCCACGGCGGTGTGGAACGCGAGCTCGTCCATCAACGGCCCGATCACGGCCCCAGGATGCTCGCCTGCATCCCTCAGCGACTGGCTGATACCGGCCGCAGGATGCACGTCGCCGACGCCGGCGTCCTCGAGCAGCTTCTGCAGGTCGGCCTCGATGTGTTCCAGGGGAGCGCGGTCATCGTCCCCGGAGATCCCGCCGACCGCCCAACGCTGGAACACCAGGTGCTCGACCTCGATCTGCATCAGCCGACGGTCGAGACCGAGCTGGCGGAGATCGCGCTGGAAAGCGACCGCGATCTGCGGTGAGCGGCTCAGGACCGTGAGCACGGCCGAGGGTGCGTAGCTGCCCTTCGGCGTCGGATAGACGCGGCCGACCAGGACGTCACCGGGCCCGAGGTCCAACGGCACGCCGACGAGGCCGAGCCGTTCACCACCCTCGAGGTCGCGCACCTGGACCTCGCTCTCGTCCGCGGACTCGACGAGGAACAGCCCGCAGCGACTCTGCGACAGCGCCTCGTCCTCTTCTGCGTGGCCGAGGATGGCGACCGGGGTGCCGCCGAGCACCTCGCTCGGTCGCTCGACGAGGAACCACTCGGCGAAGCGCTGCGCGGCGACGTCCATGCCGGTGCGATCCGCAGGATCGACGTAGGCAGGCTGGTCCGAGCCGAAGAACTCGCGACGCGCCCGCGCCATCTCGGCACGCACGCGCGCGTCGGCGTGGGCCTTGTCGAGCAGCGCCGCGAGGCGCGCCTGGATCTGCAGGGGTTCCGAACTCATGGTCTCGATGGCGATCTCGTGCTTGCGGCACTCCGCAGGCGCCCGACAATCCGGGGCCGCGGAGCATAGCACGCGCGCAGAGCGACCCCATGCAGAGCCCGACGACCCCGACCGAATGGTCCGCCGAGATCCTGGC
Organism: Planctomycetota bacterium; assembly: GCA_027621295.1. Classification (GTDB taxonomy): domain Bacteria; phylum Planctomycetota; class UBA1135; order UBA1135; family UBA2386; genus JAQCBR01. The sequence continues at coordinate 2,885 of JAQCBR010000153.1, forward strand.
CCGGCTCTCGTCCGTCGCGTGGTTCGACTGGACGGCGCTCGCGGTGATCTTCGTCTTCCTGGCGCTGGGCCTCGCGAGAGGCATGCGCTGGCAGCTGACGCGGCTCCTCGGGCTGCTGGCGGCCTACGCGGCGGCGATCGTCGCTGGCTCCCCCCTGACGGCGATGCTCCCCGCGGGCGTCGTCGGACGACCGCCATCGCCAATGGCGCTGCACGTCGTGCAGGTGGTGCTGTTCGTCGCCGTGCTCGTCGTGCTCGGCCTCGTCTTCCACCTGGCGCGGCGACTCGTGATCCCAGCCGAGCCCACGTTCGCCGGGCGCGCGGTGGCCGGCGCGGTCGGCCTGGTCAGCGGCGCGCTGTGGATGCTCGCGCTGATCACCGCGTTCCAACTCGTGCTCGACGGCTGGTCCGTGGCCTCGGCCGCCAAGGCATCGCGGTCCGCGGACTACGGCCGGCGCGCGCTGCGCTTCGCCAGCGAGGAGCTCCTCCCACCACCGCTCGCCGAGGGCGCCGCGGCGTGGAGCGCACTGCTCGGCGACCCGCCTGCGGAGTCCGCGGCCGTCGATCCCGACGCAGCTCCATCCGGACGGCCCGTGAGTCCGACCCTGGTCCCCCGCGCCCCGCGGGACTAGAACGCTTCCCTGTTCCTGGGGGCGCACGTCCGGCGACGTGCTGAGAAGTACCCCCGAACCTGATCCGGTTCGTACCGGCGTAGGAAACGGAACCCATGACCGAGACCGATCCCACCCGTCCCGCGGGCCTGCCCCCGCTCTCCGACAGCTTCCCTGCCAGCACCAAGGTCGAGGTCTCGGACCTCCGCGTTCCGATGCGCGTGATCCGGCTGACCAACGGCGAAACCCTGACGGTCTACGACACGTCGGGCCCCCAGGAAGTCGACCCACGCCAGGGTCTGCCCAAGGCGCGCCAGCCGTGGATCGACGCGCGGATCGCGCGCGGCGACCAGAACTTCTCGCAGATGCACTACGCGAGACAGGGCGTCATCACCGAGGAGATGAAGTTCATCGCCATCCGCGAGAACGTGGACCCCGAGTTCGTCCGTTCGGAGGTCGCGATCGGCCGCGCGATCATCCCGGCGAATCGGAACCACCCGGAGCTCGAGCCGATGATCATCGGCCGCAACTTCCTCGTGAAGATCAACGCGAACATCGGCAACTCGGCCGTCGCGTCCTCGATCGAGGAAGAGGTCGAGAAGCTGCACTGGGCGACGCGCTGGGGCGCGGACACGGTGATGGACCTGTCCACCGGCAAGGACATCCATCGGACCCGCGAAGCGATCCTGCGCAACTCGGCCGTGCCGATCGGCACCGTGCCGATCTACCAGGCCCTCGAGAAGGTCGACGGCGTCGCCGAGGACCTGAACATCGACCTGTTCCTGCAGACGCTCGAAGAGCAGGCCCAGCAGGGCGTCGACTACTTCACGATCCACGCGGGCGTGCTGCTCCGCTACGTCCCGCTCACTGCGAAGCGCGTGACCGGGATCGTGTCACGCGGCGGCTCGATCATGGCCAAGTGGTGTCTCGCGCATCACCAGGAGAACTTCCTCTACACGCACTTCGACGCGATCTGCGAGCTGATGAAGCGCTACGACGTCTCGTTCAGCCTCGGTGACGGGCTCCGCCCCGGCTCGCTGGCTGACGCGAACGACGAGGCGCAGTTCGGCGAGCTCCGCACGCTCGGCGAACTCACCGAGCGGGCCTGGGCCCACGACGTCCAGGTGATGATCGAGGGTCCCGGCCACGTGCCGATGCACAAGATCAAGGAGAACGTCGACGAGCAGATGAAGTGGTGCAAGGAAGCGCCCTTCTACACGCTCGGCCCGCTGACCACGGACATCGCGCCGGGCTACGACCACATCACGTCTGCGATCGGCGCAGCGATGATCGGCTCGTTCGGCACGGCGATGCTGTGCTACGTGACGCCGAAGGAGCACCTCGGTCTTCCGGACCGCGAGGACGTGAAGCAGGGCGTGATCGCCTACAAGATCGCGGCCCACGCAGCAGACCTCGCCAAGGGTCACCCGGGCGCGCAGGACCGCGACGACGCGCTGAGCCGCGCGCGCTTCGAGTTCCGCTGGGAAGACCAGTTCAATCTGTCGCTCGACCCGGACACGGCGCGCTCCTACCACGACGCGACCCTCCCCCAGGAGGGCGCGAAGACCGCTCACTTCTGCTCGATGTGCGGTCCCAAGTTCTGCTCGATGAAGATCACCGAGGACGTGCGCCGCTACGCCGAGGAGAACGGCTACGGCGACGAGTCCGCGGTGGACTCGGGACTCCGCGACAAGGCCGAGGAGTTCAGGCGCAGCGGCGGCGAGATCTACTCGACCTGACGGTCCAGCACCGCTCCGCGTGAGCACCTCTCCCGCCGGCGCCTGCGGCGACCGCGTCGGATCCCGCGGGCCGGCGGCCGGCGATCACTCGGCGGTGCCGACCTGCACGCGCATCCGACGCCCGTCCACGGCCTCGGCCACCACGCCGTCGGCCGCGTGGCGGCCGTTGCAGTCGGACACGATCCCGTCGATGTCCACGGGGAACGGCAGACAGTGCGCCGCGAACTCGACGGCGATCTCGAACGTGACGCTGCCCTGGTCCTGCCGCTTCAGCTCGGTCGTCAGCGTGCCGTGGACGAACGGCGGCAGGCCCTCCGACACCCGCTGCAGCAGCCCGAGGTAGGCCCGGACGAATCGCCGCGCCGGGACGCCCCGCGGGCGGGAACGCGGCGACGTGAAGTCGAGGTGGTGCCGCAGCCCTCGCTCGCGCAGCGGAACCGCGCACAGCGGGGCCAGTTGCGTCAGCAGCACGCCGGGCTGCTCCACCGAGGCCGGTTCCTCGTCGGGCGTCGCGAGGAGCCGCAGGATGTCGAGCGCCTGCTGCGCCCGGTTCGAAGCTTCGAGGATCGTCCCCCGTTCCCTCAGCCCGGCCTTCCCCTCCTTCAGCACGTGCGCGCTGCCCTGGATCGCGAACAGGTGGTTCCCGAGCGCGTGGACCAGCCCGGGCGCCAGGAACGCCATCAGCTCCCCGTCCGAGGGCTGGGCATGGGAAGAGACGGGGACCGCGACCGGGGTCTGCATGGCGGAACTCCTCGGGTCGACCTGCCCGCTCCCACCGATCGACGCGCGTCGATGCCCGTGGGGCCCCGGACAGGAAGGCCTTGCACGGGCCCGAAGCCTATCGAGCGGTCGGAGAGGAAGAAAGCGAGCGCAGCGCGCCGAAGCTCCGATGTCGCCGGAACAGCGAGCCGGAGTGTCCAGGGAACGGACAGTGCGATCGGCCCAGTGTTCCAGCATCCGACGCTCTGGACCCGATCGACAGGGCGGAGATCGCAGAACCCAACACCGAGGAAAGCACCATGACCGTCCGATCCACTGCGCCGAGACATGCGGAGACTCCTCCGGCAGGCTATCGCCCTGCCGGGAGGGGCGCGCGTCGCCTGACAGCCGTCACTCTCGCCCTGCTCGCCGCCTGCTCGGGCGGCGGCGTCACTTCCGATGCCGGCGGGGGCAGCTCCGGAGGGGGCAGCGGCGGTTCCGGCGGAGGCGGACAAGCGGGCGGCTGGGGCCGTGCGCTCAGCATCACTCCGGCTTTCGACGTGCTGCACACGGCACCCCAGTCGGTGACGGACACGGTCCGGGTCTCCATTCCCTTCCCGGAGGGCATGGTGCACGACCTCGATCGGGTCGGCGTCGCCGGTCGAGCCACGGCGTGGGAGGGCCTCCAGCGCTGGCCGGACGGGTCGTTACGCGTCGCGCAGGCCCAGTTCACCGACGACTTCGCGAGCGGCCAGGCGGCCAGCTATGAGGTCGTCCAGGACGTGTCCGCACTCACCGGCGGGTTCTCTCCGAACGACTGGGTCCGGGACCACGGCCTCGGCCTCCGCTTCAAGGTGCGTGTCCGCGACACCAACTCGAAGCGCTACGAGGCGGAGCTAGCCGCTTATGGCGGCGAGGTCCTGCAGGAGAGCCCGCTGGTGCGCGTGAGCCGCCAGCGCGTGTTCCACCAGCCCGCCGAGAACGGCTGTATTCCCCGCGACTTCCTCACCTCGACGTTCTACGTCCACGAGTTCCGGGACGTCCCTCTGGTCACGGTGGACTGGGTCCTGGGCAACGACTACCTCGGCGCCGACAACCCGAACGGCAGCACCGACCCGAACCTCTATCCGCTCGGCGGCGTGGACGTGAACGAGGCGAGCCTGCTGTTCCGCGGCGCCACCGAGGTCCGCGCCTACATGGGTGACCTCCATGCGGTCGACGCCCCCGCCCAGGAGGGTGAGTGGACCCGCTTCGGCGCGATGCGCGACACCTACATCGACGACGGCCAGACGCGTCGCTATCGGTTCCACGTGCTCGTCGCGCATCCGAACGCCTCCCAGGAAGTGCTGGGCCACTGGCGGGACACGCTGACGGCCCGGGCCGAGAGCGCGCCCTTCGGACTCTGCGACATCGAGACGTGGCAGCTGTCGATGGGCCTCGGCCTCCACGGCGGTCCGATCGACGCTCCGTCCGACGCCGAGGCGCGCGCCACCGCCGACTGGCAGCGGTTCGTCGGCGATGCCGACAACCTGGGAACGTGGGGCGCGTTCGGTGACGTCAAGCGCACCAACACGTCTGGCACACCTCGGAACACGACCGTGTCCTGGGAGGCAGCCCACGCGATCCAGGCCCGCTCCCGCGAGAAGCTCGTGATGCTCGAGCACAAGGCGTGGGCACAGGCGATGCGGACCTGCCACCTGTTCGGGCTCGAGATCCCGGTCGGCGGCGACCTCTACCTCTGGTATCCGATGGCGCTCGCACCGGGTCAGCCGGACATCACCCCCGAGACTCTCGGACGCCGCGCGCTATGGGGCAACGACCCCTACCCGCACCTCCGCACCCGCGTCGACTACCGCGGCAACGGTTGGAACGGCTACGACAGCAACCACTGGTCCCTCGACGCGCTCTTCGACTACTGGACGCTCAGCGGCGATCCGTGGGCACGCGAAGAGCTCCGCCAGCTCGGTCAGAGCCTGAAGGGCCAGATGCGGCTCGAGCAGTTCCCGACCTCCAACATCCGCAACGCGCGCTGTGAAGGCTGGACGATGGTGTCCTTCGTCCAGTCCTACCTCGCGACGGGTGACGAGTCGCTGAAGCAGTACGCGCTGCGTCGCATCGAGGAGATCGTCGAGCCGAACCGCCGCAAGGATCACCCGGCGAGGATGATCCACGAACACGACCACGACCCGCGCTACGGCGTGGGCGACAACACCACCGCCTTCCCGCCGTGGGAGCACGCGTCGGTCATGCTCGGTTATCTCGGCGCCTACAAGTATCTCGGCAGCGAGACCGCACTGCGCATCGCGGAGGACGTCGTCACCACGATCGACTACTCGTGGGTCAGCGACTACACGAACCCGCGGACCGGCCGCTACTACGAGCACGGCATCCGCTACGCGACGCCAGTCCGTCACAACGGCCAGCCGGTGCCGGCCGACTACCGCGACCAGGACCCGACGCTCGGCGCGAACATCGGCGGCCAGGGCCTGAACAGCGTGAACCAGTTCTTCGTCGCCGGCCTCTCGGTGATGCCCTACTACTCGACCGACCAGACGGTGCTGCAGAAGGCAGAGTGGCAGCGGAACCTGCTGCTGCCCGATCCGTCGGATTCCGACCGATGGAACAAGTGGTTCCTGGTCTGCCCGCAGTATTACACGGCGCTCCAGAACCTGGGGCAGTGAGACGGGACGGCGCCCCCGGGCGTCGCCCAGCGCCGACCCGATGCGACGCATCGGAGCCCGGGCGCGTCTGCCGAGCACCTCGAGATGTCGGCAGACGCTCGCTTGATT
>JAQCBR010000154.1 GCA_027621295.1 Planctomycetota bacterium
GCAGCAGTGGGGCCGAACCGTCGAGGCTGCCGGTGTAGATCTCGCGGCTCTCCGGACGTCCGGGCTGCGGCTCGCGCGTGAACGCGAACCGGTTGCCGTCGGGGTGCAGCCGGACGTCCCGTTCGATGCCCGTCCGGTCGAGGACCCGAGCCTCGGCGAGCCCGCGTGCGGTCGACCAGCGGACCTGCGAGTCGCTGCTGCTCTCGGTCCGGGTCCGGCAGTAGAGCAGCTCCGGCACGTCGTCGTCCGATCGGATCGGCAGCCCCGAGCTGCCGTCCCCGCCGCCTCCGCCCCCGCCCAGCGTGTCGGAGCAGGCGGCCGCGAGCAGGGTGATCCAGATTGCCGCCGCGCGTCGCATCGGGCGGACTGTAGCCGGGGAGGCGGGCGGGGTCCCAGGCGTCACTTTCGGGCGGCTCGAGCACACAGGTCATCGGGCGCGGAGCCGCGCCGGCCGTCGATGCAGAATCCCCACGACACCCTGTTCCACGAGGCGCTGTCGGCGCCGACCGACGCGCGGGGATTCCTGGCGGGCGCGCTCCCAGGCGGGCTGTCGGCGCACCTCGACTGGGAGGCCCTCGAGGCGTTGCCGGCGACGTCCAAGGGGATCGGGAAGACGGACGCCCACGCGGACCTCGTGTTCCGCGTCGGACTCCGGGGTCTCGACCGTCCTCTCCATCTCGTCGTGGAGCACAAGAGCCACGTCGACCGCCGCGTCGTGGTGCAGGTGCACGGCTACTGCGCGCGCATCCTCGGGGACCTGTCGCGGAGGGCGGAAGCCGACGATGGGCTGCCGCTGCTCGTCGCGCTCGTCGTCTACCACGGCCCGCGGACGTGGGCCCCAGACCTCGGGCTGCAGGACCTCTACGCGCTGCCCGACGCGCTCGCGCCCCATCTGGAGCCGTTCCTGCCGGGCTTTCGCTTCCTCTTCGAGGATCTCGCCCTCTTGAGCGACCGCGAGCTCGAGGGCCGCGGCCTCACCGATTGGTGCCACGTGGCGATCGACACGCTGCGACGCGGTGCGGGTCCGGGGGACCTCGGGGCGTTCTTCCGCGGTATTCGGGCCCGCGTCCAAAGGCTCGCCGGGTCGTCGCTGGGCGCAGAGCGCCTGTCGAGCATCTACGCCTACCTCGCGCACGTCCGGGGCCTGCCGCGTGCGGAGATGGCAGCTATCATTCGACGTGAGCTCGGTCGAGAGCAGGAGGAGCGCATGCAGTCGACCTACGACCAGATCTACCAGGAAGGGCGTGCCGAAGGCCGCGGCGAGGGCCGCGACGAGGGGCGCGAGCAGGGGCTCGCGAAAGGCCTCGAGCAGGGGCACGGCGACGGCCTCCGCGACGCGGTCCGGGCGGTGCTCACTGCGCGGTTCGGCTTCGTGCCGGAGGTCGTGGACGACGCGCTCCAGCGCGCAGGTGCCGATCGACTCCGGGCTGCTGTCGCCCGCGTCGCGCTGGTCGAGCGGAGCGAGGATCTCCTCTCGGACCTCGGCGCGGGTTGACGGCCCTCCGGCTCGCGGCCTGTCCCCGGATTCCGATCCGGCCCGTCACCCTCCGCGGTGTCCCGGCACACAGGTGTCGGGTGTCCCGCGCGATGTGGGACGCCCCACGCAGCCGATGCCGGGGCCCCATGACGCACTCTTCCACCAGGTCTTCTCCGTGCCGGAGGACGCGGCTGGCTACCTGTCGGCGGTCCTGCCGCGTGCGGTCGCCGCGGGCCTCGACTGGTCGACGCTGGAGCGCTACCCGGCGACGTTCAAGGGCGTCGGCGTCCGTGCGGCCCACGTCGACCTCGTGCATCGGCTCGTGGCATCGGGCGCCGAGCGCCACGTCTACCTGCTCCTCGAGCACAAGAGCAGCGTCGATCCGCGGCTCGCTCTGCAGCTGCACCGCTACGTGCACCGGCTGATCGACCAGGTGGGCCGGGACGAGCCGGAGGACGTAGCGCTGGCGCTCGTTCTGCCGGTGGTGATCTACCACGGTGACAGGCCGTGGGACGGAAGGCCGGGACTGCGGGAGCTCTTCCGCTGTCCGCCGGCGCTGGCTCCGGGCTTGTTGCCCTACCTGCCCGAGCTCGAGTTCGTGTTCGAGGACCTGACCTCGACGAGCGATGCCCGCCTCGCTCGGGCTGGCGCGACCGCCCATGCGCGCTTGGCGCTCGATGCGCTGCGCCGGGGTCGAACCGATGAGGAGCCTCACGTGTTCTTCCGGCGCGTCAGGGACCTGGTGCACGAAGTGGCTCGCGCGCGGGACGGCGACCGGAAGCTCGCTTCGATCTACGCCTATCTCGCGCAGGTGCGGGGCCTGCCGCGCGAGCGGATGGTGGCTATCATCCGGCAGGAGCTCGGTCCGGAGCAGGAGGAGCGCATGCAGTCGACCTACGATCAGATCTACCAGGAAGGCCGTCAGGAAGGCCGGCAGCAGGGCCGTCAGGAGGGTCGGGCCGTCGGGCTCGGCGAGGGTCTCCTCGATGCGGTGCGCGTCGTGCTGACGACGCGCTTCGGGGGCGTTCCCGAGCAGGTGCTCGAGCGGCTGCGCAGCGCTGGTCCCGAGCAGCTCCGGGAATGTGTTGCGCGTGCGGCTCGGGTGTCGCGGTGCGAGGACGTCCTCGTCGAGCGGGAGCCTGGGTAGGACCAAGGCGTCGGCTGCCGGTCCACGGGCACGGCAGCGAGACATCGCGGGGACCGCCGATAGACTCGCGCGGACCTTGCGCGTCTCCGACTTCCACTTCGACCTGCCCTCCGACCGGATCGCAGAGCGCCCGATCGAGCCGCGCGACGCGGCGCGGCTCCTGGTCCACGATCGAGCTCTCGACGCGACACGGCACGCTCGGGTCGCCGACCTCCCGGACCTGCTGCAGCCGGGTGACCTTCTGGTCCTGAACGACACGCGAGTCCTCCCGCATCGGTTGGTCGGGCGGTTGCCCACGGGTGGCCGGTTGGAGGTCTTGATCCTCGAGAGGCAGGGCGACCAGGGGCGGGGATTCGTGAAGCCGGCCCGCAAGCTACGTCTCGGTCGCGAGGTCGAGCTCGAAGGCGGCGCGCTCTGGCTATGCCCGGAGGAGGATCTGGGCGGCGGGGTGTTCCGGTTCGGGCTCCGGGCTCCGGCGGGTCGCGACGTGGGCGCGGCTCTCGACGAGGTCGGGCGTGCGCCGCTGCCGCCGTACATCCGCCGCGGCGACGACGAGGACCCGGCGTCGGACCGGGAGCGCTACCAAACCGTGTTTGCGAAGACCCCTGGCGCAGTGGCGGCGCCGACGGCGGGGCTGCACTTCACGGAGGGACTGCTGGCGCGGCTCGAGGAGCGGGGCATCGAGCAGGCGTTCGTCACGCTCCATGTCGGCGAAGGGACGTTCGCTCCGATCCGTGTCGACGAGCTCGACGACCACGTGATGCACCGCGAGATCTACGAGCTGCCGGCCGCGACGGCCGAGGCGGTGGCGCGCACCCGCCAGCGGGGCGGGCGGGTCGTCGCGGTCGGCACCACCGCGGTGCGGACGCTCGAGACGTGTGCAGGCGACGACCGGCTGGTCACGCCGGCGCAGGGGGAGACGCAGCTCTTCCTCCACCCGGGCAAGGACCTCAGGGTCGTCGACGTGATGTTCACGAACTTCCACCTGCCGGAATCCACGCTGCTGATGCTCGTCGCCGCTTTTGCCGGCACGGAGCGCACGCTGCGGCTCTACCGGGAGGCGGTCGAACTCGGCTACCGGTTCTTCAGCTACGGCGACGCGATGCTGTTGCTCTAGTCAGGAGGCGTGATTCCCCGCCCGGGGATGCCCGGGTCGGAAATCCGCGGGGGACTGCCCGGGTTCCGTGATGCGTGGCGCAGCGCTTGCACGTGCGGAGCCCACTCTTGGAACAGCCTCCCGACGACGCGCCCTGTCTCCCGACTGCGGCAGCCATGTCACGCCTGATCTCGGCGCGCGCCCTCGATCGGCGCGTCGAGGACTTCGACGCGATCGTCTCCGAGCTCGGCCTCGCGGTGGTTCGCCGCACGCCTGCCATCGTCAGCGGCAGGATGCCGAATGGCAGCACCGTCCACGTGCTCCGCTGCGGGGCGGTCGTCGTCGAGGACGTCGGGGAACCCGATCGGGTGCTCGACGCCGTCGACTCGGCGCTCTCTGCGCAGTTTCGCGTCGGTGCAGCCGAGAACCTGGAGCTCCGGATCGGGTCCGATCCCCCTTACGCGCTGCCGCGCGTCGGATGGAACCGGGTGCACCTACCCGAGGATCGCCCGGGACTCGTCGGCGCAGTCGCGCTCGTGCTCGGGCAGTCGGCGGCCCTCGAGCGTCACGAGGCGGCGACGGCCGAACTCGTCCGCGAAGCGCTCGATCTCGCGCGGTTGCTCGCCGGCCGGCGCCTGCCGCGCTCGACCTCGAAGCTTGTCGGCCGCGTCGGCGAAGTGCTGCGCCATCGCCTGGAGCTCGCCCAGGGGTTCTACCTCGTCGATCGCCCGGACGAGGCCTGGGACGATCCCCAGGTCGCGCGGCTGTTCGACGACCTGTCGCACAACCTCGAGCTCGGTGAACGCCACAAGGCGATGCTGCACAAGCTGTCGGCGGTGGAACACGCGTGCGAGTCGGCCATCGACCTGTGGCATGGCCGGCGCTCCAACGCTCTGGAGTGGGCGATCGTGCTGCTGATCGTCGTCGAGATCGTGCTCGCCGCGGTGGGCTACGTCTGAAGGGCGGTCGGTCATGTTGGAAGAGATCCCCTTCGACATCCTCGCCCAACCGGACGACTCCTCGTGCGGCCCGACCTGCCTCCACGCCCTCTACCGGCACTTCGGCGAGGACATCGCGTTGCGGGAGCTGCTCGAGTCCGTCCCCAGGGTGGCATCGGGCGGGACCCTCGGCGTCCTGCTCGGCAGCCACGCGCTCGCGAAGGGCTACGAGAGCGTCGTCTACACGTTCAATCTCCAGGTCTTCGACCCGACCTGGTTCGAGCTCGAGCCGCTGGCGCTGCTCGCCAAGCTCCAGGCCAGGAGGGACCACCTGCAGCTCCCGTCCGCGCAGGGGGCCGCCGAGGCCTACATGAGCTTCGTCGAGCAGGGCGGGCAGGTGCGCTGTGAGGACCTGACCTCTGCGCTGATCCGTCGCTACCTGAAGAAGGGCCAGCCGATCCTCGCTGGGCTGAGCGCGACCTACCTCTACGGGACCCCGCGCGAGCTCGGCGATCCGATGCGCTACGACGACGTGCACGGCGAGCCCCAGGGGCACTTCGTCGTGCTCTGTGGCTACGACGCCGAAGCGCGTGAGGTCATCGTCGCCGACCCGCTCCGGCCCAACCCGCTGTCGAGCGGTCCCCGCTACCACGTGTCCATCGACCGGCTCGTCTGCAGCATCATGCTCGGCGTGCTGACGTACGACGCGAACCTCCTCATCGTCCGCCCCAAGAGGCACGAAACGCGTGCGCGTCCTGTTCGTCGTCGACCGTCCCACTGACTGGTCCCTCGCCATTCCCGGTGTCGAGGTGGTGGAGTCCCGACGCTACGTCGAGGACGCCTCCTACAGCCACCTCAGCTACTCGCTGGTCTTCAACCTGAGCCGGAGCTACGGCTACCAGCGGCTCGGCTACTACGTGTCCCTCCTCGCCGAGGCGCGTGGGCACCGCGCGTGGCCGAGCATCGAGACGATCAACGACCTGCACTCCCAGGTGCTGACGCGGGTGGTTTCGGTCGAGCTCGCGGACACGATCCGGAAGGCGCTCCGCCCGCTGCGCTCGGACGAGTTCGTGCTGTCGATCTACTTCGGTCGGTCGATCGCACGGCGCTACGCGTCGCTGGCGCGGGCGCTGTCGGAGCAGTTCGAGGCGCCGCTGCTCCGCGCGCGGTTCGCCCGCAGCGACGGGGAATGGCAGCTCGAGCACGTCGGGCCGATCCCGGCGAAGGCGGTTCCCGAGTCGCACTTCCCGTTCGTGCTGGACGCGGCCAAGGCATGGCTGGGCCGGCGTCGCCGCGGACCGCGCAAGGCGAAGGTCCACCGTGCCCACCTCGCGCTCCTCGTCGACGAGGACGAGTCGCACCCGCCGTCCAACGCGCGCGCGCTCCAGCGCTTCGAGCGGGTGGCGCGCGGGATGGAGGTGCGGGTCGAGCGGGTCCACCGCCACGACATGGGGCGCCTGCCGGGCTTCGACGCGCTCTGGATCCGCGCGACCACCCAGGTCGGCCATTACACCCACCGCTTCGCGCAGCGCGCGGCGGCCGAGGGGCTCGCGGTCCTCGACGATCCGGTCTCGATCGTCCGCTGCACCAACAAGGTCTACCTCGCCGAGCTGCTGGACAGGCACGGTGTCCCGGCGCCGCGGACGATGATCGTCCACCGCGGCAACCGGGAGCTGGTCGCCGAGATCCTCGGGCTGCCCTGTGTGCTCAAACAGCCGGACGGCGCGTTCTCGTCCGGCGTGTTCAAGGCGGAGACGGTCTCCCAGCTCGAGGCCGGACTCGAGCGTCTGATGGCCGACTCGGAGCTCGTCGTCGCCCAGGAGTTCGTGCCGACCGAGTTCGACTGGCGCGTCGGGGTCCTCGGCGGGCAGGCGCTGTACGCGTGCCGCTACTTCATGGCCGCCGACCATTGGCAGATCGTCAAGCGCGGGCAGTCGGGTGAGTCGACCTACGGCAAGGTCGAGACGTTGGCGGTCGAGGACGCGCCCCGCTCGGTGATCCGCACTGCGCTCCGGGCCGCCGAGCTGATCGGCGACGGGCTGTACGGCGTGGACCTCAAGCAGTGGGGGAGCAAGGTCCGTGTCGTCGAGGTGAACGACAACCCGAACATCGATGCCGGGTTCGAGGACAAGGTCCTCGGTGACGAACTCTACGCGCGTGTCCTCCAGCACTTCCTCGATCGAGTCGAAGCCCGCCGCCATGCAGCCATCGCCCGCTGAACGCAACGCACTCGCCCTGTTCGAGGGCTTCGGGGTCGAGATCGAGGAGATGGTCGTCGATGCCTCTTCCCTCGACGTGCGCCCGTCGGCCGACGTCGCGCTGCGCGACGAAGCGGGCGGGGTTGTCTCGGACGTGCCGCGCGGCGTGGTCGCGTGGTGCAACGAGCTGTCCGCGCACGTGATCGAGATGAAGAACGACGGTCCTGCCCCCGCCCTCGACGGGCTGGTGTCGGAGTTCCAGCGTTCGGTCCGCGACATCAACGCGCGGCTCGAGCCGGCGGGGCTGCGGCTGATGCCGACCGGCATGCATCCGTGGATGGACCCGATGCGCGAGGCCGTGCTCTGGCAGCACGAGTACAGCGAGGTCTACTCGGCGTTCGACCGCATCTTCGACTGCCGGGGTCACGGCTGGTCGAACCTGCAGAGCGTGCAGATCAACCTGCCGTTCGCGGACGACGAGGAGTTCGCGCGGCTGCACGCGGCGATCCGGTTCCTGTTGCCGATCCTGCCCGGGCTCTCCGCAAGCACGCCGTTCGTCGAGGGGCGCGCGACGGGCATCCTCGACAACCGGATGCTCTTCTACCGGGGCAACTGCGCACGCGTGCCGTCGGTGACGGGGCGGGTCGTGCCCGAGGAATGGCGCACTCGGACTGCCTACGAGGGCATGCTCCGCGGCATCCACACGGACCTCGCTCCGCACGATCCCGACGGGGTTCTGCAGCACGAGTGGGTCAATGCGCGCGGGGCGATCGCGCGGTTCGATCGGGGCGCGATCGAGATCCGGATCCTCGATACCCAGGAGTGTCCGGCCGCCGACATCGCCGTTCTGGCGGCGATCATCGGGGTCCTCCGACGGCTGACCGAAGGCGCGCGCACGGACCTCGATGCCCTGGGGCGCTTCGAGACCGGAGCGCTCGCTGCGCTGCTGGAGTCGGTCGAGCGGCACGGTGACCTGACCGTCGTCCGGTCTGCGGCCTACCTCGACGGCCTGGGGCTCGGCCGCGAGCCGCTCCGGGTCGGCGAGATCTGGCAAGAGCTCGTCGCGCGCGATCTGGACCGGACGGCCGCGGATGCCGATGTCTGGCGCACGCATCTCCAGGTCATCGCAGACGAGGGTTGCCTCGCGCGTCGGATCCTGCGCGCAGCGGGTTCCGATCCGAGCCGCGAGCGTCTGGGGGGCGTCTACCGAGACCTCTGCGAAGCGCTGGCCATGGGGCTGGCGTTCCAATCAGGAACCGGCAGCTGAAGGCTCGTGCTGCCGCCGCCGACGCGGCCGTTTGCGGTGGACCGGAGGCCGGTATCTGCGAGCGTGGTGTTGGTGGGTTGTCGGAGTCCCAGGGCCCGGACAGACTTGTCGACGAAGGGTTTGTTCGGCTCGTCGGGTCGGGCCCCTTCTGATCTCTCCGCTTGGTTCCCCTCGATATGCTCCACCACAAGCTCTCCCTGTCTGCCGTCGGCCTGGCGCTGTTGTCCTCCGCCTCGCTCGCCCAGAGCATCCCGGTTCCGCTGAACTACAACTTCAACGGCATCGTCCACGCCGGTGAACAGGCGAACCCGGATGATCCGAACGGCTTCCGCTCGATCTCCGACCGGGGTCTGGACTTCACCGGCGGTGTGCCGGCGGACCCGCTGCTGGCCAACTACCCGATCGTCAGCTCCCCGTTCGTCGTGGACTGCGTGCACCTAGGCAACCGGGACGCGGTCAGCGGCGGTGCGTTCCGGTTCCAGCAGCTGGCGAACGGAGATGACGTGGGAACGCAGCCCGCGTGGCTCCCTGTGATCGACCAGACGACTCCGCAGACGAGCGTGCTCCCG
>JAQCBR010000020.1 GCA_027621295.1 Planctomycetota bacterium
GAGCCTTGCTCCACGCGGAAGGCCGAGACGCGGAGGCCGGGCACGTACTGGGACAGCCGCGCCGTCGTCCCGCCCTGGCGGGGCGCGACCTTCCGGATCGCGTAGGCCGCGCTGCGCAGCTCCTGGACGTGGGCTTCGACCTCACTGTCCGGCAGCAGGAAGTGCCGGAGCGTCCGAGCGACGATCTCGACGCCGGTCTCCAACTCCTGCGGCACGATCTCGTCCGCACCGGCGTGTTCGAGTGACGGAACCTCGGCGAGGTAGCTCGCGCGGCTGAGGATGTGGATCTTCGGAGCGAGGTGTCGTGCAGCCTCGACGACCTTGCGGTTCGCGGTCGGGTCGTTCGTCGCGACGACCAGCATCCGGGCCCGTGGAAGTCCGACGGCCTCGAGCACGCTGCGCCGTCCGGCATCGCCGCGGATGATCGGTAGGCCCTTGAGACGCTCCTTCTGGACCGTCTCGGCGTTGAGCTCCAGGACCCTGAACGGGATGCCGAGCGTCTGCAGCGAGCGGACCAACCCCTGGCCGATCGGCCCGTAGCCGACCAACACGACGTGGTCGGTCAGCTCGTCGCCGAAGCGGCGGACCTCCGCGCCGGTCCGGCCGATCCGCTTGCCGAGCGCGAACAGGAGCGGCGTGAGCGCGATCGACAGCACGGCGACGACCAGGAAGATCCGGCTCGCCCGCTCGGTCAAGAGCCCCTGGTCGTCACCGATCTGGGCGATGACGAACGAGAACTCGCCGACCTGCGCGACCATCAGCCCGGCGCGGCCGGCCGTCCACCACGGCGCCTTCGTCATCCGCACGGCGAGCGCCGCGATCCCGGCCTTGCCGGCGACGACCGCGAGCAGCGCCAGTCCGACGACCAGCGGCTCGTCGAGGAAGGCCCGCGCGTCGAACAGCATGCCGATCGACACGAAGAACAGGCTCGCGAGCGCGTCGCGGAACGGCTCCACCTCGGCGACCGCCTGGTGGTGGTGGTCGGAGCCACCGAGCACGACGCCCGCGAGGAACGCGCCGAGCGCCAGCGACAGTCCGAGCACCGAGGTCGCCAGCGAGATCGACAGACACGACACGAGCACTGCCAGCAGGAAGAGCTCGCGGCTCCGCGTCCGGGCGACGAGGTCGAGCAGTCGCGGGACGACGAGCCAGCTGAGCGCGGCGAGGGCCGCGAACAGCCCGAGGGATGCCGACATCTGACCCAGCGCCGCGAGTGGCCCGCTGCCGTCACCGCTCAGGAGCGGCAGGCTCAGGATCATCGGCACGACGGCGAGGTCCTGGGCGATGCAGATCGCGACCGCCATCCGACCCGCCGGGCGCCCGAGCTCGCCGCGGTCGGAGAGCAGTTTGGTGATCGCCGCCGTGCTCGACAGCGCGAGCATGTAGCCCAGGAACACCGCCTGCCCGAACGGCATCCCGGTCGTCGCCGTCGTCAGCGCGCCGAGTGCGATCGTCGCCGCGAGCTGGATCCCACCGCCCAGGAACACCGACGCCCGCATTCGCGCGAGCTGCGCGAGCGACAGCTCGAGCCCGACGGTGAACAGGAGCACGATCACGCCGATCTCGGCGAGCTGCTCGACGAGCCCGACCTGCGGCACGAGCCCGAGGCCGTTGGGACCGACCAGCGCGCCTGCCGCCAGGTAGCCGACGACCGGCGGCATCTTCAGCCGCAGGAACAGCATCGCGACGGCGATGCAGAGCCCGAACAGGAAGGCCAGTTCGAGCAGGGTCTCGTGGAGCTCCGCCGACGCGATCATCGTGGGCGGGCAGGGTATCGCCCGCCGTCGCGCGGACCCAACGACGGTTGGCACGTTGTGGGGTCGCGGACCACGGCTAGGATGCCCGACCCTTCCCGAACCCATGTCCATCCGCCGCGAACAGAAGGTCGCCGGTCGCTTCGAGGCCCTCCTCGATCTCCACCACGGCCCCGACCCAGACCGCACCGGACCGATGGACGGGCCGATCGTCCCGGGCGTCGCGCTCACGCGGCGCACCGCGGTCCGGATCTTCGAGGCGGGCCTCCAGTCCCGTCTGCAGGACCTCGAGGCCCGCCGGATGAAGGACGAGGGCCGGAGCTACTACACGATCGGCAGCAGCGGCCACGAGGCGAACGCGGTGTTCGGCCACCTGCTGCGGACGACGGACCCGGCGCTCCTGCACTACCGGTCGGGAGCCTTCGTCTCCGCGCGCGCCCGCCGTGCCCACGGTGAGACGCCGATCTTCGACGCGATGTTGTCCTTCGCCGCTGCGGCCGAGGACCCGATCTCCGGCGGTCGGCACAAGGTGCTCGGCAGCCGCTCGCTGTGGATCCCACCGCAGACCAGCACGATCGCGAGCCACCTGCCGAAAGCCGTCGGACTGGCGATCGGCGTCGCCCGCCTGCACCGACTGGGACTGCCGTGCGCGCTGCCCGAGGACTCGGTCGTCTACTGCTCGTTCGGCGACGCGTCGACCAACCACGCAACCGCTCAGGCCGGGTTCAACGCTGCCGCAGCGGCCGTCCAGCACAAGCAGCCCTGCCCCGTGATCTTCGCGTGCGAGGACAACGGCATCGGCATCTCGACGAGGACGCCGGACGACTACATCGAGCGGATGTTCAAGCGGCGACCGAGCCTCGACTACTTCGCGGCCGACTCCCGCGACGTGCCGTCGGCGTTCACGCAGGCGCTCGCCGCGATCGACCACTGTCGCCGCACGCGGCGGCCGGTGTTCTTCCACCTGAAGACCGTGCGCCTGATGGGTCACGCCGGTTCCGACGTGGAGACCGTCTACCGGACCGAGGACGAGCTGGAGCGCGTCGAGGCCCAGGACCCGCTGCTCGCGTTCGCCGACCTCCTGCTGTCGACCGGCGCGATCGACCGTGACGGACTGCGCGCGCTGTACCTCGACATGCGCCAGCGCATCGAGCGCGCCGGCCACGAGGCGAGCAGCCGACCGAAGATCCGGACCGCCGAGCAGGTCCGCGCCCCGCTCGAGCTCCCGGCGACCGACTCGCTCCGCGGCAGGACCGCGAACGACGCGCGGCGGCGGCAGGTCTTCGGCGACCGGCTCCCCGAGACGGACCAGAGGCCGCGGCACCTGGCGTTCCGCATCGCCCAGGGCCTGAAGGACATCCTCGCCGCGTATCCCGAGTCGCTCCTGTTCGGCGAGGACGTCGCCAAGAAGGGCGGCGTCTACCACGTGACCGCAGGGCTCTACGACACGTTCGGGCCGGCCCGCGTGTTCAACACGATCCTCGACGAGACGACGATCCTGGGCCTCGCGCAGGGCATGGCGCAGGTCGGCGCGCTGCCGATCCCGGAGATCCAGTACCTCGCCTACGTGCACAACGCGCTCGACCAGATCCGGGGAGAGGCAGCGAGCCTGCAGTTCTTCAGCGAGGGTCGGTTCGCGAACCCGATGGTCGTGCGGATCGCCGGCTACGCGTACCAGAAGGGCTTCGGCGGCCACTTCCACAACGACAACAGCATCGGCGCGCTGCTCGACATCCCGGGGCTCATCATCGCTTCGCCGGCGCGCGGCGACGACGCGGTGGGGATGCTGCGGACGTGCATGGCGGCGGCCGCCGAAGCGGGCAAGGTCTGCCTGTTCCTCGAACCGATCGCCCTCTACATGCAGAAGGACCTGCATGAGAAGGGCGACAGCCTCTGGGAGTGCGCATACCCGGAGCCGGGCGAGATGGTGCCGCTCGGCGAAGCGAGGGTGCACGGCGCCTCGGACGAGGACGACCTGACGATCGTGTCCTGGGCCAACGGACTGTTCATGAGCATGCAGGCGCAGAAACGGCTCGCCGACGAGGGGATCCGCGCTCGCATAGTCGACCTCCGGTGGCTCGCGCCCCTGCCGATCGACGCGGTCAAGGAGCACGCGCTGGCGACCGGCAGGGTCCTCCTCGTCGACGAGTGCAGGGCGACCGCCGGTGGCCCGACGCCGCTGATCGCGACCGCGCTGGCCACCGACCCTGCGTGCCGCGACGTGGTGATCCGCCGGATCGCCGGCGACGACACCTACGTCCCGCTCGCCGAGGCCGCGAACCTCGTGCTGATCCAGACCGACGACGTGGTCGAGGCGGCGCGGCAGCTCGCCGCGGAGGAACGCCGATGAGCCGCCCGCTCGCCGTGTTGTTCTGTCCGGGTCGCGGAAGCTACGGACGCGCCGAGCTCGGCTCGATCGGACGCCAGCTCCGCCCCGGTCCCGTCGCCGACGCGCTCGCCGAGGCCGACGACGCTCGCGCGGTCCAGGGGCGCCCCACGATCACCGAGCTCGATGCGGCGCCCTCGTTCCGACCCGGGCTCCACCTCGACGGCCAGAACGCCGCCGAGCTGATCTACTTCGCGACGATGGCGTGGCTCGAAGGAGCGGCAGAGCGCTACGAGATCTGCGCGATCGCCGGCAACTCGCTCGGCTGGTACACCGCGATGCCGGCCGCTGGAGCGATGACGGTCCGTGATGGCTGGGCGCTGGTCGCGGCGATGGCGAGGCTCCAGAAGCTGGCGACAGGCGGTCAGATCCTGACGACCACCGTCGACCCCGCCACCTGGCAGCCGGACCCGGCGTTGGTCGGAAGCGTCGAGCGCGCGCTCGCCGAGGTGGCAGCTCGCGGCGACGACCACTTCGTCGCTCGTTCGATCCGACTCGGCGGCCACGAAGTGCTCGCCGGCACCGAGAAGGGCGTCACGGCCCTCCTCGAGATGCTGCCGAAGGTGAAGAGCGCCGAGCGGGAGTTCCCGTTCCGGCTCGCGGGCCACGGCCCGTTCCACACCGAGCTCTGCGCCGAGGTCGCGCGCGAAGCCACGCATGAGCTGGCGGTGCTGCCGGTGCGCGAGCCGCGCACGACGCTGATCGACGGCCGCGGCGACGTGCACACGCCGTGGTCGGGCGACCCGCGGCACCTGCGCTTCTACACGACCGACACGCAGGTCCGGACGACCTACGACTTCACGGCGTCGGTGTGGACCGCGATCCGCGAGTTCCAGCCAGACGTGCTGCTCTGCGCGGCGCCCGGCCAGAGCCTCCGCGCGCCCGTGGGGCACGTGGTGCTCCGCGAGGGTTACCGCGGCATCCGCACCAAGGAGGCGCTGTTCGCCTCGGACCTGGTCCGGACCGACTGACGGACCGTTCCGCGGGCGACTCACTCGGAGCGCGCCCGGCCCCGACTCAGGCCATCGAACGCTGCTGCTCGGACGCGATCGCCGCGCACCACTCGGCCAGCGCGGGCACGTCGCGCGGCAGGTCGGAGTAGCGCTGCAGTTGGGCCAGGAGGACGTCGAGCGTCGCGTCCGCGTCCTTGACCGCCGAGTGGCGGTTGGCCTTGTCGAGGTCGGCGCCGGCGCCGCTGTCGTCCGCGGCATCGCGCTGCGCGAAGACCGCCGCCTGGTCCCGCCCGCAGTAGTGCAGGACCGCGTTGTTCAGGTTGCGCGGCCCCTGGATGAACCGGTCCCAGGACGGCTCCTTGCCGAGGAAGACCAGGCGTGCGTCCAGGACGTGGCGGCCTTCCATCGAGAACTCGAGGCCGTGGCGCTCGCACTCGGCGCGCCACATCGGCAGGTCGTAGCCGACGACGTTGAAGCCGGCGAGATCGGCGTCGCCGACGAACGCGATCAGGTCGGCTCCGATCCGAGCCAGGCTCGGCTCGCCGAACAGGCCACGGACGTCGTCGTTGCGGATGCCGTGGATCCGGGTCGCGGACTCGGGGATGTCGATACCGGGGTCCACGCGGCGCTGGATCTGCTCGCGGGTCCCGTCCGGGTGCAGCTTGACGAAGCCGATCTCGACGATGCGGTCGTTGAGGACGTCGAGCCCGGTGGACTCGAGGTCGAAGCACACCAGGGGGCGGGACAGTTGCAGCTGCATGCGGGGATTCCTGAGCCGGCAGTTCGAGCGTCGAGCGAACCGCCTCGCGGGACGGTTCTGCGGGGTTCGACCGGCCCCCTCCCGGGCCCGGACTCCTGCTTTTCTACAAGAGGTGCGAAGAGCGGTCCAACCCACGGAACGGACACCGGTCGGCGAGTCGAGGGACGTGCAGCTCGAACACAACGCCGCCGGAGGTCCTCAGGCGATCCAGTGCTCTTCGAGTTCGGCGATGTCGCCGGCCCACTCGCTCGCACCACGCTGGCCGCGGGTCGCATCCGCGCAGCCGCGCGCGATCTCGGCGATCTGCTCGGGGTCGAGCGTGCGGACGGCGGGGAACAGGAGCCGTTCCTCGAGGTTCATGTGGCGGTTCATCCGCTGCACGTAGGCGCGCACCATCTGGCAGAACCCATCCCTCTCCTGCTCCTGCGGGTCGCTGGACTCCGCGAACATGGTCAGCGACGCGAGCAGGTCCCGGGTCGCGACGTGGTCCCAGAGGAGCCGGCCGACCTCTTCGGCCACGTCGTCGTCCGCGAGCTCGAGGACGAGCGGGTAGACCACCGTGTCCTCCTTGCCGTGATGGACCTCTTCGATGAACTCGCGGAGGTAGCCGAGAACCTTCGCGATGTCCCCGCGGGGAAACGTGCCGCCGCGCTCGACCGCCTGCGCGATCCGCTCGAGAACGACGAGCGTCCGTCGATGGAGGCCGTGCTCCAGGAGCAGCTCTTCGATCGGGTCTCTCGTCGTCTCGTCCACGCGCGCTCGTTCGTCTACAGGTGGTGACCGGAAACCGTAGACCGGGGCCGAGAATTCCACACAGGGTCAGTCAACTGGACACCGCCTGCGGCCGCGGCTCCCGAACAGGCACCTAAAAGTTTTCCACTTTCGGTTTGTGTTCGGGTGAACAGCTACCGAACATCCTCCACAGACCCGAACGAGGACCGAACATGGCTGCCGCAACCACCCCCCTCCAGTCCCTCTCCCGCCGCGCCGGAAACTACGCCCCCAAGGCCACGACGAGCCCCGCCCTGCTGGGTGGCGCAGGAGAGGAGGTTGGGCAGGACGGCGCGGCATCGCGTCGAGGCGTGCTCAAGGTCGGGACCGCGCGCGGAGGGCGTTCGACCCCGTCGGCCCGGCAGGGCCAGCTCCCTTTCGACACGAACCAGGAGTCGGTGACCCCGGAGTCGGTGATCCAGGAGTCGGTGATCCAGGAGTTGGTGACCCAGGAGTTGGTGACCCTGCAGGCATGCGAGGAGGTCGCGCCGGTCGAGGTCCCGCCCGCAGGTGGATCCAGCGCGCAGGAGCAGGTCGTCGCGCAGGAGCAGGTCGTCGCGCAGGAGCAGGTCGTCGCGCAGGAGACTGTTGTGATCCGCCGTCGGGAGCTCGTCGTGGAGCGGGCGACGTCGGCGACTTCGGGCAGTGGTCTCCGCGCGGTCCCGAAGCCGGCTCTCCGGCGGATCGTGCTCGACGACGTCGAGGAGCGTCAGCCGAAGTTGACGGTCACGCGAGAGCGCGTCCCCGCGACGCGTCGCGAGCTGCCGCTCGTGCTCGAAGCGGTCGGCACCGTGGCTGTGACCGCCCTCGGCCTCGCGGCCCTGCTCTTCCTCGGCTGATCACAGTTCCTCGAACGGCTGCTCGCGCGCAGCCGCTCGGTTCCCAACCCCTCGATGGAATTCGGTCTAGCGCAGCAGCCGCCGCCGCTCGACCATCGACAACGCGGCGGTGGCGGTGCCACCAGCTCCCGCAACCACTCGCGTCGCCAGGAGATCCGTCCATGCAACTGATGCTCACCGAGAAGCAGGCGAAGGTCCTGCGCTTCTTCCGTGACTACCGCAACGAACAGGGCATCTCTCCGACGCTCGAAGAAGCGGCGCAGGCGCTGGGAGTCAGCAAGATCACGGTGCACGAGCACCTGCGACACCTCGAGTCCAAGGGAGCGATCCAGCGCGATCGCGCCAAGGCGAGGGCCGTGGCCATCCTCTACGACCCGGATGGCATCGACGGGATGCCGGCGAGCATGGCGCCCGAGCTGCCGATCTGCGGAACGATCGCTGCCGGTCGACCGATCGAAGCCATCGAGGACCAGGAACTCGTGCCGCTCACCGACCTCGTGCCGACCGGTGAGGGTCACTACGTGCTCCGCGTCAGCGGCAAGTCGATGATCGAGGACCACATCGACGACGGCGACTTCGTGGTGATCGAACGGCGCAACACCGCCCGCAACGGCGACATCGTGGTTGCGATCGTCGACGACGAGGAGGCGACCCTGAAGCGCTACTACCAGGAGAACGGTCGCATCCGCCTGCAGCCCGCCAACTCGGCGCTCAGCCCGATCTACCCGACCCGTCTGGAGATCCGGGGCGTGCTGCGCGGAGTGATCCGGCGCATGCGTTGAAGGTCTCGCGCCCCCGCGCCGAGCACGCGCTGCATAGATCCGGAAGCCTGGGTCGGAATCCGTCAGATCCGCCTGTCACCGAGCCAGGACTCGCGGTGGGCGAGCTGGGACTCGGTGGGGGAGGCGACCGACTTGATCCGCATCCCTTGCGCGTGCTCCTCGACGGGCGTCACGCTGCAGGTGCGGATCACGCCGCGACGCGCGAGGAGGATCGACACCGGACGATCCGCAGCCGCTACCTGGTCCCAGACGGTGTTCCACGAGTCCGACTCGACCCGAAGCCCATCGACCGCGAGGAGTTCGTCGCCCGGACAGAGCCCGGCCGCATGCGCCGGCGTCCCGTCTTCGACCGAGGCGAGGATCGTCGTGTCGCTACGGAAGCGAACGCCGAGGAACGGCACGGGTGCACCCCGACCCTCGAGCTCCAGACCGAAGAGCTCGAGCGCCTCGCCCAGGTTCGGGTCGAACGGACCCTCGACGAGCGCGAGAACGAACCTGGACAGAGACCTTCCTGCTGCCGTGTCGATGCACGCCAACACGTCTTCGAGGTCGTAGCCCCTGCCCTCGTCGAAGCTCCGTCTCCACAGTGCGCGCAGCGCGTCGTCGAGGCTTCGTGCACCGCCACTGCTCCGCCGGATCGCCACGTCGATGACGAACGCCGCGAGAGCGCCGTTCGTGTAGTAGTTCTGCGACGAGTTGCGCGTGTTCTCGTCAGGCCGGTAGAGCCTGATCCAAGCGTCGAAACTCGAGTCCGCGAGCGACAGCACGTGTCGACCGGGGTTGGAGAGGAGGCCGCGCACGTGCGACTCGAGCCGCTCGAGATAGGCGGCCGGACTCGAGATGCCCGCGCGCCTCACCAGCAGATCGTCGAGGTAGGCGGTCATGCCCTCCGCGACCCAGAGGAGGCGCGTGTAGTTCTCGGACTCGTAGTCGTAGTCCCAGAACTCGCGCGGGCGCATCCGCTTCACGTTCCACACGTGGAGATACTCGTGCGCGATCAGCGCGAGGAAGTCCTCGTAGGCAGCCCGCGGACGGAACGTCGTCCGGGGCGCCAGCAGCGTGGTGGAGTCACAGTGCTCGAGACCGCCGCGGCCGGCCGCGCTGTGGAGCGAGAGGAAGGTGTAGCGCGGGTAGGGGAGTTCTCCCCCGAACACCGCAGCCGTGGTCCGCACGATCTGCGCGACGTCGTCCCGGAAGCGTTCGGGCGGACGCACGCCAGCGAGTCCCGCGTGCACGAAGCGATGCTCGCGATCCCCGAACTCGAACGAGAACGCTTCGACCGGCCCGCAGAGGCACGGCGTGTCGACCGCCTCATCGAGGTTCGCGCACGAGAAGGTGGCCGTGCCTTCTCCGAGTTCGACCGGCGCGGATCCAGCGACGAACGACCAGCCGTTCGGGACGTCGACCTCGAAGCGAGCCGGAGACTGCTCGATGCCTGCGGGCCACAGAACGACGTTGGCACCGTTCCAGAACGCGAAGTCCTCGGTGACGCAGGCGGTGCGGACCGTCAGTTCGTGCGCGTAGACCTGCCACGAGACGACGACACCGGCGTCATCCGCAGAGAACGACCAGCGGTTCTTCGTGCGCTTCCGGACCGGGATCTCGGTTCCGTCGACGCGATGCACGCGGACGCCGTGGACCTGGCGGGCGAACTCTCGGATCAGGTAGCTGCCCGGCGTCCACGCCGGCATGAACAGCTCGACCTCGTCCACCGCCGCGCTGGTCCCGGCATCCGGCCTGGAACCCCGCGGAAGGCCAGCGGCTCCGCGCACGTCCGCAAGATCTTCGACCCCGAGCCGGAGTTCGACGTCGATGCGCCGCTGCGCGGCCGACGCGAGGCGGATGCGGTAGAGCATGGTGCGCTTGCGCTCGGCGGAATGGCACGCCCGACAGGATTCGAACCTGTGACCTTCGGCTTCGGAGGCCGACACTCTATCCAGCTGAGCTACGGGCGCGTTCCGGTCCGCGGACCGGGCCGAGCGTCTTACCCCGTGGTTGGGGTGAAAACAACCGCACGCGGGAATCACCCCAGGTCGACCCCCGCTTGTCGGATCAGCCGACCTGGGTTTGAATGTCGGACGACGGCGTGCAGAGGAGCCCCCTCCCCTCACCCCGCGCAGCTGCCCACCACCCCTCGGGGCAGAACGTGATGTCGACCCCTCGTACGTGCCTGTGGATTGCCGCACCGATGCTGTCGGTGGGCCTCCTGTTCGGCGCGCCTGACCCGTGGCGCGCGGTCATGGCTCCAGGTCAACACGAGGTTGGTTCCATCGACGCGCACGCAGCCGACTCCTGGTCGTTCGCTGCCGGCGCACAGGCGCTCGCCGCAGACCCGGTCCCGTTCGTCGACACCGACGGAGACCTGCTGCCGGATCGCGTGGAGCGCGCGCTGCTGCTCGACCCGCTGTCCACCGACACGGACGGGGACGGCACGGACGACTTCCTGCATGCGGTGCAGAGCCGCATGGGCATCAACGACCCCCGCACGACCTTCGGCTACGACCACGAAGCCCGCGTCGTGGTGACGACCGAGCCGGCACCCGGCGGCGGAGAGTCTGCCTGGGTCAATCTGCTGTTCCGGTTCGCGGGCTCCACCGTCCTCGACCTGCAGGCGCTCGAGCCGTTCATCGACGTCGGCGGCCAGCGGCTCTCGCTGAGTCGACTGCTCCAGACCTCGCTGTCCCGCATCCAGCTGCTGCCGCATGCGACCGAGGGTCTCTACGTGCACTGCGCGTTCCGACTGGGCAGCCCGAGCTCCCTGCAGCGGCTGCTTCCCTGCACGATCGGCGCACAGGCCGTGTTGGGTAGCCGTAGGATCTCTTCGGGGTCGTTCCTGACGGACGCGGACGGCACGACGGCGTCACTGGTCCCGGTCGCCCCGAACTCGGGTGTGATCCAGGCTCTGAGCCCGTCAGGGGACGAGGACCCGTTCTGGACCTCGTCGCGCGTCTGTCTCCTCCGGCTGTCGGTCGTCACTTCGATGCCGAACGGCATGCTGTGCGAGGTCTCGAACGCGGACTGCATCCCGAGCGGCGAACTGGCCTGCCCGCCCAGCTGCAACGCGAGCCGCGGACAGGTGCTGTTCGTCCCCGACGGCCTGTCGACCATCACCGGCGGCGGTCGCTGACGCGACGCGGCAGGGGCCCGTCCGCAGGGCGACCGCTGCAGGACGGGACCAGCCGGTGCCGCGGACACGCTTCGGGGGTCCGGTTCCGTCGGATCCACGCGGGCGCGGAAGGGGTTCGGGTCGGAGTCCGGGATAAATCCCGCATCCGATCGAGCCTCCGACCGGAAAAGCGCGCCCGACGGTCCCAGAGTCGTCCCGGTCCGGTCTCATGGAAGGTTTTCCACAGTCGGATGGAACCCGGGAACCGGCCAGACCCGTCCGAGCCATCGGAAGTTCCGTTCCGTGACGATCGACCCACAAACCCCTGACCGCGAGCTGATCGAAGCCTGCCAGGACGTCCAGGACGACCGGTTCGAGGCGGCGTTCGAAGAGCTCTACCGGCGCTATCGGGATCGGGTCTATTCGATCGCCTACCGGATCACGGGGTCGACCACGGACGCCATGGACGTGGTGCAGGAGTCGTTCCGGGTCCTGTTCCTGAAGATCTCGACCTTCCGGTTCGACGCCCGGTTCAGCACTTGGCTGTTCCGGATCGTCGTCAACTGCAGCATCGACCACCGCCGTCGCGAGCGTCAGCGGTCGGGACGAATCGGACAGAGCCTCCAGCACCTCCACGAGGGTTCCGAGCCCGTGGACGACGGCAAGGACCCGCTGTCCTCCGCCGAGACCTCCGAGCTGGGCGAACAGGTGCAGGTCGCGATCTCGAGGCTCAGTCCGAAGCTGCGCGCGATCCTCGTGCTGCGCTACCTCGAGGGACTGAGCTACGACGAGATCGCCGAGACCCTCGAAGTCCAGCTCGGCACCGTGAAGTCGCGGCTGGCTCGGGCGCACCTCGCGATCGAGCAGGTGCTGTCCAGCAAGGCGAAGAGCCTCGGCATGTCCGTCCGCGATCACATCGAGCGGAGTGGGGGCGAGGACGAGCGGGAGGGAGTCGCATGACCTCTCGTTTCGCCACTCTGCGCCGCGCGTTCCGGGCGGTGGAGCAGGTCCTCGCCAGTCTCCCGCTCGACGCGGAGGCCATCGACGCCGCGATCGCCGGACTTCCGAAGGTCGAGGGGGTGGATGCCCAAGCCCTCACCGCGTTCGTCCGCCGCGCGAACGAGCGCGCCGGAGCGGCCAGAGATTGCCTCGCGATCCAACCGGCCGAGGCGGCACGGGACTTCCCGGCGATGGGCGACATCGTCGAAGGAGTCGGTGGTCGGGCTGTGGACTGGCTCGCGGCCAACCTGACGCCGGTGGCACCACCCCAGTCGCTCGAGGGGAGTCTCGAAGAGCTTCGGGACCTGCTCGCCGAAGACACGGCCGAGCGGCTCGGTTCGAGCCTGGATGCAGTTCGTAGGGCGTTCGCTCCCGTCAGCGCACCGCGCGATGCGGACTGGGCTGGATCCGCGCTCGAGTCACTCGGTGTGGACCAGGACGTGGTCCGTTCGTGGGCCCGACCGAGCCGGGCTCCGGGGTGGCTCTGGGCACGCATCCGCAGGGATGTCCAGCAGGCCCGGACCGCCGTGCGCGCGCGCCGCGTTCCGGTGGCGGCTCTCGCTGCCGCGACCGTCGTTCTCTCCGCTTCCCTGGCGATCGTCCTGCTCGACGACCGAGGGGCCAGCAACGGAGCCGGCCCCCGGATCACGTTCCTTCGCGTCGATCGACCGCTGTCCGACCAGTACGCGTCGGCCACTCTGCTGGAGAAGCTCCGCGATGGCCGATGAACCGGGCGTGATGGTGATCGGACGCCAGAGGCGCATGCGCGCATCGGCAGCGGGTCTACTGCTCGCTGCGTCGGCATGGGCACTCTCCGCGTCCGGCTCCGTGTTCGCATCCGGTGCCGAGACGAAGGTGGAGTCTGGGTTCGGCGCCGGCGAGTCGAACACGCTCGCGACGTTCGAAGCGATCGCGGCCGCCGAGACCTCGCTGTCGCTCCGCGTCAGCCAGCTGCGGCGCGTGCTCGAGGTCGGCCCTGCGGGGCCCGCGTGGACCGGAATCCGAGAGGACCTGGTCCTCACGCCGGACCAGAGCGGGTCCGGGGAAGCGCGCTTCGATCTCCAGTTCGCTGGGCTCGAAGGTTCGTCCAGCGCGGCGATGTCCGAGCCGACCCGCCGCGAGCTCTACAGGGGCTACGCCGGCTACCTGCATCTCCATGCGAACTTCCGGGTCGTCGATCCGCAGCTCGCCACCCAGAACTACGTCGTCATCGACCTGGGTTCGCGCGTCCGCCTGGACCGCCCGACCCGCCGCATCGCGCTGCTGCCGCGCCAGCTCGGCCGGAGCCCCTGGGTGCTCGAGCTCGACGCCGCCACGAGCTACCCGCTCTACCGCGCCGAGTTCAACCCTGCCGGTGTCCTGGTGTCGACGCTCGAGGTGACGCGGTTCGAGGAAGTCACCCCGCTGTCGCTGACGGGACACGCTTTCTGGCAGCCGACCCGCAACGTCGAGGACTTCCGGAGCATCCAGACCGCCGTCCAGGTGATGGCGCTGGAAGCCGCGCCGGTGCTGCCTGCATCCAACCGGATTCCCTCGGGCTACCGGTTCTCGAAGGCACGGGTGGTGCGCGAGTTGCTGCGCCCGGAGTCGAGTCTCGTCGTGACCTACACCGACGGCATCGACGAGATCTTCGTCGTGTCGACATTCGGGGCGGCGGCACCGAGCCTCCCCGTGATGTCCGCACAGGGCTCCTACGCGATCCTGGCCTACCAGGACCAGAACGTCGCGCAGTTCCTGTTCCACGTCGGCTCCGTGACGACGATGGTGGTCGGTCGAGCCGGGCAGTTCGCGCTGCCGTCGATCGCCGAGGACTTGCTCGCGCGTTCGCTGCAGAGCCGCTGAACGGCTTCGGACTGACTCCGTCAGCGCGGCGGTCGTGCGACGAACATCGCGAAGTCGTCCTCCAGCTCGCCCGCACGCATGCGTCGGTCTTCCTCGCGGAACAGCGACGACAGCACGTGGTTGTGCTCCCAGTTCGACGGGTCGAACGTGTCGATCTGGTACATCAGCACCGGCTGGAGCAGCGCGCAGCCAGCGCTGGCGTAGCCCTCGATCGTGAATCCCGCGTCCCTGCAGGTCGGCAGGATGTCCCGGGAGCGAACCGCCTCGGATGGATCGAGCGCGAGCATCACGTCGACGGGCGTCCTGCGGATCTGCTGGTGGTGGACCTTGTGGTGATCGGGCACCAGGTCTCGCAGAGCGGCGTCACCGGCGGCGACCTGTGCATCCGTCCACTGGAAGCGATTCGGACCGACGAACTCCTGCGCGAGCAGGACACCGTCCGCGGTCAATCCGTTGGCGCAGGCCGTCCAGAAGGACTCGAGCGCTTCCACGTGGTGGATCGCGCCCAACCCGAGGATGGCGCGGTAGCGACCGGACTCGAGCTGGAGGTCGTTGAAGTCACCGAGCGCGAGCGACAGGTTGTGCAGTCCCTCTGCGTGGATCTCTGCAGCGGCGCGCGCCACCGTCTCCGGTGAGATGTCGATCGCCACGAACTGGCGGTCCGGGAGCTTCTTCGCGAGAGCTCGCTCCTTGCCTGCCGGACCACATCCGACGGAGAGGATCTGGTCTCCGGGCTCCGTTCTCGACTGGAGTTCGGCCGCAACGACATCGAGGTGACCGACGATCTGGCCGAAGGCCCGCAGCGAGATGTAGGCCTGGATCAGTGGGTGACGCAGGAAGTTGTCGTGCGCCTCGCCCTTCGCGGTCCGGTGCCTTTCGTCCCAGAACGCTGCGGTCCTGTCGTTCGTCGCGCCGTCGGGCTTGGTTGATGGGTCGGCCACTCCCGGATTATCGACCATCCGTCGATCCAGCTGGGGGGTTCGATCCAGCTTCGTGGCGTCGACCTGGCGCAACACCGTCGTGTGGACGCAACCCGACGTTGCGACGATGCGACACAGGACCGGGTCCGAAGTGCAGCGAAGCCTGCCTGCAGCGTCGAGGAACCCGCACCCGAGACGTGGGCACGACCGTTGGCATCGCCCGCTCCGAGCCGGGCCCACGCCGACGCAGTCGGTGATCCAGGCATGGCAAGGGATGTGCTCTGAGGGAGGTGCAACCCTCAATCCTCCACCCTGCAGAACCCTCCCGGCCCGCCATGTCCAAGGACCCTCTCGACCGCACCCAGCTCGAATCCGTCGAATACCGGACCCGACTCCTCACCAAGCTCAACTGCCTGATCGCCGTCATCGAGGTCGCGATCGCCAAGGTGAGCCGGAGCCAGGAGAGCCCAGGCGCCCAGGAAGAGCGGCTCGGCCGCATCCGGAGCAATCTCGAGAACACGCTCGGCATCTGCCAGCGTGCCAAGGCGACGCTGCAGAAGGTCGACGTGCGAACGCGTGCCATGCCGCAGCGCGAGAGCCGCGAGTCCGGTCGCATGAGCTACCGCGACTACGTGGAGCTCTCGAGCATCGACGAGTACCGGAAGTTCAAGAGCCTGCCGCCGATCCGCGCCGAGGAGATCGAGTCCGTCGACCTGGACGAAATCTTGCGCCGACTCGCGCAGTGAACCACGGCTCGACTGCCTTGCTCCGGGCCGTCTCGCCACACCCGGCCGACGCGGCCATTCTTTTGACTCTTGACGCGTGGGTTGTCCTCGCCGGTGAGTGACCGCACCCGGTGGGGGTCACCTGTGCCAAGACATGCGTGGGGCAACGTTGGGTCCCTGTCGGAGAACCGGGGGATCTCTCTCACACCCGAGTCTCACGTCGACCCCGCGCGCCTTCACCCCGAGGGGAGAGATGGGGAGGATCCGGGTAAGGCTCCCCGGGTTGTCCACTCGCCAACCGGCTGGTCCGACCGATCCAAGTGCACTTCCGACCGGCACTTGTCAGTGGCGTCCGTCGCTCTCTCCACACCCGTGACGGGACGGAAGAGGTCTGAAGAGAGAGAAACAACAGAACTACCCTAGAGAACCGAGCGACCCACGAACGGTGACCGCAGGCGGACGATGTCGGGAGGCCTTGGAGTCGGGTGATCCGGAAGCGATCGACGGAACGTGCGCTGGTCGTGAAACCTCCCGTGGGATCGTCGTCCTGAGCGTTCCAACCAAGGCCAGGAACCCCTAGATTCGCGCCGTTCCACGCCATGAAGATCCTCTGCGACCGACAGCAACTCCAGGAAGCCTTCACGGTGGTCGGTGGGATCCCCCCCCTGAAGACCCCGAAGCCCGTGATCCAGAGCGTCCTGATGGACGCGACAGCCGATGGGGTCACGCTGTACGCGACCGACCTGGAGATCTCCGCAAAGGTCCCGGTCGATGCCGTGAAGGTCGCCGAACCTGGCCGCACGCTGCTCCCCGCACGCGAGACCTCGGCCCTCCTGCGCGAGCTGAGTGACCCCACGCTGACCCTGTCGGGCCAGGAAGGCCGGACCACGATCGATGCCGGCACGGGCTCGTTCGTCCTCGTCAGCAATGATCCCTCGCAGTTCCCCGCCGAACCCGAGTTCAAGCAGGGCGTCGAGGTCGAGGTGCCGGTGCGCGAGTTCCTCGACATGATCCGTCGGACGAGCTTCGCCGCGGCACGCGAGGAGACCCGCTACGCGATCAACGGCCTGCTGCTCGAGCTCAAGGACGGCGGCGCGCGCCTCATCGGAACCGACGGCCGTCGCCTCGCGCTCTGCTACACCGAGCACGGTGGCGACGCGCAGAACTCCCGTGTGGTCATCCCGATCCGCGCGCTGCAGGCGCTGTCGAAGGCCGTGTCCGACGAGAGCAGCGAACCGCTGCGCATCTCGATCAGCAGCAACCAGATCCGCTTCGCGCTCGACGGCACCGAGCTGATCAGTCAGCTCCTCGACAACCGTTTCCCGGAGTACGAGCAGGTCATCCCGAAGGCCGCCGACTCCACGATCGAGATCGAGCGTGAGCACCTCGAGAAGAACCTGCGGCGAGTTGCGATCCTCAGCTCCGGCGAGGTGCGCATGGTCCGGTTCAAGTTCGAGGGGTCGGAGGTCAAGCTCTCCGCCGAGAGCAGCGGCATCGGACGCGCGGACCTCTCGATGGGCATCGAGCTCAACGGGCCCGGGGGGAGCATCTCGTTCAACCCGGACTTCCTCCTCGATGCGCTGAAGGTCTCCGACCGCGAGCTCGTGCGCATCGACATGACGGACGACTCGACCCCGGCCAAGTTCACGCTGGGTGATTCCTACACCTACATCCTGATGCCGATCAGCGGATCGTGACCGACCCCAAGCATGCAGCGGCCTTCCTCAAGGGGGTCCTGAGTGAGGTCGGCACGAAGGCCAGTCGGGTTCGCTTCAAGGACGCTCTCGAGCACGCAGTGGGCGAGAGGACCGCGAAGCACCTGGAGGTCGTGGGATTCCGGGGCGGCAGGCTCTACGTCGCGGTCGATTCCGCGCCGCTCTACGCCGAGATGATCGGGTTCCGTCGGGACTCGATCCGCAAGGCGTGCAATGAGTTCCTGGCGCCCGAGCAGATCGGCGAGATCGTTTTTCGAATGGGCGGGACAGCACATGTCTGACAGCGAGAAGAAGTACGACGCCAGCTCCATCAAGGTCCTCGAAGGACTGGAGGCCGTGCGGAAACGCCCGGCGATGTACATCGGCGACACGGGCGTGAAGGGCCTGCACCACCTCGTGTGGGAGGTCGTCGACAACTCGGTCGACGAGGCGCTTGCCGGACGCTGCTCGAAGATCGACGTCCGCGTCCACACCGATGGCTCCTGCTCGGTCCGCGACAACGGCCGCGGCATCCCGGTGGACATGCACGAGACGGGCGTGCCCGCGCTCGAGGTCATCATGACCAAGCTGCACGCGGGCGGGAAGTTCGACAAGGGCAGCTACAAGGTCTCGGGCGGTCTGCACGGCGTCGGGATCTCGGTCGTCAACGCGCTGTCCGAGTGGCTCGAGGTCCAGGTCTTCCGCGATGGCAAGGTCTACAAGCAGACCTTCGTCCGTGGGAACAAGAGCACCGACCTCGAGGTGATCGGAGATACGGAGGAGTCTGGCACCAGCGTGCGCTTCAAGGCCGACCCGCAGGTCATGGAAGCCACCGAGCTCAACTACGACGTGCTCAAGAAGCGCCTCCGTGAGCTCGCCTACCTGATGGGCACCGTCGGTCTGACGCTGACGATCGTGGACGAGAGGAGCGGGCAGTCGGAGGAGTTCCAGTTCCCGGAGGGTCTCCGTCAGTTCGTCTCCGACCTCAACGAGAGCAAGAACACCCTCCACAAGGACGTCGTCGCGATCACCGGCACGGCCAGCCACCCGGAGGACCCGGACAAGGTCTACGAGCTCGAAGTCGCCCTCCAGTACAACGACGGCTACAACGAGACGGTCCTCACCTTCGTCAACAACATCAACACGATCGAAGGCGGCACGCACCTCGTCGGCATGCGGACGGCGCTCACGCGCGCGCTGAACAACTACGCGAAGTCCGAGAAGATGCTGAAGGCCAAGGACACGCTCCCTGGCGGCGATGACTTCCGCGAAGGTCTGACAGCGATCCTCTCGATCAAGGTTCCCGAACCGCAGTTCGAGAGCCAGACCAAGATCAAGCTCGGCAACCGCGAGGTGCAGGGCATCGTCGAGACGCTCGTCGGCGACGGGCTGCGGACGATCTTCGAAGAGAAGCCGATCATCCCGAAGGTGATCTTCCAGAAGGCGCTGGACGCGAAGCGTGCGCGCGAAGCGGCCCGCAAGGCACGCGACCTCGTGCGACGGAAGTCGGTCCTGGAGGGCAGCGGACTGCCCGCCAAGCTGGCTGACTGCCATAAGGGAACGCGCCCCGAGGACGCCGAGCTCTTCCTCGTGGAAGGTGACTCCGCAGGTGGGACCGCCAAGCAGGGACGGACGCCGAACCAGGCGATCCTTCCGCTGCGCGGCAAGATCCTCAACGTCGAGAAGGCGCCGGTGGACAGCATCCTCGACCACGAGGAGATCAAGACGATCGTGTCTGCGATCGGCACCGGGTTCGTGACGGAGGAGTTCGACGAGACCCGCCTCCGCTACAACAAGATCATCATCATGACGGACGCGGACGTGGACGGGAGCCACATCCGCACGCTGCTGCTGACGCTCTTCTACCGGAAGCTCCCGGAGCTGATCGCGCGCGGTCACGTCTACGTGGCGCAACCGCCGCTCTACCTGATCAAGAAGGGCAATCGGCAGAAGTACATCGTCAGCGACCACCAGCTCCAGGCCGCGCTCATCGAGTTCGGACTCGGCACCACGCGACTCGTCGTCAAGAGGGGCGGGGACGAACGCGAGCTGGACCGTCCCCAGCTCGAGGCGTTCGTTTCGCTGCTGTCACGGATCAAGGCGTTCGCCGACAGGCTCCCGATCGAAGCCGAGATTCCGTTCGCCCGGTATCTCGCCGAAGCCACCGTGCCCGACATGGTGCTGCCCGCCTACTGGGTGGTCGTCGACGGTGAAGGTCACTTCGTCGATACGCGTGCGATGCTCGAAGCCGAGATCGAGAAGCTCCGGGGCGAACGCAGCGGACTCAAGGTCTACGAAGGGCCCGAGTCCAGCTGCGGCCGCGAAGCGGCGGACGTCGAGGTCTACACGCTCCACCAGGGGGAGCATCTCCAGCCTCTGCTGATCGAACTCCTGTCGCAGGGTTTCAGCCCGGACT
The DNA here is from genome assembly GCA_027621295.1 of Planctomycetota bacterium. Lineage (GTDB taxonomy): Bacteria > Planctomycetota > UBA1135 > UBA1135 > UBA2386 > JAQCBR01. The sequence continues at coordinate 19,948 of JAQCBR010000020.1, forward strand.
GCTTCGTCGGTGCGGCCGATCTCTCGTTCGCGGTCGACTCCGGCAAGGACCAGGAAGTCCACATGCGGATCTTCGATGCGTTCGAGTCGCTGCAGTCCGAGTGCCGCAAGGGTGTCAGCATCCTCCGCTACAAGGGGCTGGGAGAGATGCAGGCGTCGCAGCTCTACGAGTCGACGATGGACGCCGAGCGGCGCACGCTCTACCGCGTCACCATCAATGACGCAGTGGAGGCGGACCGGATCTTCACGGTCCTGATGGGGCCGAACGTCGAGCCGCGCCGCGAGTTCATCGAGAAGCACGCGCTCGAAGCCACCAACCTGGACATCTGAGCGCATCGAGCCCGCTGCCACCCTCGTCATGGGGGTGGAGGCTGGCGCTGGTCGCTCTTCTGGATCGGACCCCCTGTTCCCGAGCAGCACATCGCTGCTTCGAGCACGGCCACGGCCAGCGCCGGCGCGCTTGACCTCCTGCTCGACGCGCTGCAGGTTTGTGGAGTGGCACCACCTCGGGGTTGGCATGCCACGTCCAACCGTCTTGGAATCTTCGTGCAGGGATTCCGAAGGACAGCCGGCCCATGGACCGCATCCGCTACCTGATCGGCCTCGCAACCCTCGCAGCGGCTGGGGTGTTGGGCTTCGTGCTGTTCCAGCTCCTCGCGGACGAGAACCCCGACGGCTACTTCCCGATCCGCCTCGAGTTCGCCGACGTCCGAGGTCTCGGACCCGGTGCTGAAGTCCGCTACCGAGGTGTCCGGGTCGGATCGGTGCGGGAGATCGGGCTCAGTCCAGACGGCGAGAAGGGCGTCGTCACCGTCCTGCTGGAGGCCGAACACGCCGAACTCGCGCGGGTCAGCAGCATGTTCTGGGTCGTCAGCCCACGGTTCGGAGGTCTCACCGGAGGAGCGACCGGTCTCGACACGTTGGTCAGGGACTCGTACGTCGCATTCCTGACGCCCAGGGGCGAGAGCCCCGCACTCTCCCATGCGAGCCTGGTCGTCGGGAGAGAAGTCCCTCCCCAGGAGGCCGTCGTTCCCGAGGTCAGGCAGCTGGAGCGCGGCGATCTGCGCATGACGCTGTTGAGCACGGAACGTCACGGCCTCGAGGTCGGCGCCGCGGTCCGCCTCCGCGGCTGTGCGATCGGCGAGGTCAGAACCGTCGATCTCGCTCCTGACGCGTCGCACGTCCGCATCGAGATCGGTGTCCGCGAGGGGTTCCGACGTGCGATCACCGACCGCAGCGAGTTCTGGATCGCACGACCACGCGTGTCGGGTGCGATCCTGGGTGGGATCACCGTCGAGGATCTGGGCGCTCTGCTCGAGCCGTTCGTGGGGCTCAGGACGAGCGAACCCATGGGCGCACCCGTGGTCGATGGTCACGTGGCCGTCGTCGCGGATGCACGTCCGGACTTCGAGGAGGAGCTCTCCGAGCTCGCCGCTGCTGCCGCGCGACCGGCAGGGATCGGGACTGCCCCGCTCGCTGGGCCAAGCCTCGTCGAGGTCGTCTACGAAGCGGAAGAGCGGGATTGGCTCAGCGCCAACGACCAGCTGCGCCGTCGCGGCACCGGGATGCTCTTCGTCGACCGTGGTGGGCGGACCGTCGTCATCACGCCGCGGTCGCTCTGCGATGCGTCGACGATCTTCGAGGACTTCCTCTCCGAACCCGATGTCATCCGGGAGGCGATCCGGGTCGTCGTCCCCGGCGTGGGCGTGCTCCGCGCGGGCCGGTCGTGGGTCGATCCCGAGGGAGAAGATCTCGCTGTCCTCGTCCTCGAGAACGCGCCCCCGGACCTCCGCGTGACTACGTCGGAAGAGCTCGGTTTCGAAGAACCGGAGTCGTCCGCCGACACGCTCTACCAGTCTTCTGGCGAGGACGGGGCCGTGCCCGGTGATCTGACTTCCCTGTCGCTCGACGAGCGACGGGGTGCGGTCGCGGTGCGCGGAGGCGTCGTCGTGGGGATCGTCGGCGAGCGAGACGGAAACCCGGCGATCGTTCCGCTGTCGCACCTGCCGGAGGCCCTGAGGCCCAAGCAGTGACCGGAGCAGCGATCGAACTCCGGGGGTTCGGACTGGCCCATGCGGGGCAGACCAGCCGCGCGCTGTTCGCGGACGTCGACCTCGATGTCGTCCACGGGTCGCTCATCCTGGTGGTCGGCCCGAGCGGGTCCGGCAAGTCGAGTCTCCTCAAGCTTCTCTGTGGTCTTCGGGAGGAGCATGAGCCCGCCCCCAGGGTGCGAGGCTCGGTGAAGGTCCTCGGCACGAACGTCGCGCATGGGTTCCCGAACGCGCTGCGCGGTCGTGTCCAGGCGGTGCTGCAGGAAGAGGGTCTCTTCGATGAGCTGTCTCCACGCGGGAACGTCGAGTTCGCGCTGCGCGCCGCGGGTCGATCTCCACGACTTGCGCCAGCGCTGCTGGCTCAGGCCGGATTGCCTGACCCGCCCGCCGACGTCGCGGACCTCTCCGGGGGCATGCGCAAGCGGGTGGCCGTGGCCCGAGCCCTTGCCGGAGACCCTGGACTGCTGATCTTCGACGAACCGACGGCCGGGCTCGATCCCGCGGCGGCCACGCAGATCGCTGCCCTCCTGCGCGCCTCGCACGACGAGGCGAAGGACCGCGGCCGGACGACGCTCGTCATCACCCACGATCTCGCGGCGTTCGAAGGCCTGTTCGACCGGGCCCTGGTCCTCGACCGCGCGGGGCAGGGCCTCCTCCTGGTCGAGCCCGACGAGATGGCTCGGACGCTCGCGAGGACGCGGGGTGAGCCGTCGATCGACGCGCCGCAGCCGGACCCCTGGGCAGGAGCGCGGCGCTTCCTGCTCGCCACGCATGCGTTGGTCCAGGTCATCCTTCGCGCGATCCTGAATGCACCCCCGCGGTATCCAGGCCTCGCGCTCCGAACGGCCGCCAACTTCGCGATGGAGTCCGCTCTGTTCGTCGCGGTCGGCTGCGCGACGGTCGGGGGACTCGCGACGTTCTTCGCGCTCCGGAACAACCCGTTGGAAGGAGCGTTCCTGGGCGCGGTGGTGTCCGGATCGGCGAAGGTGCTCACTGCGGTGCTGATCCCGCTGCTGGCAGGGTTCTTCTTCACCGCCAGGATCGCAGCCGGCGCGACGGCCCGACTCGCGACCATGAAACGCACGCGCCAGGTGGATGCTCTGGTCCTGCTCGGGGAGAGACCGGCCGACCACCTGCTGACCCCGCTCGTCTGGGGCACGACGCTGGCGCTGCCGCTGGTCACGGCGGCTGGGATCCTCGTCGCAACGGCGGCCTCCTGGCTCGCGACGCGGGCTGTCACCGGCATGCCGACCATGGCCTGGGCCGAGGCGTTCCGATCCGGGATCGCCCCGGGGGACCTCCGCTACGGTCTCGTGAAGGCCCTTCTGTCGGGTTTCCTGGTGGCCGTCCTCAGCGACCATCTCGCGATGGCACCGAAGCGATCGGGCCTCGATGTCGGAAATGCCGTCAACCGCTCGATCGTCCTCGGAATCAGCGCGACCCTGGTCGTCCATGCCCTGGTGACCCTGGTCCAGTTCGGGTGAGGCATCCCTGCTCCCGGCTGCTCAAGGCCGCGCGTCGCGAACGCCGATAGCACCGGACGTGAAGGGCCTCGAGAAGCTGACCAGCATCCGTCTAGCCGAAGCGCTGACGCAGCGTGATGCGATCCCGAACGACGTGATCACGGACGCGCTCTACGCGCAGGACCGGCATGGTGAGCCGTTCGTGGAGGCCCTCGTGGCCACAGGTCACATTACCGAGTGGGATCTCGCGAAGACGGTCGTCGAGCAGTTCCAGGTGCCGTTCCTGATGGCGAGCTCCTACGACGTCGGCGATGACGTGAAGAACCTCGTCGACAAGGAGATCCTGTTCGAGCACTGCATCGTCCCGATCGACCGCTTCGAGAACATCCTGACCCTGGCGATGCCGATCCTGACGCCGACCGAGGTCCTGTCGAAGATCGCCCGGTCGACCGGCTGCGAGGTCTATCCCTACGTGGGCCTCGTCTCCGAGAACAAGAACGTCCTGGGCAAGCTCTTCCCCGACTACGCGGACTGGCAGAAGGTCAGCGAGAAGCGCCGCGAGCACGCGCGCGTCCAGCGGGCGGAGTCGGAGCCGAAGGCCGCGAACGACAACTGGGCGTCGATCTTCGACTCGGGTGACGCCCAGGTCCGAGACGGGCTGCGCCCGCGCTCGGGTTCCTGACCGCCGGATCAGGCTTCCGGACTTCCGGGTCCGGCCGACGCATCGGTCGGCTCTTCCGCGGCGCCTTGATCGATCGGGCCTGGGTCCACCGGGCTCGACAGGCTCGCATCGGTGAGATCGTCGAGCAGCCGACGTGGGTCCGCGAGCTTGCGCGGTGCGTCGAGCGCGCGGCGGGGGTCCATGTCGCGGAGACCAGCTTTGGCCTGACGGATCGACTCGTCGTTGGCCAGCTCCCGCTTGAAGTTGTCGAGCCCGCGTCGGAGATCCGCGACGTAGCGACCGACCTGCCAGCCCACCTCGGGGAGACGCCTGCCGAACAGCAGGATCCCGAGGATCAGCAGGATGATGAACTCCTGGCCGCTCGGGAGCAGGTAGGCGACGTGGGGGGCGGCCATGGCGGCGATCGGCGGATGATCCGAGCGCCCTGTCCGAGTGTCAACCAGCGCGGGAATCCGCTACCGTCTTCGCCCCCGATGAGTGCCCGCAACATCTTCGCCCTGGAAGGGCTGACCAAGAGCTACGGCAAGAAGCCTGTCCTCAACGACGTCAGCCTGGTCTTCCTCGAGAACGCCAAGATCGGCGTGATCGGTGCCAACGGCGCCGGCAAGTCGACCCTGCTGCGGATCATGGCCGGCGTCGACAAGGAGTACGACGGCGTCGCGCGAGCCGCAGAGGGCGTGACGATCGGCTACGTCCCGCAGGAGCCGCGCCTGCAGGAGGACATGTCGGTCCGCGACAACGTCGAGCTCGCCGTGGCGCCGATCCGCGAGCTGCTGAAGCGTCACGAAGACCTCAGCATGAAGCTCGGCGAAGAACTCGATGCCGACGCGATGGAGAAGGTCCTGGCCGACCTCGACAAACTCCAGCACGAGATCGAGGCGCGGGACGCGTGGGAGCTCGACCGGCACGTCGAGACCGCGATGACCAAGCTGCACCTGCCGGCCGGCGACAAGCTGTTCGGAGAGTGCTCGGGCGGCGAGAAGCGTCGCGTCGCCCTCTGCAAGGTGCTGCTCGAACACCCGGACATCCTGCTGCTCGACGAACCGACGAACCACCTCGACGTCGAGTCGGTCCGCTGGCTCGAGGAGACGTTGGCCAACTACAAGGGCACCGTCGTGGTCATCACGCACGACCGGTTCTTCCTCGACAACGTCGTCGGCTGGATGCTCGAGATCTGGCACGGCCGGGCGATCCCCTACAAGGGCAACTACTCGGACTACCTCGAGGCCCGCGCCCGCCGCATGGCGGCGCAGGAGAAGGAAGAGGCGTCGCGCGCGAAGTTCCTCGAGCGTGAGCTCGAGTGGATCCGGATGAACCCGAAGGCGCGGAGCACCAAGAACAAGGCGCGCCTCAAGAACTACGACCAGATGATCGCGCAGGAGACCGAAGACCGGGACACGGAGATCGAGCTCCACATCCCGTCCGGCCGCCGGCTCGGCGACGTCGTGCTGCGCTTCGAACGCGTCACGTTCAGCTACGACGGCTCGCACAACGTACTCGACAACGTCTCCTTCGAGCTGCAGCCGGGTGACATCCTCGGCGTCGTGGGGCCCAACGGCACCGGCAAGACCACGCTGCTCAAGATGGTCACCAACAAGCTCCAGCCCGACAGCGGCAAGGTCACCGTCGGTGCGACGGTCGAACTCTGCTACGTCGACCAGGAGCGTGAGTCGCTCGATCCCGAGAAGACGGTCTGGCAGGAGATCTCCGACGGCCAGGACATCCTCAAGCTCGGCAAGATCGAGATGAACAGCCGCAGCTACGTCGCGAAGTTCAACTTCAGCGGCCCCGACCAACAGCAGAAGGTCGGCAGCCTGTCGGGCGGTCAGCGCAACCGCGTACAGCTCGCCAAGTTGCTCCGGAAGGGCGGCAACCTGATCCTGCTCGACGAACCGACCAACGACCTCGACCTCGACACGCTGCGCGTCCTCGAGGAGGCGATCCAGGTGTTCCCCGGCTGCATGGTCATCGTGTCGCACGACCGGTACTTCCTGGACCGCGTGTGCACGAAGATCCTCGACCTCGGCAACTACGAGCCGGGCAAGTTCATCGACAGCGTGTGACGGTTCCCGTCACGCGCTCGAAGCGCCGCGGGCCAGGTGCCCCTCAGTAGCGGAGCGGGTCGACGCCCATGAACGGGTCGGAGAGACCTGACCACATGCCGCGTGGAGACATCACGCCGCCGAGCGCCGGCTCGAAGAGGATGCGGAACGACGTGTCGTCGGTGATCTGGTCGTAGACCAGCCCGACGCGGATCGTCCAGTTCAGGTCGCGGCGGGCGAGCTGGGTCCCGAACCGGATGTGGTCGCTGTCGGCGAGGCTGTAGACGCCGTAGCCGCCGACCGTCCATCGACCGCGGGTCGGGACGGTCAGTCCGTAGACGACCTGGCCGCGCTGGGTGCGATCGCTGCGGTACTGGCCGTACCAGGACACGTCTCCCGTTCGCACGTCGACGCGGTTGTTGAACGTCCGCAGGTCGTTCCGTCGCCAGTCGTGCTCACCCTCGGTGCTGAGTCCGACCTGCACCTTCTCGTCCAACCGGATCGGGCGGAGGATGAACTCGAACTCGAAGAGCCCGAGGTGGCGTCGACTCCCGTCGAGATCGTCGGCGAGCGGGCGGAAGTTCTGCGCGAGGTCCAGCCACACGAGATCGCGGATCACGCGCTCGCCCTCGGGGTCCGTCGTGGAGTTCTGGAGTCGCTGGAGGAGTCCCACGCGGATGTGCGCGCCCTCCTCGATCGCGTCGACCCGGTCGAACTGGAAGAACTCACTCGGGTCCTCGCTGACCTCGAACTGATTGCCGAAGCGCACGGTCGGCGACAGCACGTGACGAACCGCCTCGGTGCCGCCATCCTCCCGCGCGTATCGCCAGGTCCGCGCCATCCTCGTGCCGACCTCGATGCCGGCACCCGCGGCGAAGCGATCCTTCGCTCCGCCGGCCACCGTCTGGTCGTAGTAGGTCATGCGGGCCTCGGCGTAGGGTCGCACCGCGATCGGTCCGGCATGGAATGGCGCCGCGAGTTCGACGCGCTGGTCGAGTCGGAAGGCCTCCTCGTCAGGCGGATCGATGATCGTGTCGTCGAAGCGGTTCCTGAGCTGGCCAATGCCCGTCGAAGTCGTCAGCGTCAGCGGCGCGCCGCCCGGCAGCTCGACGAGCGGTTCGGAGAACCAGTCGAAGGTCACGAGCGGGAGTTCCTCGCGGAACTTGTCGGTCAGTCTTCGACTCGAGTCGTAGGAGAAGCTCGTGAGGTTGAAGCGGCCCGTCGCGGTGACGATCCAGTTGTCGTCGCTGTGCCGCGCGTGCAGGCTCGTCTCCGGCCGTTCGTCGACGTAGTAGCGGCCCCGGTAGAACTCCGACCAGACAGCCGGGTCACTCGCCTCGAAGACGGTGAGATCGACGGTCGTGTTCTCACCGAGGTGGAGCCGGTTCTCGGTCCACGCGACGTTCCGGTTCGTGTTGTCGATCAGATCGCCGGCGAGATCGCGGCGGATGTCGCGGATGTTGCGGCCCTCGTCCGACAGCGTGAACCCGAGGGCTGTGCCCTCGTAGACATCCGCGCCGCGGTACGAGAACGTCGCGTCCAGCGGCACGCCGCGCTTCTCGATCCACTGCGTGCCCACCGTCCACTCGCCGCGGAAGCCGTCAGCAGGCTTTCCCGTCAGCCACTCGTGCAGGCGACCGCCGGTCTCGTTCATGGTTCCGCCGACGGTCATCCCGACCCGCATCCCCTCGCGCGACGAATCGCCGATCGAGAAGGACTTGACCGGGAAGTTGGTCTGCTCGTCGGTGCGCCACACCTGGTCCGGCAGGGGCAGCACGCGGCTCTGGAACAGCGCGAGGACGTTGTCCCGACTGCGGATCTCGAACGCCGTCGCTCCCTCGACGATCTCGATCTCGCCGCTGCGGACCTCGAACTGGGGCGCGCCTGCCGGGCATGTCGTCACGGACACGTCACGTCCGACGAAGCGACCCTTCTCCCGGTCCAGGCGTTCCGCGCGGACGGTGACGGTCACCTGGGTCCTGGTTGCGTCCTGGTCGCGTAGCCGGAGCGTGACGCCCCGCATCGTCGCCCGGTCATCGGCGGGCGCGAGGAAGAGACTGTCGGCATGCAGCGCTTCGACTCCGTCCCTGATCACCGAGACGTCGCCCTCCAGGTAGAGGGAACGGAAGGCTGCCGTGTCGGGAAGGCCGCCCACGCGGTCGCGTTCGACCTGTACGCCAGCTCCGTCGCCCCGCGACAGCGCGCGGAGCAGGGACTCGATCCGCCCGCGGATCACCTCGGCGTCGACCGAGCGCCGCGACGCCGGAGGCTCCGGGAAACGCGTCGGTAGCCCCGACTCCCGGTCGAGGGTGCGCAGCGCGGTCGCCGACTCCTGGGCGTCCAGGACCAGCAGCGCCCGGTCACAGCGGATGTCGAGACCGAGCGCTGGATCGACGAAGCGGACGCCGCCGGACAGCGTCCACTCTTCGACGTCCCCACGGCGTTCACTTCCGATGAACCCTGCCTGGAACGGCAGACCGCCGTCCTGCGCGTGCGCCTGGATGACGCAGGTCATGGCGGTGAGGAGTGCTGCGGTGTTCCGGACCATCGGCAGGCGCGCCATCCGACGCAGCGCGGCCGAGTGGCGCAACGACGAACCTCTGTCTGTCATCGAGGCGTCGAGCCTCCGCCGCGGATCCCCCAAGCGCGGAGCTCTTGGGCCTCGTAGTCGGCCCGGAACAGGTCTCCCTCGATCCTACGGCCGCGGAGCACGACCCCCGCAGGACGGGTCGACTGGCTCTCCACCTCGACCAGGGTCTCGCGCGCGTCGATCCGCATCTCGTCGCCGAACGCGCGGATCGATCGGTAGCGCAGACGCGCGTCGCCGAAGGCCCGGATGGACTCGATGGTGCGGGTCGCGGACTCCCAGGTCGCCGCGAGCCTCGCCGCGTCGACGGCGATGCCGTCCGGATCGATCTCGCCGTCTGCGTCGAGCCCGCGGATCGCGAACGGTCCGTCGACCTTCACGCCCTTCTCGTCGATGTGGATCGGCACGTCGCAGAACAGGCGGAACGCGCGGAACGCATCGGAGCTGCCGTCACCGTCGCCGAGGACATCGAGTCGAGGCGTCAGGGTCGGAGTCGCACCTTCGACCGTCGTCGCCGGCAGGAGGGTCAGCGTCCCACGATCGCCGATCTCGCCAGCGACGCGGATGTCTGCAGCGGTCGCAACGGTCGTCCGACCGCCCTGTCGCTGCTGCACGAGGGCCGGCTCACCCACGATGCGGGCGAGCCGGGCTTCGGGCACGGCGAGCAGGCGATCGCCACGTCCTTCGATGGAACCTTCGGTCTCGCCTTCCCCGCAGAACACCACGTTGCCGCGAGCGGTCGCCAGCTGCCGAGCGAACACGGGGTTCGCGAGGCCGGGGACAACACCGTGCAGTCGAAGCAGGGCTGCGGGAACCATCCCCGGTCGCACCTCGATCGAAGCGCCGTCGAGCTGCCACGAGCCAGCCGCTCCGCTCGCACGCATCGAAGCCGCGGTGCCGCGGGCGATGACGATGCCCGCTCGGGTACCGGTTCGGTGGAACTCGATCTCGTCGCCCTTCGCCTCGCCCCGCTCCGGGTCGAATACCCGTGCCGCGCCGCGGAGGAACAGGCTGCGGACGTCGGGCGCTTCGATGTGGTTCGCCTCGGCTTCGACCCTCGCGGTCTGCGCACCTCGGCCAGACGCTCGCACCGTGGATAGACGAACCGGACTCCCCTCGGCAGTCAGCCCGCGCAGCTTTCGCGCTTCGTCGACGGACGCATCGAGGTTCGCCACGTCGCGCAGCCGATCCTCGCCGCGGCGGACGTCGAGGTCGGACTTGGGCGAGACGATGTGCACGTCGGTCGTGCCATCCTCGGCACGCAACATCGACAGCCAGCCGTGGCCCTCCGCACGCAGGGTCCCATCGGCTGTCTCCGCAGAGACGGCGAGGCGGTCGTCCTGGGACCCACCCTGCTGTCCCAGGAGGGCGCGAGTCTCCGTCCCGCTCCGGAAGAGGCGTAAGCCGTCGCCGCTCTCGGCGGTCAAGCCGTCGCCATCGAGGCGCACCTTGCCGAACCCGCGGGCCATCCCGATCGAACCGTCGCGGGCTGCCATCACGCGGAGGCCATCTGCGGCCTCGAAACGGAGTCCGCCCTCCTGGATCGCCGACCGGCCCTCGAAGACGGCGAGCCCGTCGAGGAGGCGCGCGAGTGGGGGCGCCGAGAAACCGAACGACGACAGCGGAGCTCCGACGAATCGGCGCACGTCGACCAGGTGGATCCGATGTTCGGCGAGGACGCGCCTGATGCGCGTCGGGTCGGTCGCATCGATCAGCTCCGGCGCACCTTCGGCGAGCAGCGCCGAGGGCTGACCGTCGATGGCCGGGAGCACCGCGAGCCGCGCGCAGCCGAGCGTCTTCTCGCCTTGGCTCACGACCACGCGTCGCGGTGCCTCGGCGGACAGAACGAGCCGCCGCCAGCTCGCCTCGGCGCCTCGGACCAGCGTTCCGCCGAGTCGGTCTCCGGTTGCCGTCGTGGGACCATCGCCCAGCGAACCGCCCGGGAAGCCCTCGACCTCGACGTTCTGCTGCAGAGAGAGTCGACCGACGCCGGCGCTCAGATCCTCGACGTAGTCGAGCCTTCCCGAGGATCGGAGCGTGGTGGATCCGTGGACCACTTCGGGGTCAGCGTCGACGTGGAGTTCGAACACGGAACCCGGCTCGCGCGCGTTCGAGGGGAGCACTCCGCGCACGCCTCGTCCGCGCATCCGCGTCGGCACTCCATCTCCCGCGAACACGACTTCGAACGGGACGTCCGATCCCGGTGTCCGGAACTCGACTCCCAGATCCGTCTGCCGTACCAGCACGCGTTCCACCTCGAAGCGGAGCCCGGGCGCTTCACTCTCGGCCGTCGACGTCAGGACGACGTCACGGAGGTCCATGTCGCGGTCCTCGCGGATCGACGGCTTGCCGCTCTCGTCGCGCGCGACCTGGAGGAATGCCTGTCGCGCCTCGATCGTCCCGACTTCGACCTCGCTCGGCGGCGTGGTGCTGTCGTCGATCTGGAACAAGAGCGCGGTCAGGCGGTCGAGTCGGACCAGGTCCTCGGCGACGGTCTCGCTGTCCTCGGCGAGGAGTTCGAACGTGCGCAGTCGGATGCGTGAGCCATCGGGGAGTGCGCGCTCTTCGCGGCGCAGCTCGCGGAACTCGCCGGAACCCGACACGGAAACGCGCGGTCCGTCGCCGGTACCGCCGCCGACCTCGACGCCTCCGCCGAGACCACGCTCGTCGCGGGTGCGGCGGATCGGTTCGTCCTGCGGTCCGCCCTCGGTCTTCGCGAAGTTCTCGAAGCCGATCACGTAGTGCAGCACTGCGAGGCTGCCGCCGATCAGCAGCAGCACCAGGAGGAGGCGCTTGATCACGGCCGGCCGCCCTTGCGCACGACCTCGTCCCACGCGCCGCGTGCGCGGAGCAGGAGCTCGACGACCTCGCGGAGCACGCCTGTGCCGCCACCTGCACACGTCACATGATGGACCGCGGACCGGACCTCGGGTCTGGCGTCCGCGGGCGCGGCAGCCAGTCCGACGCGGCGCAGCACCGGCAGGTCGAGCAGGTCGTCGCCGACGTAGGCGACCTCGTCTGCGGCGAGCCCCAGCCGGCCCGCGATCTCCTCGAAGACCGGCAGCTTGTCGAGGTGGCCGAGGTGCACTTCGTGGACGCCGATCTCGGCGGCGCGGGCGCGCACGATCGGTGCCTCGCGTCCGGAGAGGAAGCCGCTGAGCCCACCCGACCGGTGCCAGTAGATCAGCCCCGCCGCATCGTGGACGTGGAAGCTCTTGGACTCGTGTCCGGAGGCGTCGAAGTGGATCCGCCCGTCCGTCAGGACGCCGTCCACGTCGGTCAGGATCATCCGGATCCTGCCGAGTGCGTCGGCTGCAGGCAGCGTCATCCGATCCTCAGGTCGATCAGGTCCTGGACGTCGAGGAGGCCGGAAAGTCGTCCGGAACCGTCGACGACCGGCAGCTGGTCGACGCTCAGCTGGTGCATCCGTCCGAGCGCCTCGAGAGCGAACATGTCGGGCTCGACGGAACGGGGTCCCCTGGTCATCACGTCGTCGATCCGGAGGTTCGAGATCTCGGCGGCACGTCCGTGCTCCAGGAGCCGCCGGAGGTCTCCGTCGGTGAAGAAGCCGACGAGTCTGCCATCCGCGTCGACCACGCTGGTGGCGCCCGGTCGGCCCGGCGTCCGGGTCATCACCCCGATCGCCTCGAGGAGACCGGCGCCAGCGAGCACCTGCGGGTTCCGCTCTCCTGTCCGCATCAGCTCGCCGACCTTCATCAGCTTGCGGCCGAGGTCTCCGCCCGGGTGGTAGCGCGCGAAGTCCTCCGGTCCGAAGTCGCGACCCTCCTGGACGATCAGGGACAGCGCGTCGCCGAGCGCGAGCATCGCGGTGGTCGAAGCGGTGGGGGCGAGCGCGAGGTCGCCCGCCTCGGTGATCGGTCCGAGTTCGAGGACGAGGTCGGCGTGTCGGCCGAGCGTCGATTCCCTCGACTGCGTCATCGCGACGACGGTCACACCCGCAGCCTTCACGGGTGCGAGCAGCCGCAGGACCTCCTCGGTCTCGCCCGACTTGGACAGCGCGAGCAGGAGGTCCCCGCAAGCCACGCGTCCCAGGTCGCCGTGGATGGCTTCCGCGGGGTGGAGGAAGATCGACGGCGTCCCGGTCGAGGCCAGCGTCGCCGAGAGCTTCTGCGCGATGATCCCGGCCTTGCCCATGCCAGCAGTGACCACGCGGCCGCTCAAGCCGAGGATCGCCTCGGCTGTGGCCAGGAAGTCGTCGCCGATCCGGCCCGCGACCTGGAGAACGGCCGCGGACTCCGTGCGGATGATCGCCTTCGCGCGCTCGATCCTCGGGTCCATCGTCTACGGAACAGGAGCCGTTCGACCCGGCCCCGATCGGTTCCGTGACGGCGGGCTTTCGGCGGCGTAGACTCTAGCGCCGATGTCCTACCGGGTCGAACTGCCGGTTTTCTGCGGTCCACTGGACCTCTTGCTGCACCTCGTCAAGCAGCAGGAGGTCGACATCCACGAGATCCGGATCGCCGACATCCTCGGGCAGTATCTGGACTACCTCGAGGTGCTCGAGGCCCTCGACCTGTCGGACCTGGGCGACTTCCTGGTGATGGCCAGCACCCTGATGGAGATCAAGTCCAGGGAGATGCTGCCGACCGAGGCGGTCGAGATCGAAGAGGACCTCGATCCGCGCGACGACCTGATCAAGCGACTGCTCGAGTACAAGCGCTACCGCGATCTGTCCCGTCGCCTCGACCGCTTCGCCCAACGGCGCAGCCGCATGGTCGACGTGACGCTGCCGCTGCCCGCAGAGGTCAAGGAAGCCCAGAAGGCCCGCGAGGAGGACCAGGAGTTCCTGGACCTCGGCGAAGTCGAGATCTGGACCCTCACCGCGGCCTTCGCGAAGTTGCTGGAGGAGACCGGCGGCCGCAACCAGGAGCTGCAGATCGGCGTCGACAAGCGCGACGTCCGCTACTACGCGGCTCGGGTCCTCGAGAAGGTGCGCGGCAAGACCGAGGTCCCGTTCCGCGAGCTCTTCGACCTCGGCGAGGGTCGCTACGGCGTGATCGGCTGCTTCATCGCGATCCTCGAGCTGATGAAGCAGGGAGTGATGCGGGGCCACCAGTCCGAGGACCATGGTTCGATCGTCGTCGTGTTCCGCGGCGACCCGACGATGAGCGCCGAGCAGATCCTCGCGGGCGGTGAGCGCCTCGACGGGGATGACAGCGAGGTTCCCGTCGAAGAGGGGACTCCGCCGCGCGTGTCGGTGCCGGATCTGGAGGGGGACGATCCCCATCCGGATGCTCTCGAGGGCCCGCCGGACGTCGTCGATCCGGGCCGCAACTGACCCGAGAGAGGCCCCCCGGGGCCGCTCTGCGATTCAGCCCGAGCGTCCGGACGTGCGAAGCGCGGTGTCGAGGGACTCCGGGGTGGCGCTCCGGAACGCGTCCTCGTCCTCGAAGCACCAACGTCCCCAGAGTTCGGCGGAACCCAGCGCCTGCGGGAAGTGCGGTAGAGGGATCTCCACGCTCCGCGGCATGACGAACGCCCGACCAGCCACGTAGACGAGGCTGAACGCGGCGACCGTGCGCCTGCGGAGCAGTTCCGCCACGGCATCCGCCAACGCGTCCATCTTTCCGCGAAGCGCGATCAGCAATGCCGGGAACGGCGCTCCGACCCGCCGGATCTCGACTTCGGGGCTCGGACTCGCGATGTCCGCGGCAGCCGTCGGCTGCCCTGACAGGTACTCGAAGCGCTCGCCGACCAGGTGGGCATGCAGCCACGGGATCGACGCCGCAGCGCCGATGCTGTTGACGAGCAGCGACCCGTCGCATCGGTCGGCGAGCTCGAACCCGGCGGCCAGGAACGCTCGGTCTGGCTCCCGCTGCGGCGATCGGCTCCACAGCAGGAGGTGACGGTCCGCGAACGGATGGAGGTTCGGCGTCAGCGCCAGTGCCTCCGAAGTCCAGACCGGCTCGTCGGCGAGGATGCGGGCGGCCCTGCAGGGAGGGAAGGACGGTCGTGCCGCGTCGGCGCGCCCCGCTCGCAGGCTGCGATGCGGGACCCAGCAGAGCTCGACCCGTCCGCCGTGCAGCTCGACGAACCGCCGGGCGGCCGGCACGAAAGCTGGACTCGCTGCGGCGAGGGCGAACGGATCGGTCGGGAGCATGGGCCAGGGCGGAAGGTCGGCGTGTCTCCGGTGCAGTTTGCAAGGGATCCGCCGCAGCGCTACCCTCGCCCGGGCTTTCCGGGACAGCGCCCAAACCGATATCACCGGCTGAGGTTACAAGGATCTTGAAGGTCGTCTTCTTCGGCTGCGGTGACTACGCGCGCCCTTCGCTGCGTGCCCTGGTCGAAGCGGGCTTCACGCCCGAGCTCGTCGTCACGAAGCCCGACGCGCCCCGCGGCCGCGGCCGGAAGATCTACCCGGCCGAGATCCGCCTCGAGGCCGAGGCGCTCGGGCTGCCGTTCGAGCAGCCGGAAGACCTGCACGCACCGGAGTTCCTCGATCGACTGCGCGCGATCGGACCCGCGGTGGGCGTCGTCATCAGCTACGGCGTGATCCTCAAGCAGGAGCTGATCGACCTTCCTGAGCACGGGCTGATCAACGCGCACGCGTCGATCCTGCCGAAGTACCGGGGCGCTGCGCCGATCGAGCACGCGATCCGCGAGGGCTGCGCCGAGACCGGTGTGACGATCATGCGGATCGTCCCCGAGCTCGATGCTGGCGACGTCCTCCTGGTCGAGAAGACGCCGATCGGTCCGTCCGAGACGGCTGGCCAGCTGCGCGAGCGCCTCGCGGTCCTGTCCGGCGAGGCGCTGGTCAAGGCGCTCCAGCAGATCGATTCCGGCAGCGCCACGTTCGTCCCGCAGGACCACGCGGCCGCCACACGCGCGCCCAAGATCGAGAAGCCGGACGGCGTCATCGACTGGAACCGCCCGGCCATCGAGATCCACTGGCTGGTCCGTGCGATGACCCCCAAGCCGGGCGCGCAGACGAGGCTCGGCGCCAAGCGGTTCATCGTGATGGAAGGCGAGGTCGAGGAAGACCTCTACGGCATGGGTGTGCCTGGAGTCATCCTGTCGGCAGGTGAGGAAGGCATCCGCGTCTGCACCGGGAAGGACCTGTACCGGATCACGCGGATCAAGCCGGACAACGGTCGCAACATGACCGCCGGTGAGTTCGTGCGCGGCCACCCGCTCCCGCCCGACGCGCGTTTCACCTGACGCGTGGGGAACCGCTCCTCCCGCTGCGTGCCGGGCTCTCGGTTCCGACCTCCTCGACCTGCCGCGCAGCCCCTGGACCCAGGTGTCGATGCGACGAAACGCCCGCCCCCATGGATCTGTGCCGATCGGCCCGCGGCGCATCGCTGCGCGGGCGCTGCTCGCTCTGGCCGAGGAGCCGGACGCCCGCATCGATGCGGCGCTCGACCTCGACGAGCTCGCTCCGAAGGACCGCGGCCTCGCCGCGACGATCGCGCGGGGC
Organism: Planctomycetota bacterium; assembly: GCA_027621295.1. Taxonomy (GTDB): domain Bacteria; phylum Planctomycetota; class UBA1135; order UBA1135; family UBA2386; genus JAQCBR01. The sequence goes on from JAQCBR010000020.1 coordinate 36,210, forward strand.
GTCGTGCGGAGGCAGGGTTTCCTCGACCATGTGTTGGCCGGGCACTGTGACCGGGGACTTCCGGACGACCCGCGGATGCGCATTCCGCTGCGGATCGGCGCGTTCCAACTGCTGTTCCTCGAGCGGGTCCCGCCCCATGCAGCAGTCGACGAGAGCGTCGCGCTGACCGGGCCCAGACAGCGAGGCTTCGTCAACGCCGTCCTGCGCCGGGTCGCGGCCTCGGTGCACGAGCGTCCTGCCGATCCGGCTCGCCCACGGGACGAAGTCCCGCTCGGCGACGCACGGTCGGTCCGCCTCGCGGCGCCGGTCCCGGACCCTGCGAGCGACCCGGCCGGCGCGCTGGCGTTGGTGCATGGGCTACCGGAGTTCCTCGTCGCGCGCTGGATCCAGCAGGCGGGTGTCGCCGTCGCGAGGGCGCGCGCCGAAGCCGCGGACGGCACGCCAGGGGTCACGTTCCGACCGGTTCGCATCCGAGCTGCCGAGCTCGCGGAGCGTCTCGCCGCAGACGGCGTCGAGACCGTGCCGAGCGAGCACCCAGACATGCTGACCTGGGTCCAGGGCAGCGGGAGCCCGTTCCGCTCGACTCCGTTCGCAGAGGGACTGTTCGTCGTGCAGGACCCGACCGCGTTCCGCGCGGCGGAGGCCGTCGGCGCCGAATCCGGTGAGACGATCCTCGACCTGTGCGCGGCGCCCGGCACGAAGGCGACCTGGCTCGCGGAGGCCGTCGGGGAGACGGGTCGGATCCTCGCCCACGACATCGATGCGGACCGCAGCGCGCGCATCACCGAGAACGCTGCGCGCCTCCGAATGCCCTGGATCGAGGTGATCGACACCGTCGAGAACCTCGCCCAGCCGGTCGACCGCGTCCTCGTCGACGTGCCCTGCTCGAACACCGGCGTCCTCGCGCGCCGCGTCGAGGTCCGACACCGGCTGGAGGAAGGTGCGTTCGATCGCCTGCCGGCACTCCAGTTGGACCTGCTGCTGCGGGGCATCGATCGCGTGCGGCCGGGTGGCACCGTGGTCTACTCGACCTGCAGCATCGAACCCGACGAGAACGAAGGCGTCGTCGCAGCCGCCCTCGATGCGCGGGGCGGAGACGTCGAACTCGTGACCGAATCACGGACGGAGCCGGCTCCTCCCCAGCACGATGGGGGCTACTTTGCGGTGCTCCGGCGCCGCCCCTGATACCCGCCCAGGAACCAGAACCATGGCCAGACCAGCAGCCCGTCGATCCTCGTCCCGCCCTTCCAAGCGCGCGCCCCAGCCGTCCGGAACGTCGCCGATGATCTACGCCCTGTGCGGCGCGCTGGTGCTCGGTGCCGTGCTGTTCTTCGCCACGTCGGGCGGATCGAGCACGTCTTCGGGAACCACCCCGCCGACGCCGACGCCGACGCAGAACCCGACGCCGACTCCGGCGAGCTCGTCCCCGTCCGTCGACCTCTCCGGCAGCCAGGCCAAGGCTGGCAAGACACCCGACCGACCCGCGCCGAAGATCCAGCAGGCTGACATGGACCGGGCCGAGGAGCTGTTCCGGAAGGGCCAGGAGAAGTGGAACGACGCCCAGCGCGCGCGGCAGGCGGGTGACACGACGACCTACGCGGCGGCCCTCGCCGAGGCCTTCGATCACCTGCAGGGCCAGCGCAAGGCTCTCGAGGCCTACACGGACTGGCTCGACGAGGCGGACTTCGAGGACTGGGCGCTTCCCGGCGAGTACGTCGCGCTCCGCAAGCGCCTCGGGGTCTACGACCCGATGTACCAGAAGGTGAAGAAGCTCAAGCAGACCAGCCGGTGACCGCGCGGCGGGGGCGGCGATGAAGCTCGGCTACAACACGAACGGCCTCCAGAACCACCGGCTGGAGGATGCGCTCCGGCTCCTCGCCGACCACGGCTACGAGGCCGTTGCGCTGACTCTCGACGTGGTCCACCTGGACCCGTTCCACGCGAGCGCTGCCGAGGTTGCGTCGGTGGCTCGCCTGCTCGATGCGCTCGGCCTGGAGGTCGTCATCGAGACAGGCGCGCGGTTCCTGCTCGATCCCAGGCAGAAGCACGAGCCGACCCTGATGACGCGCGGCGCGGAGGCGGTGGCCAAGCGGCTCGGGTTCCTCGATCGTGCAGCGGCGGTCGGTGCCGATCTGGGCGCCTCCGTGGTGTCGTTCTGGGCCGGCGTCGACCGTGATCCGGGCGACGACTCCTGGCAGCGGGCGGTCGACGGGGTTGGCGCTGCGGCGGCCACGATCCGGTCCCGCGGCCTCGTGGCGGCCCTCGAGCCCGAACCGGGCATGGCGGTCGGATCGATGGCCGAGTTCGACCGTGTCTGCGCGGACCTCGGCGTCGACGCGCCGGCGCTCGCGCTCGACGTCGGGCATCTCTACGTGACCGAGTCGGAGCCCGTGCCCGGGCTCTGTCGCCGCTACGCTGCGCGCTGCGCCCAGGTCCACCTGGAGGACATGCGAAGAGGCGTGCACGACCACCTGCCTCCCGGGGAGGGCGACGTGGACTTCGCAGGCGTTCTGGCCGGTCTCGCGGCCGGCGGCTACCGGGGTCCGGTCTGCTTCGAGCTCTCGCGATCCAGCCACGCTGCCCCGGACCTCGTCGAGAAGTGCCGGAATGTGTTCCGGTCCTCCGTTGTCTGAATGCGATCGAGCGGATGAAACGCCCCGTTTCGGGCCCGAGGGGGGCCGACCGGGTGGCATTCACGGGGGGGCGGTCGTAGGTTCCCGCGCCGCGGGACCCGCTCCGGTTCCCGTTCCCCTCCGGAGATCGGATGACCTCCAAGCCGCAGACCAACCCGTCCGAAGCCTGCAAGTCGGCCACGGCCCCGCGCCAGTGCCCCACGCTGCGAGGTGAATCCTTCTCGCTGATCACCCACCGGATCGGCACCGACCTCTGCATGAAGCGGCAGAGGGAGCACTACCACAAGTGCCATCGCTGCGAGTACCGCGGCCAGCCGGCGAGCTTCGTCGCCGAAGAACGCCTCCAGCTGATGCCGACCGCCGAGACGGGCCTGCCGCCGCTCCCGGTCGATCTCCCGAAGTTCCGCAGCGCCGAAGAAGGCGCGTAGCGAGCTCCTAGCGGGCGCGTCCGACGATCTCGTCGAGCGCCCCGGCGGCTTCGGTCAGGGCCGGGCCAAGCCCGGCGGCCAGCCGCTCGACCCGCGCTCCGTCGCGGTCCCGGCATGCGGCCTGGAGTCGTGTTGCCAGGTCCTGGAGCACGACGGCGCCGAGGTTCCCGGCGGACCCGCGCAGCGCGTGGGCGGCGCGCTCGACCCTATCGAAGTCCGCCGTCCTGGCGGCGTCGCAGGCCTGTTCGATCCGGGCTGGCGCATCCCGCAGGAAGATGCCGACCAACTCGACCAGGAAGGCCCGGTCCTCGGGGTCACACAGGTCGAGCAGCTCGTCGATCGTGGTCCGGTCGATGACCGCCATGACTCGCTCCGTTGCGGTGCCTCTCTCCGATCCTCGTGAGGTCCCCCCTCACACTGTCGGAATCGACCACAGCGTCGACCGGGATTGAGGCAGGACGCGACGGGGCCGCGGCGTCCGGTCCCGATCTGGGCCGAGCCGCCGCTGTCATCGGCGGCTCACGCGCCGGAAGCGGCGCGGATCTCGTCCTTCGTCAGCAGCTTCTTGCTGCCCTTGCCGGCGTCGAGGACCCGCTGCACCCGGTCGTCCGTCGGCTCGATGCCGAGCTTCTCCAGGCACCACACGACGTTCGACCTGCCGCTCATCGGACCGACACCGATCTGTTGCTCGAGTCCGACCATGCTGGCCGGAACGCCGCTGTAGACCGCGTCGGCGAGTTCGATGTCGCCCTTCCGGAATGCCTTGATGACCGCGGCCGCGTGGACCCCGGTGCCGGTCTCGAACGCGTCCGTTCCGACGACCGGATAGTTGCTCGGCACCGGCAGGCCGATCGCTTCCGAGGCAACCCGCACGTAGTCGCTGAGCCTCGTCAGATCGTTGTCGATCCAGCCGTTGAGCTTCGCGTTGACCAGCAGCAGGTCCATCGGGGCGTTGCCCGCGCGCTCACCGACGCCGAGGGCAGCGCCGTGGATGCGCGTCGCGCCAGCCTCGGCGGCGGCCAGACAGTTGGCGATGCCGAGGTCGCGGTCTCGGTGACCGTGCCAGTCGATGCCGACCGTCGGGTCGAGCTGGTCGACGATCTCCTCCTTCACGAAGCGGACGACCGCCGCTGCGCCCCGGGGCGTCGAGTGGCCGACCGTGTCGCAGACGCAGACGCGCCGCGCGCCGAGCTCGATCGCCGTGCCGTAGAGCGCGCGCAGCGTCTCGGGGAACGCCCGCGACGTGTCCTCGGTGACGTACATCACCGGCAGGTTGTTGTCGCGGCAGAACGTCAGTGCGGCCCGCGTGTGCTCGAGCATCGTCTCGAGCGTCCAGCCCTCGGCGTACTGGCGGATCGAGCTCGACCCGATGAACGCACAGACCTCGATCGGGATGCCGGCGCGCTGCGAGATCTCGACCACCGGCTCGATGTCCGACACGACGGTCCGGCACGCGACGTTCGCGCCGATGCGGAGACCGCTGTCGGCGATTTCCTTCGCCATCCGGAGGATCTCCTCACGGGGGCGACCGCCGGCACCGGGAAGACCGAGGTTCGCGGTGTGGATGCCGAGGGCGTCCATCAGGTGCAGCAGCTCGAGCTTCTTCTCGATCGGTGGATCGATCACGGAAGGGGACTGCAGCCCGTCGCGCAGGGTCTCGTCGTCGAACTGCAGCCCGCGAACGGCGGGCAGCTCGGCTCCTTCGGTGTTCCAGTCGTGGATCAGGTCTCGGATCAGCACCATGGCGGCGATCTTAGCCCTGGGGGTCCGGCGTCGAGCCCTCCAGCATCTGCGACTTGGAGGGGGGTCACTTCCCGGGCGTCGAACGCGAGGCTCGACGGCACGCCGCCGTGCGGGAAGATGTCCGCTCTGCTCCGCGCGGACATACGCAGCGTGCACGTGAACGACACCACCCAGACCCCGGACACCGCGATGACCGTGCTCCGCAACCGGGCGTGGACCTTCGTCCGGGACGCGGTGCCGATCGCGATCGTCGCGTGGCTCGTCTTCCACGGCATCCGCACGGGACTCATGGAGAGGTATCTCGTGCCGAGCACGAGCATGGAGCCGACGCTGCACGGTGACGCGGTCGACGGCGACGTCGTCCTCGTCGACAAGACCGCGTTCTGGGGATCGCTCGAGCGGCAGCCCCGCGCGTTCGATCTCGTCGTGCTGCGCAATCGCTGGGAGCCGGGGGGCAACCACCTCGTGAAGCGCTTCATCGCCGCCGGCCCGGCCACGGTGTGGATCGACACGGGCGACCTGTTCGTGCGTGAGCCCGGCGGGACTCCGAACGGCACGCGTGTCATCAAGCGCCCCGGCGACTTCCCCGACCTCCGGCAGACAGCGTTCGTCGTTGCGCCGGCCGAAGACGAGGGACTCGACAAGCTCGTGGGGGAACCCGGTCTCTGGTCGGTGGAGGGTGACTCGATCCGACTGGCGCCGCGCGACGCCGATGCGCTGGTCACCGAGCGCACAGCTCCGCGTGGTCGGGGAGAGACCCTCCCCGGGCACCTCGGCACCGCGAACGCGATCGACGCATCGTTCCTCGACGCTCGCGGCGTGCGGGTGCCCGGAGGAGGGGTCGACGTCCGCGACGTGGGCCTCGACCTGGAGCTCGAGATCGAGCCCGGGACCCGCGCGCTCCACCTCGTCGTCGAGCTGCTCGGCGTCTGCTACGCGCTCGAGTATGAGGTCGAGGGCCGCATCCTCTTCCGCGTGGGCGGGGGAGCTGCCGAGAACGCGCAGACCGCGCCGCCGCTGCCGGTCGGTGGCGGTCTCTCGCTGTCCTTCGGCTACCTGGACGGACACCTCTTCGTCGTGGTCGGCGAGACCCTCGCTGCCTGGCTGCCCGTCGGCGTCCCTTGGTCGGTGCCGAGCGATCTCGTTCTGCCGGACCCGACGCCTCGGCCAGCGACCAACCTCCTCCACGTCGGCGTCGTCGGCGCACCGCTCGGGATCGAGCGGATCGAGGGCTTCCACGACGTCCACTACCTCGGCGAACGGGGCTCGTCGCGGCGGGACGGTTTCGAGCTGGAGGCCGGGGACATCTTCGTGCTCGGCGACAACAGCGGGGACAGCAGCGATTCCAGGGAGCGTGGGCGGTATCCGCTCCGTCTCGAGGACCTCGTCGGTCGGCCGGTCGCCGTGCTCGCCCCCTGGTCACGCCGGCGCTGGCTGTAGTCGGGCGACGCGTTACGGTCGGCGACCACGCGGCCTATCCTCCTCCCGCCACCATGTCGTTCCTCCTGACCGCAGTCCTCTGTCTGCCGGCGCTCCAGGCCGAGCAGGAGCCCAGCACCCCGCAGTCCCAGGAGACGCAGCGCCCTGCCCCGCTGCCGATCCCCAGGGCGGGCGTCCTGCGGCGGGGTTCGCGCCGGATCGTCGTCGACGGTTCCCTCCAGGACTGGCCGGCCCTGCCGCCGGTGGGGCTCGACGACGTTCGGCAGGTCTCCGGCACTTCGTTCGGCGCGTTCCGCTCGCTCGACGATCTGGCGGGCAAGGTCTTCCTGGTCTGGGACGACGAGGATCTCTACGTCGCTGCGCAGGTCCTGGACGACTGGCACGTGAAGCTCGCCAAGGACGCACCGCGCCAGAACGAGATCCCGCCGGCCGATTCACTGCTGCTGACCTTCGATCCCCTGCGCGACACGCGCGCGATGGGCTTCGATCCGGGGCGTGGCGAGGACGCGGAGTTCTGGCTCGCCGAGGTCGATGGCCAGGAAGGACGGATCGTCCGCTGGGACCGCTTCCGCGGCGTGGCGCGATTCGCCGAGGGCGGTGGGGGCAAGGTCGCGCACGACGTCGAGCGGCGTATCACGACCTACGAGGCCCGCATTCCGTGGCGCGAGATCCTGCCTGCGGGACGCAAGGCGGAACCCGGCGCGATCCTCGACATGCAGATCGTGCTCAGCGACCACGACGAGCCGACCGACCCGATCCCGCAGACGCGGATCGGCTGGAACTTCGGCATGGGGCCGCGGATCGATCCGGGCCTGTTCGGTTCGATCCTGCTGCTCGACGTCGACGCGGGGGATCCTGCTGTCGCCAAGCTCGGCATCCCGGACCTGCCGGCGGCGGCAGACGGGCCGGATCTACCGTTTCCGGACGAGGCCTATTGGATCGGACTCAAGGCGCGTATCGACCGCACGCAGCCGACGATCGTCGACCCGAGAACGCCGGACGTGGCCTTCGCGGGCGGCAAGGAGCGCCATGACGTGTTCGGCGAGCTCGAGCAGCGATTGGCCGAACACCCGCGCGTCGACTTCCTGGAGTTCCAGGCGCGTATCCATCGCCGGATGAACCGGGAGTGTGCGGGCCTCGCGATGACGGGACTGCCCTACTTCTGGGACCACGTCCTCGAGGGTCTGGTCCGCCGCGTCGGCGCCGAAGCGGGTCGCGATGGCATTCGTATCTTCCGAATGCCGCAGGGTGGCCACCTCGTGCAGAGCCCACAGGCGACGTTCGCCATCGACCCTGCCGGATATCGCATCGACCACGCGCTCTCCGACCAGGTCGACTTCGTGCTGTGCACGCGACCGCTCGAAGTCACGGAGCGTCAGGACCAGCTCGCGGCGCGCATGGCGGCGGCACGCCCGCCGAAGCCCGTGTTCACACACGTGGCGGTCCACCTCCCGGGCATGGACGTTCGCGAGATACCGATCGTGGCTCCCGGGCAGACGTATGACAGCCACGGCCTGGTCATTCGACCGTTGGTCCAGCAGGACGCGGAAGGTCTCGTCACGCAGAGCTGTGGCTATCACGTGAGGTGGCCGGACGGCACCGACCTGGTCGTCACCGGCACCGAGCTCCTCGAGGAGTTCGTCCGCGTCGAAGATCGCGTGGAGCTGATGCTGCTGTCGGTCCGGCACCCGCGTGCACGCATCGTCGGCCAGCGTCTGGACGCTGGCCTGACGATCCTCGACGACGCGCTCGAATGCGCGTTCGCCGCCGGCCCGTCGGGCCGCACGACGCTCGCCCAGACCTACGAACTGCAGCAGGGACTGCTGCCGCGTCGCTCGCTCCTGCTGGGTCCCGGGGAGCAGTTCGAGCTGGCGCGTTGAGCGGTTCGCGGGTGCTTCGGATCAGCCGGCCCGCCACACCGATACGGGTCGATCCACAGAGCGTGAGATCGACAGGTCGGTCGATCGCCATTGCGCTTTCTGCGTGAAAATGGGCGAAATGGTTGCACTCGATGCAATCTGCTCCATACGGTGCGCGTTGGCGCCCCGATACAGCGATATCGCTGGATGACTCCGGGGCATATCGATCGCACACGAGAAGCACGAGATCCCATGGCCGCCAAGAAGCCGTCCCCCCAGTTCGACTTCATCGTCGAACAGCTCAAGAAGAACCCCAACGCCGCCTACGCCGAGATCGCGGCCGCTGCCCAGAAGAAGGGCATGAAGGTCTTCCCGATCATGTTCGGCCGCGCGAAGGCGATGCTCGGCCTCGTCCCGAGCGCTCCGCGCGGTGCGGGCAAGGCGACGCGCAAGAAGGCGGCCGCCAAGGCGGC
>JAQCBR010000021.1 GCA_027621295.1 Planctomycetota bacterium
TCGGCGCCGCCAGCGAGGCGCTCCGTCAGGCGGCCGAGCAGGCTGCCGCCGCCTCGCAGGGCGCCGACCCATCGGCCCCCGAGGCATCGGCCCAGCAGGCCCAGGCCGCGCGCGAAGCACTCGAGGCCGCGCAGCAAACTCTCGAACAGGCTCTGCGCGACAGCAACGAGGGCCGGGAGCGAACGCTGGACGCGGCCCGCGCCCGCAACGCCGAGCTGGCCGAGCAATCCCGCAGCGCAGCCGAGCAGATGGCGCGCGCTGCGCAGCAGGGACAGATCAGTGAAGCCCAGGCGGAGGCTGCCAGCGAAGCGATGCAGCGCGCCGACCAGGCGATGCAGGCCGCCGAGCAGGCGCTCGAGTCGGGTCAGCAGGCGAACGCTGCCAACCAGCAGCAGCGCGCCGCCGAGGCGCTCGACCGCGCGAGCGAGGACCTGGCCCGGAACCGCCCGCTCACCGACGAGCAGCGCGAAGACCTGGCCGAGATCGCCGAGCAGCAGGAGCAGCTGCGCGAAGACATCATCCGCCTCGCCGAGATGATGGAGGAGCGCGAGAACCAGCGCGCGCAGCAGGCCCTCGACCGAGCCCAGCAGGCTGCGCAGCAGGCCGAGGAGTCACTGCGCCGCGGCGACGTCGAGGACGCCGCCGAGCAGCAGCAGGAAGCCCGCGAGCAGCTCGAGCAGGCCCAGGAGGAGCTCGAGCGCGAGCGAGACCGCTACCAGGACCTCCGCCAGGAAGAGCTTCTGTTCCGGATCGGTGAGGAGCTCCAGCAGTTCCTCGAGGCGCAGCGGCCGGTGACGGAGGCGACGTCGAAGGCAGGCTCCGAACTGGCCGACGGCGCGCGGATGACGCGGCCGATGCGGCGCGCGCTGAACCAACTCGGCGAGACCGAACGGGAGCTGATCGGCAAGATCCGCTACGTGCGGGAAGCGCTCGCCGAGGAGGGCACGCTGGTCTTCACGCACGTGCTGATCAGCAACGAGACCGACCTCGAAGACGTCGCGTCCCGACTGTCGGGCCGCGACCCGGATGCAGGCGAATTCACGACGCTCCTGCAGCGGGAGGTCGAGGAGCGGACCGAACAGCTGCTCGAGGCGCTCGAGAACGAACGGCAGCGCCGGCGCGAGCAACGTCAGCAGGAGCAGCAGCAGGATCAGCAGCAGCAGCAGGACCAGCAGCAGTCGGAGAACCAGTTCGGCCCGCAGCGCGAACGCCTCGTGCCGATCATCTCCGAGCTCCTGATGCTGCGCCGGATGGAGGCCGAGATGGGCGAGCGGACCGCAGAGTTCGAACGACTCATCCAGGCGATCGGCGCCGACGGCGTCACCGAGGTCGAGGGGGCGATGGCCGAGCGGCTGTCCCACCAGCACAATGCGCTGACCGCGATCTTCCAGCAGCTCAAGGCGCAGCTGGAGGAAGCGCTCGGCGCGGGCGGCGGCGAGGAGATGAACCAGGATCCCCAGGAGGGACGCGGACGATGAAGCGACTGATCCACACGTGCCTCGCCGGCGTCGCGCTGTGCGTGGCGTCGCCGCGCGCCACCGCCCAGATCGATCCCGGTGACGCGGTCCGGAAGATCGCGGAGACGATCGAGAAGGAGATGTCCGAGATCGACCGGCTGCTGCGCGAATCGAGCCGGGCTGGCGGCGCGGCCGGCGACGCCAGCAGCAGGATCCGCGACCTCATCGGCGGGACGCGCCAGTCCCAGGGCAAGGTCGTCCAGGGCATCGACGATCTGATCGAAGAGCTCGAGAAGATGTCGCAGCAGAGCCAGTCCCAGAGCCAGCAGTCGTCTTCCCAGCAGGACGAACAGCAGCGCCAGCAGAGCGGCCAGCAGGGACAACAGCAGGACCGCCCTCAGCAGGGGCAGCAGAACCCCCAACAGGGCAACCAGGGCAGCCGTCGCGAGAACCAGACCCCGGACGTGGCCCAGCAGCCGAACCAGGGCCAGCAGCAGGGCGAGCCCGGCGGGCAGGACCAGCCGCAGCAGGAGCAAGGTCGCGCCGACGCGCCGGGTGAGGACCAGGAGCGAGAGGGTCGGAACACGCAGGCCGGAACCGCGGCCGAGGGCGGAACCGAGCGCGTCGAACGCGGAGACGGCGCCGAGGGCTGGGGCTCCCTCCAGAAGTACGTCCCGCCGCAGTACCAGCGCGCCGGCGCACCCGAGGTTCCCGCGCGCTACCGGCGACTGCACGAGGCGTTCCAGAAGCGCTCCCATCAGACCGGCAAGTCCGGCAACTGACGGCTGGCAGCGCCGGACGACTGCGGCGATCCAGCGGGGCGCGGGCACTTGCTGAGAGACGCGGCCCAATCACGGTCCTTTCGGGCTAGCGTTCGTCCATGCCTGGACGAGCCCGTGAACTCGCAGCCATGACCGCGCTCCTCGCGGCGTGTGCTTGCGTGTCCCCGAACCCCACCACGACGCCGTCATCCATCGACGCAGAACGGAGCACCACGATGAGCCAAGAAGCACTCGAGCAGAAGATCGACGCGATCTTCGGCGCCCACATGGACGCCGAGCTGGCCGGGGATCTCGACAAGACGCTGGCCACGATGTCCGACGAGCCCCACCTCGTGAACGTGCCGACGATGATCGGCGGCAAGGGACCGGACGGCGTGCGGACCTTCTACGCGAACCGGCTCATCGGCCAGTTCTTCCCGCCGGACGTGAAGTTCGAGACGTTGTCGAGGACGTACAGCCCGGAGCGGTTGGTCGACGAACTGATCATCTCGTTCACGCACACCCACAAGATCGACTGGATGCTTCCGGGCGTCGAACCGACGAACAGGTTCGTCGAGGTCGCGTTCGTCGTCATCGTCGGCATCGACGGGGACAAGGTGACACACGAGCACATCCACTGGGATCAGGCGAACGTCCTCGTCCAACTCGGACTGCTCGACCCCACCGGACTGCCTGTGTCCGGCGCGGGCGCTGCCGCCAAGCTGCGTGACCCATCGACGCCGGACCCGTTCTTCGGCGAGGGCTGAGCGGCCGCGCCAGCTCCTCGCAGGAGGTCGGCCGCGAGGGTCAAGAGTATCCGTCGCCGCCGAGCACGGGCTCGGGCCGCGCGCCGACGCCGAGCGCGACCGCAAGGCCGAGGACCGCGGCCACGGTCACGCTGCCGCCCTGACTGACGAGCGGTAGCGGTAGCCCTGTTGCAGGCAGCATCCACGCGCAGACGGCGACGTGGAGGAAGGACTGCGCGCCGAGCCATGCGGCCACGCCGACGACGACGAGCCGGCCGAACCGCTCCCGCGTCCGCACCGCGATGCGCAGGAGCCCGAGCACGAGCAGCAGATAGAGACCGATCAGTCCGATCGATCCGAGCAGCCCCGCCTCCTCGGCGAGCACCGCGAAGATGTAGTCCCCGTAGCGGTAGGGCAGGAAGTCGAAGCGGCTCTGCGGCCCCTGCAGGTATCCATGGCCGCTGACTCCGCCCGACCCGATCGCGATCAGCGCCTGCCAGGGCTGGTACGCATCACCCAGCAGCATCTCCCGCACCGCCGGGTCTCCCTCCACGGCCGCACGGTCCCAGCCGAGGTGCTCGAGCCAGACCCGCACCCTCGTCTTCTGGTACTCGGCCAGCACCGTGAACCAGGCCACGACGAGGAGAGCGAGCCCGGACGCGCCGAAGGCCAGGAGCCGCCGACCCGACACGCCCGCTGCGTAGGCGACCGCGAACAGGATCGGCCAGAACGTCAGCGAGCTGCCGAAGTCGGGCTGTAGGAACACGAGTCCGACCGGCAGCGCGGTGATCCCGATCGGCACGAGAAGCCCCTCGAAGAGCCCTGCCTTGTCCCGGAACCGGAACCACGCGGCGAGCGCCAGCACGACCGCGAGCTTCGCGAACTCGCTCGGCTGCAGCGCGAACCCGACACCGGGCATCCGGTACCAACGCCGCGCGCCGTTCAGCACCGAGCCGAAGAAGAACAGCCCGACCAGGGCCAGCACGGCCAGCGCATACACCGCCCACGCACCGCGCAGGAACCGCGCATAGGGCACGAACACGACCACCGCACCGAGCACGGTTCCCGCGCAGAGGAACAGCACCTGCTTGCGGGCGAGGGCTTCGAGATCGGAGCCGTACGTCGCCGAGTGCACGAACAGCACTCCGACCGCGCTGATCGTCGCGATCAGCAGGACCACCCACCAGTCGACGTGGCGCAGCACCTTGCCGACCGTCACGGACGCTCACCCCGCAGATACTCGCCCGAGAGTTCCGGGTCCGACGCGATGCCCTCGATCAGGCGCTGGATCAACGGCGCCGCGACCAGACCGCCGCTGTCCTCGGTGCGATAGACGACCGCGGCGAACGCGAGGCGCGGGCGATCCGCCCCGGCGACGTAGCCGGCGAACCATGCGTTGTTGAGCCCCTCTCCGCGCGGATCGCGGGCAGCTGACAGCACCTCGGCAGTCCCCGTCTTGCCGACCAGAACGGCACCGTGGGTCGCGCGCAGACGCTCGGCGAAGCCCGACAGCTGGCGCCGAGCCGTGCCCGTGCGCACGCAGAGCGCGAGGCCTTCACGGACCACCGCGAGCTCCTCGTCGGTGTAGGGCATCCGCGTGACGACGGCCGACACGTCGCGGACCACGCGGAGCTGCGGCAGCGCGCCGGTCGCGATCCCCGCGTAGGCGCGCGCGACGAAGACCGGCCAGACGGCGAGGCCGTAGCCGATCCCCTTCTTCGGCACGGGGAACGCGCTGTCGACCTCGACGCGCGGCCCCCCGCCGTAGAGGCGGATCATCCCGGCGAGGCGGTCCTGGTAGGTACCGTCGGCGATCCCCGACAGGCCGTCGCCCGGGTGCCAGCCGAAGCGGGCGTACGCGCGCAGCAGGCCGGCCGGGCCGAGCCGGCTCGCCGCCTCGAAGAAGTAGATGTTGCACGACTCGGCGATCGCGTCGGCGGTCGAGCGTGCATCCGCACCGTGGTAGTGGCGCGCGCCCGCGGCACCGCAGTACTGGGGGCGCCCCCGGTACGGAATCTCCTCCGACGGCTGCCACGTGCCTTCACACGCGGGGAACGACGAAGGATCGACGAGCGGTGCCGCCGCATCCTCGCTGCCCTCGCGGACCGCACGCAGGTACTCGAGCGCGACCAGCGGCTTCGCGACCGAGCCGACGTAGGGACTCCAGGCGACCGGCATGGCCCCGATCGTCCAACCCTCCTCCGCCGGCGCACCCGGCCGGCCCGTGCGGTGCCGGCGTCCGACGAGGGCCAACACATCGCCGTTCTCGGGATCGATCAGAGCGATCGCGCGCTCCGAGTCCGGGCCGGGCACGCCGAGCGCTTCCTCGGCGAGGCGCTGCAGCCGGACGTCGACCGTCGAGGTGACGTCGCGACCGGGCGACACGTCGAGCCGGTCGAACATCCGCGTCTCCCGCGCGCGCTTGTCCTGTTCGACGAAGCGCAGGCCGGGCCGACCGCTCAGCACGTCGTCGAGCGCAGCCTCGATCCCGGTTCGACCGAGACGGCCGAACACAGCGAGGTGCCAGCGCATCGCGTTCGCCGCCGACTGGCGGACGACCCCCTCGAACTCCTCGGGGAGGTCGAGGTCGAGCCGCGCGAACTCGTCCTCGCCGGCGATCAGGCGCACCGCGTCGTACTCGGGAGACCTACCGTCCGGGCTGTAGAGCCCGACCGACCCCACGAGCCCTGCGAGACTCGCGAGGTCGTCCCGGCCAGGGAGCGCGCCGTGTTCCCGGCGGACCGCAGGCCGGAGCGACAGTCCCGGGTGACGCTCCTCGAGCAGCGCGACCCAGACCGCGACATCGTGCGGGATGCGCGCGCGCACGCGGAACGGACGCTCCTCGTCGCGGAAGCGCGGCATCTCGAGGCCTTCAGGAAGATCCGCGAACAGCGGCTCGTCGCCCGCGGCGCCGCGCAGTGGGTCGAAGTACTGGTCGATGCCGCTCCGCGCAGCATCCCTCGCCTCGACCCGCGCCGCGAGTTCGACGCGGTAGCGCTCGATCAGGTCGGAGCGCTCGTCCTCCGGCCAGTCGCACCACTCCTGCCACGTGTTCCACGCGCGCCCCTGTTCACCGAGGAAGCGCCAGAAGCTCGACTGACGGAGTGCGGCAGCCTCGCTCTCGCTCCGTTCGGCGAGCTGGCGCCAGACGGCGTGATCGACGAACGCCTCGTCGAGGCGGGCGAACAGCGACCCGCCGGCCGTCGCACCCGCGCGGACGAGCAGCCGGTCGTCGAGCGCACGGAGTTCCGCCACCCTCTCGGCGAGCGCTGCCCGCAGCGCCACACGCGCTGCAGCAGGGTCCGGACCGAGCGGCTCCAGCAGGGGATCGCTCTCGGCCGCCGAGCAGGCGATCTCCAGCACGGTGCCGTCGCGCTCCGGGTCCTGGACGGCGCGGAGCACCGCCGTCGCGAGTCTCGCACGCGGCACGCCGGACAGCGCGGCGACCGTCGCGACGGCCTGGATGCGGACGTCCCGGGACACCGCCTCGGCTGGCCGATCCTCACCCCCGTATCCAGGGAGCTCCGCCGCGCGCGGCCATGCGTTCCCGCCGCGGAGCCAGCGCACCGGCAGGGCGAGCAGCGCATCGAGTGCGTTCGCCGGCGCGTCCCGGTCGGCGTAGCGCAGGCTGCTGATGCCGGTCCGTCCCTGGTCCGCGAGGCTCGCGGCATGGAGAGCGAGCCCCACCGGATGCTGGCGACGGAACGTCCGGTACGTCAGCTCCAGGTCGAACCCGGGAGCATCGAACGCCAGCGGGACGCCGTGCCGGTCGGCGATGTCCCCTCGCCGCGTCGGCACGTCCTTGAACGCCCAGCGGTTCCGGTAGCTGCGCTCCAGCCAGAAGTCGTGCTGCGAGACCTGCAGCTGGAACAGCCAGCCGACCAGCACGATCGCCGCCAGCCCGAAGAACCACGCGATGCGTCGGATGCGATCCCGACTCATGCCCGCTTCTCCGCGAACAGTCCGAACGGAGGGAGGCGCAAGAGGACGCCGGCGGCCAGCGGCGCGACGAACGCGGTCAGCATCACGGCCGACCAGCCGCTGCCCGCAGCGACGTCGACGGGCTGCCGCGAGAGCTCCGCGAAGAACGCCGCGACGGGCCCCATCGTCAGCGCCAGGAACGCGGCCGCCAGCACCTGGATCGCCAGCGATCGCTCGACGAACGCGAGCCTCGCGGGGAGCAGGACTGCGACCGGGATCCCCATCGACAGGAAGTGGACCGCCGCATCCCCGTCCTCGAGCAGCGCGCGACCGAGCGCCGCGCAGAGCAGGAAGCCCGGAACCGCGCTGGTCCGCACGAACAGCGCCGCGAGCAGGCAGATGGCCGCCGCGAGATCGACGCGGAACGGCAGCGTGCCGGCCAGCAGCCCCTCGACGAGGAAGAGGTAGGGCGCGAGGAAGAACCAGAGGAACCAGCGGATCACCGCGACACCTCCTGGCCCACGTCGTGTCGGAACACCGCGAGCGCGGACTCCTGCTCGGGGTCGACGTGCTCGACGACGATCGAGGCGCCCCCGGGCGCAGCCGTCACGACGCACGGACCGAGGTAGAGCCCGGCGGGCACGTCGGGAATCGACGCCCCTGTGAACGCCCGCCCGGAACCCGGGGCCACCACGTCACCCGTCGCCTCCAGCGTGACGCGGGTGCCGTCGCGCGCCGTCGCGCGCGCCATCAGGTCGACGGGTGCGCCGCCGTCGTCCGGCAGCAGGGTGATCGGCCAGGACCGCCCGGGCTGCCCGAAGGGCGCGACGACTCCGTAGCCGAGCCCCGCCGTCGCGAGCACGCCGACCAGCCGCTCGCCGTGGACGAGGGCGGCACCTTCCCCCAACCATGCGCCCGTGAGCACGTCCGTCGTCACGAACCAACGGATGCGCACCGAGGACGAGACGGGCAGCCGCGACGAGCGGGCCGCGAAGAGCTCGCCGTGGCCGAGCGGGCGGAAGGTCGGCACAGCGCGTGACGTCCCGGCACCGGGCACCCAGACCACCACCGCGTGCACGGACTCCGGCGGCACGGCGGGCGCGACGAACAGCCCGATGGGAACGACGTCGCCGCCGGCGTCGCGGTAGCCCTCGACGCGGAGCGTGCCGATACGCAGGCCGTGCGGAAGCGGCCCGAGCGGATCGTCCTCGAGCCCGGAGGTGAGGACTTCGTGCTCGCCGCCCGCGATGGTCGCTGCGCGGTAGGGGTCCGCCGGCAGCACGCAGCGCAGCGCGTGGGCGTCGATCGTCGAAGCGGGCTCGACGACGACGGGCAGCGGACCGTCGTCGGCGGCGATCCAGGCCGGGACGCGGCGCGGCAGCGCGCCACGCTCCGACGCGTGGAGGAGGCGCACCCGCGCGCGATCCTCGGCCCCCCCCGCCGCATCGGCGTTCGGCTCGGCCAGGAAGCCGACGAGCGCGTCTCCGACCGTGACGAACGGCGCTGCGCCCGGCGGCAGGTCCTGCCACGCGATCGCGAGCTGCAGCTCGGTCGGTCCACCCCTCCCGCGTTCCAGGCCTCGGGCCACGACGGGAATCGGCCAACCGACCAGGCCGAAGGGCACGCCGGCTGGACGGCGACGTGCGGCCGCCGCACGGCGCGCACGCAGCGCATCGACGGCCCGCGAGGCTGCATCGAGTCGATCGACCTCCGACGCGTCGGCCGCGCGGACAACCCGCGCGCCGAGCAGGCCCTGCGCACGGAGCGGCAGGACCTGGAGCGTCGCGCACGCGGACTCGACGACGCGCAGCGCCGCAGGCTGGACCAGTGCCAACACCGCCGTGAGCAGGCTCGCGTAGAGCGCGACGGGGAACACCTGCCGCCCCTGCGCCGCGGCGGCGGCTCTACCGAAGCTCGGGTTGCGACGTGCGCGGCTCATCTTCGGTCGGCGGCGCGCGAGGAGGCGAGCGGCCGCGCCGCGTCAGGCGACGCGACCGCGTGGAGGCGGCGACGCGCCCGGATCAACCGAGATCGTCACCACCCTCGAGGAACTGCGAATAGAGGTCTAGGTGCTCGAGGAAGATCCCGGTCCCCCTCGCCACTGCCTCCAGCGGGTGGGCTGCGACGCGGGTCGGCAGCTCGGTCTCGCGCTCGACCAGCTCGGGCAGGCCTCGGAGCAGGCTGCCGCCACCACACATCGTGATGCCGGTCTGCACGAGGTCGGCGGCCAGTTCGGGCGGCGTCCGCTCGAGCACGGACTTGATCGCTTCGACGATCTTGCGGACCGGTTCGGACAGCGCCTCGCGCACGTCGACAGAGGTCAACACCGCACGCCGCGGGAGCCCGGTCAGCGAGTCCCGACCGCGGATCTCGACCTCGATCTCCTCGTCGAGAGGGATCGCCGAGCCGGCGGCCTTCTTCAGCTTCTCGGCGGTGATCTCGCCGATCAGCAGGTTGAACTTGGCGCGGATGTAGTGCTGGATCGCATCGCTGAAGTCGTCGCCCGCGACCCTCAGGCACTCACCCTCGACGACGTTGGCCAGCGAGATGACCGCGACCTCCGACGTGCCGCCGCCGATGTCGACGACCATGTGGCCCTGCGGCTCGTGGACCGGCAGCTCGGCGCCGATCGCCGCGGCCGTCGGCTCGTCGACGAGGAAGACGCGTCGCGCACCCGCACGCTCTGCGGATCCGATCACAGCGCGCTTCTCGACCATCGTGATGCCCCAGGGCACCGCGATGACCACCTGTGGCTTCACGAAGGTCCGGCCCGGCTGCACGCGGCGCATGAAGTACCGCAGCATCTTCTCGGTGATCTCGAAGTCCGCGATCACGCCGCTCTTCATCGGCCGGATGGCCTCGAAGATCGGCGGCGTGCGGCCGAGATACTCGAGCGCCGCGCGCCCGACGGCGTTGCCGTCGAGCAGGACCTCGTTGGTGCCCTTCCGAACCGCCACCACGGACGGCTCGTCGAGAACGATGCCACGGTCTCGGACCGCGACCAGGGTGTTGGCCGTCCCGAGGTCGATACCCATGTCGACCGCGAAGCGGTTCGTCAGCCACTCGACAGGCTTCAAGATCGCCCCTCCATCTGGTGCCACACGCGCCGGATTCCGTGCCTCGGAAACCGGACTCCGCGCAGCACTGACCGTTGCTGCGCGCGCGCCGGTGAGACCATAGCAATTGCCGCAGCGAATGCGAGGCTCACGGGCGCTGCGAGCGCGAGATCCTCGCGCTCTGCACGGCGTCTCGACGCCGCTCCACGAACGAGAAGAGGGCCGCATCCCAGGGGGAGGCGACCCTCGTCGAGCACGCCTCGCGGCGCGCCAGCGGACACGCCTCGCGGCGCGCCAGCGGAACGGACCCGGATCAGGCCGGGTAGCGGCCGCTCATCATGATCACGAGGACCAGCGAGCCGATCAGCGCGAGAGTCGTCGTCAGGACGATGCCGTCCTCGAACGTCAGCCCACCCTGGACCTGCTCGATGCCCTGCTCGTCGACGACGCGGACGTCGGCCTTCTTTGCGCGCGCCGGCTTGGCGCTGTCACCCTTGGACTTGCGTGCCATCTCAGTTGACTCCTTGCAGAGGGGAGGGACGCGGCGCCGCGAGCGGCGGCCGGGTCCCGGCCCGGATTAGCGATCCCCTGGAGGACGCGCCTCAGTTGGTGACGGTCGTAGCCTGGTCGCCCGGCAGGATGTCCCGGCCGGTCGAGCGGGTCACGCGGCAGAACGCGAACTTGCCGTCCACGCTCGTGACGACGGCTTCACCCTTGTAGGTGCTGCCGGAGTAGATCGCGAACGAGTAGCCCGCCTTGCAGCCCGCGTCGGCCGGATCGTCGGTGATCAGGACGGTGACCAGCTTGCCGGCCGCATCGACGCGCTCGACGGCGCCGACGAGCTTCGGCTGGGCCAGCTCGAGGATGCCCGGGGCGCGGGTGCGGACGATGTCGAGGAGGACGTCCTTCTCGCGGATCGTCTGCTCGAGCGAGGCGATCGAGCCGTCGCGATCGCCGACGGTCGACTCCAGCGACGCGATGCGGTCGTTGGCGTCGCGCAGGTCACGCTCGGCGACTTCCATCTTGCGGACCGCCTCGTCGCGCTGGCTGCCGGCCTTGATCGCCGTCTGCGTCGCTTCGGTGTACTGCTCGGTCGCGGTGTCGATGCTCGACTTGATCGTCGCGTAGTTCGACTGCTGCGCCGTCAGGTCAGCCTGGATCGTGTTGAGCTGACGCGCGAGACGCTCGTTCTCGGCGCGGAGCTCCTGGTTGTCGTTCTCGAGCGAGTTCTTCGCCGCCTCGGAAGCCGTCAGCTTGCGATCCAGATCGCGCTTGTCGGATTCGACGGCCTGGACCTGCTGGGTC
Source organism: Planctomycetota bacterium (assembly GCA_027621295.1). Taxonomy (GTDB): domain Bacteria; phylum Planctomycetota; class UBA1135; order UBA1135; family UBA2386; genus JAQCBR01. The sequence continues at coordinate 11,247 of JAQCBR010000021.1, forward strand.
AGGCTTTCGACCTGCGTCGTCTTCTCGGCCTGCACGGTGTCGTGCTTGGCCTTCCAGTCCGTGGCCTTCTGCAGGTACACGCCGGAGAAGTAGACGAACGCACCTGCCAGGAACAGGTTCAGAACGATGAAGGTGCGACCAACTGGGCTCATCGTGCCAGGAAACTCCTAAAGAGGGTGGGCGCCGGCGAGAGCCGGTCCGGAGAGGAAGCGTGCGATCGGGTCGGTTGACCGCGGTCGGAGGAGGCCTCCGGCGCGGGTGAACCGGGAAACAGAACGTTCGAGTGAGCGAGCTCCGTGTGGGCATCCTGCGCGGGAATTCCACCCAGGGTCGCTCGGACCCGGCGACGACAGCGAGGGGAAACCGCCGCAGCCGCGGGGCGAATGCTAGCCCGGGCTCGGGTCGGGTCAAGGTTCGCGATCCGGCTCCCGCATCTTTCGGTGCCCGGAGATCAGGGCTCCGAACGCCAGCAGGCCGGCGAGCCAGGACAGCCCGAGGACCGCGCCCCGGACCCGCCCGACCCACGGGGACATGGCGCCGGGCCCGAGCGGCACCCGCACCGGGACGACCTGGGGCCCCTCCCCCGGCGCCCGCGGCAGCTCGACCGGGATCGAACCGTCCGGGAGGACGAGACACGAGACTCCGTCCACGGTGGACCGCAGGACGGGGGTCCCCGTCTCCATCGCCCGGATCCGCGACATCGCGACCATCTGCTCGAGTTCGCCGCCCTGCAGGTACCACGACTCGTTCGAGAGCACGGCGAGGAGCCGCGCCCCGTCGCCGACGGCCTCGCGGGCGACCCAGCCGAACGCGTTGTCGAAGCAGGTCAGCGCGGCGATCGGCACCCCGGCGACGTCGAGCGGCGGGCGCCTCCGGCCGTCGAGCTGGTCCGGGCGGTAGCCGATGATCTGTTGGAAGAGGTCCAGGACCGGCTCACGCAGCCCACCGGGGAGCCACGCGACGAAGGGCGCCCGCTCCCCGCCCGGCACCGAGACCCGCTTCTCGTGGAGTCCGGCGAGGCTCCCGTCGGCAGCGAGCAGGACAGCCACCGTGCGACGACCATCGCCGGCCCGCCACAGCGTCCCCGCGAGGAGCCGCATCCCGTCGCCGATCGGCGGCGGGACCCGGCGCACGAACCCCGGCACGTCACCCTCGAGCGGCCATGGCCATGCGCTCTCGGGCCAGACCACGAGCTGCGCGCGCGGATTCTCGAGCGCAGCGCTCCGCGTCGCATCGGCGAGGGCGGTGAACCCGTCCGACTGGCGCTCGAACACCCGGGGGAAGTCCGACTGCACGAGGAGCACCTCGAGCACGTCCGGCTCGGTCGCGCCGTCCTCGGCGACCAGCGAACCACCCCAGGACGCAGCCAAGAACAGCAGGATGCCAGGCCCCAGCGAGCCGACCGCCGCTGCCCGCGGACGCCCGAGGAGCTCGGCCAGCCCCGCCGCCAAGAGGCCGAGCAGGAAGTTGAGCAGGCACTCACCGCCGACGCGGACAGGGGCGAGGAGCGTCGGCCACTCGGACAGGCAGTGCGCTACCTGGCCGTGCGGATAGCTGATCTCCGGGGCGTGGGCCCGGGCCCAGGAAGTCGCGGCGAGGCCGGCTGCGAACGCCCAGGGTCCGAGCCTCGACGGCGCGCCGCGCACGAAGACGGCGATCGCCGCGGTGTAGAAGCCGCCGAGGGCACCGATCGCGAGGTAGCCCGGCCCCGTCACGTGCCGCAGCGACCACGAGAACCAGAGCACGTGGACGGCGCCGACCAGGTAGGCCAGCCGCGCGGGCCTATCGGCGTCGCGGACCAGCAGGTAGAGCGCCGCGAGGGCCGGCACCGCGAGGAGCCCGCCGCCCGCGAACCACGCCGGCGGAGTCGCTGCGCACAGACCGACCGCGGCGAGCGCGGCGAGCCCCACGGCCCGCGTCATGCCCGGGCGACCCGTCCGACGCAGGGGAGGAACGGCACGGGCCCGACCTCGCCCGGTTCGGCGCCGGCCGGGATCACCGCGTAACCGTCCGCGCCCAGCAACCCGAACGGATCTCCGCTGGGACGAACGGGGGCCAGGACTGCCTCGGCCACACCCTCGCGCGTCGTCGCGAGCCGCGCGGGCACCGCCTGGGCGCGCCGATTCCGCCGCGGCAGCGCACCGCCGACGCGGACCTGCTGCGCGGGCGCGACCTCTCCCCCACCGAACCGGACCAGGAACGGCGCGACGAACAGGTCGAACGTCGTGAAGGACGAGGCCGGGTTCCCGGGCAGCCCGAACACCGCCGCGCGACGTCCCCGCGCCACGCCGAAGAACGTCGGCTTGCCCGGCTTGAGCGCCACGCCGTGGAAGACCTCTTCCACGCCGAGCTCGTGGAGCTGGCCGTGCACGAGGTCGTGCGTGCCCTTCGAAACGCCGCCGACCGTGACCAGCACGTCGGCGGCGAGGCCCTGCTCGAGAGCGGCGCGGAGCGTGGCCGGGTCGTCGCCGACGATCCCGGCTCGGACCGCCTCACCGCCGCACGCTCGGACCTTGGCCGCGAGTGCCCAGGAATTGCTGTCACGGACCTGGTGGAGCAGAGGAGTCTCGCCGACGTCGACGACCTCGTCCCCGGTGGAGACGATGACCACGCGCGGACGACGGACGACCGGGACCTCGGTCCGCCCGAGCACGGCGAGGGCCCCGATCTCGGCGGGACCGATCCAGGTCCCCGCCCGGAGGACCACGCTGCCCGCGGCGACCTCCGAGCCCTCGGGGCGGATGTTCGCGCCGCGCGGCACTTCGGCCGTCAGCGCCACCTCGGTCGCGCCGTCGACGAAGCCGTCGGTGTCCTCGACCATCGCCACCCGGTCGGCCCCCACGGGGACGACGCCCCCCGTCATGATCCGCACCGCCTCCCCGGGAGCCAGCTCCGCCCCGAACGGGTGACCGGCGAGCGCCGCACCGCGCAGCCGGAACCGCGAGCCCGCGGCCGCGCTGCCGGCACCGGCGTGCAGCGCGAACCCGTCCATCGCAGAGCGGTCGGCGGTGGGCCACGGTTCGGCGCAAGCGAGGTCCTCGGCGAGCGCGTGGCCCAGGCTGTCGGCGAGCGGGACGAGGCACTGTTCGCTGCAGCGCCAGGCCCGTTCGAGGACCAGACGACGCGCGCGCTCGAGATCGAGGAGTTCGGCCATGGGCAGGAGGGATTTCGGTCAGTGCGGCACGCGAGCCAAGGTCGCCGCCGGGGTCCCGAGCCCGTAGAGTGCACCCGCGCGCTCGCCGAAGAAAGGGCGATGGATCCGTCGGCGCGCCGCCCACGAAGGGGCCCGCTCTTCGCGCGCGGTGAGCGACCGACCACGACTCGCCCGAGCACACCTCCTCCCGTGACCCGACGCTCCCCGTCCAGCTTCCTCGCCGCAGGTCTCGCCGCGGCACTCGCCGCCTGCAGCTCCGGCGAGAAGACGCCGCCCAAGCCTGCCCCCGACCCCTCCGCTCCGAGCGCCGTGTCCGAGACCCCTCTGGTGCGCGTGACGCGCCTGGAGCAGCGGCCGGTCCGGCGGACGATCGAGACCACGAGCTACCTGGAGTCCGAGCACAAGGTGACGGTCCAGTCGAAGGTCGCCGGGCGCGTCGTCCAGGTCCACGCCGACGAGGGCGAGACCGTCAAGGCGGGCACCCTGCTCGCGACGCTCGACGACCGCGAGGCGATGTCCGCGCTCCGCCAGGCGGAGATCCAGCTCCAGGACCGCAGGGTCCGGTTCGAACTGGCGGGACTCGAAGCAGAGGCGGCCGCCCAGCGCGTCGACCAGGCGCGGGTCGAGCGTGACAAGGCGAAATCGCAGCACCTGCGGAACCTCGAGATCGACCCCGGACTGATCTCCGAGAAGGAGCTCGAGGACGCGCGCTTCGCGCTGGAAGCCGCCGAGGAGGCGCTGCAGGTCGCCGAGGTCCAGGAGCGCAAGGCCAAGCTCGAGATCTCGGCCGCGGAGAACGCGATCTCCGAGCTCGAAGCCCGCGTCGAGGCCGAGCGCATCCGGCTCAGCGAGCACGAGATCCGCGCACCGCTCGACGGCGTGATCGCCGAACGCATGGTGCGCGGCGGTGAGACGATCACCGCCGCGACCGATCTTTTCCTCGTCGTCGATCAGCTCGCGCTGGTCTCCTACCTGAGGCGCCCGCAGCGCGAACTCGGCGTGATCCAGGGTGCGAAGGACGTGACGTTCGAGTGCGACGCTGTTCCGGACCACGAGTTCCGCGCGGCCATCGACTTCGTCAGCCCTGTCGTCGACGAGACCTCCGGCTCGTTCCGCATCAGGGTCCGCGTCGTCCAAGACGATGACCTCGCCAGCGTGCTGCGGCCCGGCATGTTCGTCCGCGCGCGCATCTACGCGGAGGACGAGCGCGAGGCGCTGATGATCCCCAAGGCAGCGCTGCTGAACGAGGGCGCGGTCAGCGTCGCGTTCGTGGTGCGGGACGGCATCGCACGCCGAGTCGTCGTCGATCCGGGCATCGAGGAGCGGGACTTCGTCGAGTGCCGCAACCTCGGGCCGGAGGGACTCGCAGCCGGCGACCTGATCGTCACCAGCGGCCAGCAGTCGCTCGTCGACAACACCCCGGTCGACACGGCCGAGAACTGACGCACGTGGACCAGCCGTCCTCCCCCTCCTCTCCCTCCGTCGCCCCGACCGCCCCACAGGCAGCGGACGACGACGGCTCCGTGTTCGCGTTCACCACCCGTCGTCCGGTCGCCGTCACGATGATGGTCGTGGCCGCGGTGGTCTTCGGCCTCGTCGGGTTGCGCAGGCTCCCCGTCAACCTGCTGCCGGACATCGCCTACCCGACGGTGACGATCCGGACGCAGTATCCGGGGGCCAGCCCCGAGGACGTGGAGGAGCGCGTCAGCGAGCGCATCCAGGAAGCGGTCGCGGTCGTCCCCGGCGTCCGCCGCGTGGTGTCGATCAGCCGCCCTGCGGTCAGCGACGTCGTGCTCGAGTTCCAGTGGGGCACGGCGATGGTCTTCGCGATCTCGGACGTGCGCGAGCGCCTGGACCGCGTGTTCCTGCCGCGCGAGGCCGAACGCCCGCTGGTGCTGCGCTACGACCCGAGCCTCGACCCCGTGCTGACGTTCGGGGTGGCCGGGGGCGACGGGATGGACCTCGTCGAACTACGCCGGTTGGCCGAGGACGAGCTCGAACGCGAGCTCGCCAAGGTCGAGGGCGTCGCCGCGGTCAAGGTTCGCGGCGGCGACGAGGAGGAGATCCGGATCCAGATCGACGAGCAGGCGCTCGCCGTGCTCGGTCTCGACATCCAGACGGTCGGCCGGCGCCTCGCGGCCGAGAACATCAACTCGGCCTCCGGCAGCATCGACGAGGGCAAGACCGAGTTCCTGGTGCGGACGCTCGGCGAGTTCCGCAATCTCGACGAGATCGCCGACACCATCCTCGATCGACGGAACGACGCGCCGATCCGGCTGCGCGACGTCGCCCAGGTCGTCCGCGAACCCCAGGACAAGGAGGTCATCAGCCGCGTCGACGGCCAGCCCTGCGTGTTGGTCGACGTCTACAAGGAGGCTGGGGCCAACATCGTCGGCCTCGCGGCCGAGGTCCGTGACCGGACCTTCGGCTCGGCGGCCCAGCAGAACTACGTCGCATCGCTCGACGAGAACGGCAACCCGCCGCCCCCCCAGCAAGTGCCGACGGATCCCGCCGAGGCGCGCGCCGCCCGGATGCGGGCGAAGGTCCGACACCGGCAGATGACCGACTACCTGGACCTCAAGCTGAAGCCGGCCGGCCTGCAGGTCACGTTGCTCCAGGACCAGTCGACGTTCATCCAGAATTCGATCGCGGACGTCCGCGACTCCGCGATCGTCGGCGGCTTCTTCGCGATCGTCGTGATCTTCCTGTTCCTGCGCCGACTCGCGGCAACGGTGATCCTCGCGGTCTCGATCCCGATCAGCCTCGTCGCCTCGTTCGCACCGATGTTCCTGTCGGACATCACGCTGAACATCATGTCGCTCGGCGGCCTCGCGCTCGGCGTCGGCATGCTGGTCGACAACTCGATCGTCGTGCTCGAAGCGATCACGCGCGCGCGGGAGGAGGGTCGTTCCGTCCGCCGCGCCGCGGTCGAGGGCACGCGCCGCGTCGCGGGAGCCGTCACCGCGAGCACGCTGACGACGGTGGCCGTGTTCTTCCCGATCGTCTTCGTCGAGGGCGTCGCCGGACAGCTGTTCCGTGACCAGTCCCTGACCGTCGTCTACAGCCTGCTGATCTCGCTGCTCGTCGCGCTCTTCGTGATCCCGATGCTCGCGAGCCGCGGTGCGGACGACGCACACCTCCGCGATGAGGCGCCCGTCCCGTCGACCGCCGTCGCCCGAGCGCTGCAGGCGGCCATCGCGCTCCTGCTCCGAGGGATCAAGGGGCTCGCGGTGCTGGTCGGGCGAGTCCTCGGCCTCGCGGCCTGGCCGTTCCTGTTCGCGTTCGACCGCAGCTACCGGCTACTGGAGGTCGCCTACCCCCGGGTTCTCGCGGGCGCGCTGCGGCTCCGGGTCGTCGTCGTGCTGCTGTCCGCCGGCCTGCTGGCACTGTCGCTCCAGCGCGCCGGCGACCTCGGCAGCGAGGTCCTGCCCGAGGTCAGCCAGGGCGAGCTGTTCGTCGAGCTGTTCCTGCCCCGGGACGCGACGGTCGAGCGCACCGACTCGGTCGCAGCACCGTTGGAGCGTCGCATCGCCGCGCTGCCCGGCGTCGCCGGGACGTTCCTCGCCGTCGGCGTCGACAAGGAAGAGCTGAACAGCAGCGAGGAGGGCGAACACTCCGCGCGGGTCCTCGTCCGCATGGAGCCAGGCGACGACCTCGCCGGCGCCGAGGAAGAGCTACGCACGCGGATCCGCGCGCTCATCCGCGAGACCCCGGAGGTCATGGACTACCGGTTCTCGCGACCGAGCGTGCTGTCGTTCTCGGCACCGCTGGTCGTCGAGGTCCTCGGCAAGGACCTGCTCGCCCTCCGCCGCGTCAGCGCCGAGGTCCAGGCGACGATGGCCGCGATCCCGGGCCTCCGCGACGTGCGGAGCAGCCTGCAGCGCGGCAACCCCGAGATCGTGCTCCGGCTCGACCGCGACAAGATGTCGGCGCTCGGGCTCGACTCGGGTGTGGTCGCACAGATCCTCAGCAACAAGGTGCAGGGAGACGTGCCGACGCGCTTCGCGGTCCGTGACCGGAAGATCGACATGCGCGTCGCTCTCGACCGGGACGAGCTCGACCGCGTCCAGCGCCTGCTGGAGATCAACGTGAACCCGCAGGGCTCGCCGACGATCCCGCTCGAGAGCATCGCCGAGGCGACCGTGCTCGAGGGACCGTCCGAGATCCGCCGACTCGGCAACACGCGCGGCGCGGAGGTCCAGGCCGCGGTCCAGGGCTTCGACCTGGGCAGCGCGCAGACCGCCGTCGAGGCGTCGATCGCCGCGATCCCGACCCCGGCCGGCATCGAGGTCCGGATGGGCAGCCAGAAGGACGAGATGGCGCGGTCGATGGACAGCGTCTACCTCGCGCTCGCGCTGGCGATCTTCCTCGTCTACGTGGTGATGGCGAGTCAGTTCGAGAGCCTGATCCAGCCATTCGTGATCCTCTGCTCGCTGCCGCTGGCGTTCGTCGGAGTGATCTTCGTGCTGCTCCTGCTCGACGTCCCGCTGTCGGTGATCGCGCTACTCGGCGGCATCGTGCTCGCAGGCATCGTCGTCAACAACGCGATCATCCTCGTCGACCAGATCAACAAGCTCCGGGCCGAGGGCATGCCGAAGCGCGAAGCGATCCTCGAAGGCGCACGCTCACGGCTCCGGCCGGTCCTGATGACCACGACGACCACCGTGCTCGGCCTGCTGCCGCTGACCGGCTGGCTGTCGGGACTCCCCCTGCTGGGCGGCAGCGAGGGCGTGGAGCTCCGCGCTCCGCTGGCGATCACGGTCGTCGCCGGCCTGATCTCGTCGACGATCCTGACCCTCGTCGTCATCCCCTGCGTCTACTCGATGTCCGACCGGAGGGCCTGACATGGAAGCGCCCATGACCCCCACGCCGCGGGAGCGCCGGAGCCTCGTCGCCACGTTCGTCGACCGCCCGGTGTCGAGCCTGATGTGCGCGGTCGCACTGCTGACGATCGGGCTGCTCGCGGTCACCCGGACCCCGCTGCAGCTGATGCCGAACGGAATCAGCGCGAACTCGCTCAACATCTACGTGCCGATCCGGCAGGACATGCCGCCGCGCGAGGTCGAGGAGCGCGTGCTCCGCCCGTTCGAGGAGCAACTCCGCACCATCCCCGGCATCCGCAAGATCAGCGCCGAGGGCGGCAGCTCCCGCGCGATGTTCCGGATCGAGCTCGAGCAGGGAGTGGACCCGGTGCTGGCGGGTGCGGAGATCCGCGACCGCGCGCAGCGTGCGCGGCTCGAGTGGCCGAGCGAGGTCGACCAGTACTTCACGTGGCGCGAGGACATGAGCAGCGCCCCGCTCGCGTTCTGCCAGATCCGCACCCCCGAGCGCGACCCGGAGTGGGACTTCAAGATCGACGAGATCGTCCGCCCCCGGCTCGAGGCCGTCGACGGGGTCGGGCGCGTCGAGATCTGGGGGCTGATCGACGAGACGCTCCGCATCCTCTTCGACCGGAACAAGCTGGTCGAACACCGCATCGACTACGGCGAGCTGCTACGCCGGCTCGGGCAGGACAACTTCGTGCAGCCGGTCGGCGAGCTCGACAACGGCACCGAGCGGTTCATGGTCCGGGTCGACACCAAGTTCCGCAGCCGGGACGAGATCGCGCGCTACCCGATCCGACCCGGCCTGACGATCGGCGACGTCGCGAAGGTCGAGGACATCCCGTCGGTGCGTGACAGCCTGTCGAAGGTCGACGGCAAGTTCACTTACACCGCGGTCATCCGGCTCCAGTCCGGGGCGAACCCGATCGAGGCCAGCGACAACGCGAAGGCTGCGATCGCCGAGCTCGAAGCAGAGGCGTCACTCGCTGGCATGGGCTTCGTGTTCCTGTTCGACCAGGGGGCGACGATCCGCCAGAGCCTCGAGACGCTGCTCGAGACCTCGCTGCAGGGCGGGGCGCTCGCGCTCCTCGCGCTGTTCCTGTTCCTGCGCAACGTCCGCCTGACGCTGATCGTCGCGCTCGCGATGCCGCTCGCGCTGATGGTCGCGACCAGCTACCTGTTCTTCGCAGGCGACACGATGAACGTGGTGACGATGGCGGGCCTCACGCTCGCGGTCGGCATGGTCGTCGACAACTCCGTCGTCGTGCTCGAGAACATCCGTCGCCGGCGGTTGGAGGGAGCCTCCCTGCGCGCCGCCTGCGTGGACGGTGCACGGGAGATGGTCCTGCCGGTGACGATGGCCACGCTGACCACCGTCGTCGTGATCCTCCCGCTGGTGTTCATGGGGTCGGACCAGAACATCAAGGTGACGCTCGCAGCGCTCGGCCTCCCGCTGTCGATCGCACTGCTCGGCAGCTTGGGCATCGCGCTCTGGCTCCTGCCGGCCGCGACCCGCAGGGTGGGAACCGGCGCCCAACATCCGAACACCTCGATCGGCATCGCGTCACGCTTCCATCCGATCGAGTGGCTGCTCGCCGCGAACCGCCTCGTGTTGGGCCCGGCGACCCGCTCGCACATCGGCCGCTTCGCGATGGCCCTCGCCTGCATCGGCCTCTGCGCGACGATCAAGCTGCCCGCGTCGAAGCTGACGATGGCCACCGAGGGCGGGAGCGGGCCGTTCAGTCGCGGCGACGTGACGATCAACCTGGAGATCCCGCGCGGGCTCGATCTCGGTGACGTCCACGACGAGGTCCGCCACTACGAGACGTTCCTCGACGAGCGCCGGGCTGACTACGGCCTCAAGACCATCGCGTCGCGCTTCAGCCGGACGAGCGCGCGCTTCGACCTGACGATCGACCCCGCGATCCCCAAGGAGGAGCACAAGCAGATCGGCGAGCGCATCCGCAGCGAGTGGCCGAGGCGCCCCGGCATCACGGTCGCGCTCCGCGACCGCGGCTCGAGCATGGGCGGTGGCCAGGCGACGGCGGAGGCCGCGTCGAAGAACTTCGTGCTGCGGCTCTGGGGACCCGACAGCGACTTCCTGATGGCGAAGGCGCTCGAACTCCGCGATCGCCTCGCACGCCGTCCCGAGGTCGCATCGATCGAGGCCGGCGGCTCGGACGCCACCGAGGAAGTGGTCGTCTCCGTCGACCGGGAACTGCTGAACGAGCGCGGCGTGCGCCCCGAAGCTCTCGAGTGGACGATGGCCTCCGGGCTCCGCGGCCGCGAGCTGACGCGCTTCGAAGAGACCGGACGCGAGATCCGACTGATCGCCCAGTACGACGCCGAGCAGAACCCGTCGCTGTTCGACCTCCGCGAGACGCAGGTCTTCAGCCAGGGCGGAGCGTTCCAGCGCCTCGCCGACATCACCGACATCCGCTTCCAGCGCTCGCTGGACGAGATCAACCGGATCGACGGCAAGACGCACGTCACGCTGGTCGGCGAGCGTGCGCCCGACATCGACCCCGGTCGCATGGCGCTCGTGCTGCGGGAGATCATGCAGTCGACGTCGCTGCCGCGCGGCTACTCGTGGAGCGAGGAGAGCGCGTCGAACGACGTGATGATCCAGCTCCAGGAGCTGCTCGACGCGGCGTGGCTGTCGATCACGCTGGTGTTCCTGCTGATGGCGATCCTGTTCGAGTCCCTCGTGCTCCCGGGCGCGATCCTCGCGACGGTCCCGTTCGCGCTGCTCGGCGCGTACTGGTCGCTGTGGGCGTTCCACGGCTCGATGGACGTGATGGCGGGCATCGGGATGCTCCTCCTCGCCGGCATCGTCGTGAACAACGGCATCGTGCTGCTCGACTGCATCGAGCGTCTGCGGCGCGACGGTGTCGACCGGCGAACCGCACTGCTGGAGGGCGCCCGCATCCGCCTGCGACCGATCTTCATGACCGCGACGACGACGATCGTCGGCCTGCTGCCGATGGCGATCTTCGGCGAGTCGACGGGCGAGGGGATCAGCTACGTCAGCATGTCCATCGCGGTGTCGGGCGGCCTCCTGGTCAGCACGCTGTTCACCGCGGTCGCGGTCCCGATCGCCTACCTCTACCTCGACGACCTGTCGAACTGGGGACGCGGCGTCCTCGCGAAGGTCGGACGCCGCGGCACGGCCGCCGTGCAGTCCGGGGCTACGGCGTGAGACCCAGCAGGCGGCGCGGCCCACGCGCCCTCGCGCTCTGCGTCGCCGTCGCCGCAGGCCTCGGATCACGCAGCGGCGCCACGTGGCTACCCGACCCCGTCGTCGCGCACGCCGGCGATGCCCTCTACGCGACCACCGCCTACCTGGCGCTCGCGCTCCTCGCACCCGGATGGCCGATCCGCGCGGTGCTCGCCGCGAGCCTCGGGTTCTGCCTCGCCGTCGAGGCCAGTCAGACGCTCCAGACCGCGTGGATGGAATGGCTGCGCAGCCTGCCGTTCGCGAGACTCGTGCTCGGCCAGGGCTTCGACCCGGCCGACCCGTGGCGATACCTGGCAGGAGCACTCTCCGCAGCGGCCGTCGACCGCTGCGCGGGCTGGACACGCCTTTCGCCGCGTTCGGGGCGGGACTATGACGGCAGTCCCATGAAGCAGCGCGCCACCGTCGTCGTCTACCGCACTCGCACCTGCCCGTTCTGCACGGCCGCCGAGGATCTTCTGCAGGCCCGGGGCATCGCGTTCGACGAGATCCACCTCGACGAGTCTCCCGACCGCCGCGCGGTCACGTCGGCGATCCTGCCGGGCCACACGACCGTGCCGCTCGTGCTGATCGACGATGCGCCGATCGGCGGCTACGACGCGCTGCGCGCGATGGACCGCAGCGGCGCGCTCACTGAGCGCGTCTTCGCCGCGGACTGAGCCGGCTGCGGCAGGGCTCTGCGGCCGGTTCCTGCGACCGGAACCGTCAGCCCCTCTCGGGGTCTCTGGAGAAACACGGGCCCCTGGCTACGCGGACCGGAGATGGGAAGAGGATCAGAAGAAAGGAAAGCACACAGAAAGCACGAAGCCGATCCTCGACAGCCAGGGGCCCGACCTCGTCTCGGTCACGGGCACACCCCGCGACACAGGAAGACAACACCAGAACGCTGGCCGAGGTCGGAATCGGACGACCTTTCCCGCGACGCGCGCGTCGCTCCGCGCACGTCTCGGCGCGGCCTCGATGCCAAGGGGCCCTGGGCGATCCCGATCCCGGACCTCGGGACGATGTCCCGGGCAGCGGCACCCGAGCCCGAGAGGCCGGAGACGTCGTCCACTCCGCCGACCTGGGGCCCACGCATCCATCCGGGACGCGACTCCGGCCGGGCCCCACCGTCGGCGGGGCTCGTCGCGAGCGCCGGAGCCTCTTCAGTCCCGCGCGGCTCGCGCGACTTCGGCGACCGACTCGTAGAGGCGCCCCGGAAGCGTCTGCCCCGCCACTTCGAGGATCTGGTCGATCTGGCCGGGCTCGAGCTGCTCACGCCACTTCTCGGCGGCGCGCCGGCTGTTGCGGACGACCTGGAAGTAGCGCTCGCTCCCGCGGTAGGTGCTGCTCACGTCGAGGAAGCGCGCCGTCGACTCGCTCCAGCACAGCCCTGCGAAGTCGAACATCCGCCGCGCGACCCCGACAGGGTCCACGCAGAGATCCTCGTAGCGGACGACGAGGACGTTCGCGCGGCCCTCGGTGTCCTCCAGGGCCTTCTCGTTGAGCAGCCCCCAGTTCCAGGCGAGCTGCTGCTCCAGCGGCATGTCGCGGAGCGACGCTTCGTCGAGACCTCGCCGCTTCGCCTGCTCCATCCGCGCCATCGCCAGGATCGCAGCCTGCGCGAGGTAGCCGGACTTGAGGCCCCGCATCACCGAGTCCACCTGTCCGCACGGATGGCGGAGCACCACGACGATCTTCGCGTCGGGAACGGCCCTCGCGAAGAGGTTGAGTCGCCCCATCGAGTCGACCGACTTCATCACGAAGCGGACGTCCGCACGCCGGGACGCCGCGAAGAAGTCCGGGATCGTGATCCAGGACCGCTTGCCGACGACCTTCTCGGCCGCCCGCGCGCCGTAGATCCAGGCCCTCCGCACGAGCGCACACGGCCCGGTGCAGTAGGCCTTCGGGAACGCCGGCAGGGACCCCGCCGCCTTCAGCGTCCGGACATCGACCAGTGAGCGGAGATAGGGCCCCGCGAGCGGAAGGAGCTGATCCGCCCTCTCGTCCGAGCACAGGAACGGGATCTCCGGATGCTTCCGCTCGGAGTCCGGCTCGTGCCGGTACAGAACGTCGGGATGGCTGTCGAAGATCTTCGCCAGCCAACTCGTTCCGGACCGAGGCGCACCGAATACAAGGATCATGAGGGGAGCAGCTTCGGAAGCTTATCCCCTGTTGGGCCAAGCGCTGCGGCATGGGACGCGGGAGTTCCCAACGGCTCGCTGCGACCGATGCGAGGGGACCGAGACCGGCGCGGATTCGTGTTCAACCGCCGCGGACCTCGCCGAAGTACCGCTCGCGGATCCATGCCGGCTGGTGCCCGTCCGGCTTCCGCTCGCTCCCGCTCAGGTCGATCCGCAGCGGGAGCGGCTCCGCGGGCGTCAGTGGCTGGGTGTCACCCGTGGCCTCCTGCCAGCGGCGCATCTCCTCCAGCAGGTGTGCGATCCTGGGCGCCGATGAGGGGTGCGCCGCGAGATCGTGGAGCTCGTGCGGGTCACGCTCGAGGTCGAAGAGCATCGTCTTGCCGGTCCGCGTCAGGCGGATCAGTTTGAACCGATCCTCGCGGACCGCACGCTGGCTGTCGCGATAGAGCGTGAACAGCGAGCTCCGAACCCGTGGCTGCTCACCGCGGATCACGGGCCCGAGGTCGAGCCCCTCCACCCCGTCCGGCACGCCGACACCGCCCGCGAGCCCGCAGAGCGTCGGGAACAGATCGAACAGGTAGACCAGCGCGTCGGATCGACCGGACGGCACCCCGGGCCCGGCGAGGAGGACCGGAGTGCCCATCGAGTGCTCGTAGAGCGACTGCTTGCCCAGCAAGCCGTGGCTGCCGAGCGCGAGACCGTGGTCGGCCGCGTAGACGACGATCGTGTCGTCGGCCAGCCCGAGCGCGTCGAGCCGTTCCAGGATGCGTCCGACCTGGCCATCGAGGTGTTCGACCAGCGCGTAGTACTCGGCGAGCTGGGTCTGGATCGTTGCGGGGTCACGCGGCCACCCGGAGAGTGACTCGTCGCGGATCCTCATCACGTCCGGCGCGATGTTGAACCCGTGCTGACCGCGGAAGTTCGGCGGCAGCGGCGGCGGCGACGCACGCCATCTCTCCAGGTACTCCGCCGGCGCATCCCGAGGGTCATGGGGCGCGGTGAACGCGACGTAGCAGGCGAAAGGCCGCGCGTCCCCGCTGGCCGCGTAGGCGTCCAGGAAGCCGACCGCCGCGTCCGCGAAGACTTCGCTCGAGTGCCGCTCCTCCCGCCGGACCGGGGTCATCTCCTGACCGTCCCAGTCACGGACCGGCACGGCGAAGTGGTCGCTCATGCCGCCGAAGAACACCGCCCGTCCGGACTGGAAGCTCCGCTTGTAGCTGTCCTGGCCGTTGTGCCACTTGCCGGTGCCGAACGTCACGTAGCCCGACGCACCGAATCGCTCGGGCCACGTCGGGGCACCTTCGAGCGAGTCCTTCACGCGATGCAGCGTGCGCCCGCTCATCATCATCGCACGCGACGGCGCGCAGACCGCACCGTGGCGAGACCCCATGCAGTAGGCCTGTTCGAAGCGGAAGCCTCGATCAGCGAGCGCGTCGACGTGCGGGGTGCGCACATGGGGATTGCCGGTGGCGCCGAGCGCGTCGGGGCGCTGGTCGTCGGCGAACAGGAACAGCACGTTCGGCCGACGTGATTCCTGGCCCGCGAGGTGTGGGGCCAGGAACAACAACGACAGGGCGAGGGCTGAGTGGAGAGCCGGCAGCAGAGGCCTCACGCGTCGAACCTCAGCTCGCGACGCCAGCAGGTCTCTTCCTGCGGGTCGAAGCACGTGCAGCTGTCGTGCGGCAGCGAGTAGACGTGAAGCGTCACGGTGCGGTCCGACCGGCTGCCCTGGTCCGGGTTGCCGAGCTGGTGGATCGCGCGGATGCGATCGACCGCGGCGACCGCGCCGACGTCCGCGATCAGCGTGTGACTGGTCCGGTCGAGCTCGATGCCGTGCCCCCGGCCGTCCGCGTCGATCTGGAGCCCGGCCGTGTCGCAGAGCGCCTCGGGATCGCGGCACGCGAAGTGGGTCTCCTCGATGGCCCCACGCACGAGGCGCACCCACCCGAGCTGCCCGGAGTGATTGTGCACCGGAGTCCGCTGTCCCGGGTTCCACGACAGGACCATCACGTCGAAGCGTTCGCTGCGGTGGATCAGCCGACGGGCGTAGTGGTCGTCACAGAAGCCGATGTAGGGCCGGAGCGAAGCCTCGTCGAGGGCACCGCCGCCGAGGATCTCGGCCACCGAATCGACCGAGATCCGGTCGGTGGGCAGGGCCTCGAGCGCGTCGACGACGGAGGCGATGGTCACGGTCTTCACGGCGGGCAGGATAGCAGGAAGCCCCGACGATCACCGCCTGGTGATCCGCACTCCATCCCACTGGGCGAACCGGTCGTAGAAGCCGTCTCGCGGCGGACTCCGCCCCGCCTCCAGCCGCCGGAGCAGGTCGTCGGCCCATGCCACCATGAACTCGTCGGCCGCGCGTACGGCCGCAGCCCGGCCGACGTGCAGCGAGCCCATCGCCCACACGCCAAATGAGCTGCTCGGCCACTTCACGAACGAGGGGCTGTTCTTCTCGTCCTCGGTCAGCGGCCGGTGGTCGGGCTGGAGCCGCATCGCGTAGCCGACCTCTGGGCGCCCGTCTTCCCGGACGCGCCAGCCGTGCCGCAGCAGGTTCAGCGCGAGTCCGTCGACGAGCGAGTCGATGACCTCCGAGTCGTCGCGCGTCAGTTCGCGATAGGCGGCGAGACCGACGACGGCGAGGGCTTCCTCCCAGGGCACCCACACGGGGTCCTCGTTGCCCGGGATGTAGCGCGGGTCAGGCTTCTTGATGTCGAACGGCCGGACGCGATCGGCCGGCGTGTCGCGCTCGAGCCACGTGGGCGCGTTGACCTGGTACATGCGCCCCTTCATCCGCTCGAGGAGGTCCGCGTCTCCGGTACACAGGTAGAGCCACGTCGCAGCCAACATCGACCGCCCCACCGCGCGCGCCGCGCCCGGATTCGAGGTCGCGATCCCTGGACGGAGCGTCCGCCCACCGAGGTAGAGCTGCACCTCGTTCTCGATCTCGAGGCGGATCTGCGGGTCGCCGGTGAGCAGGTAGTACGCGCAGAGGTAGTTGTTCGACCAGTGCTGGTTGTCCTTGCCGAACCAGCGGTGCGCGTCGAAGTCCTGCTCCGGGTCGGTCTTGCCGAGCCGGTCGGGCGATGTCGGCCGGTGGTAGTGGGTCCGCCCGTTGTGCGCGACCCAGTTCGGGTGGTCGGCGACGCGGAGCGGCCGCGCGTCGGCCTCGAAGTTGTGGACGGGTCGGCACCCGTCCTGGAGCACCGACCACTCGACCTCGAACAGGAACGATGGCAGCCCCGTGTAGGCGACTGGTTCGAGCGCGACGACGCCGAAGTCCGCCTGCTCGCCCGCCTGGTGCGCGGACGCCGCCAGCCCGTAGCGAGGGGAGCGGAACGGATTGCCGGGCTGCTCCCGGCTGAACTGCACGTACTCGGCGTGCTTCCGCGCCATCGCGGCCCGCAGGGCCTGCGGTTCCCGGAGCCAGGGCGGCGGCGGCGGCACGTGGCCGAACGCACCGAATGCCCCGCTGTCGACCCACGAGGTCGCCGCCAGCGGCTTGCAGAGCACCGCGGCCTGGATCGTCGCATTGCGGCGCACGACGTCGGCGTCGGCTCCCGCCGCCAGTCCTGGCACGAGGACGCCGTTACGACGGAACCCCTGCCCGTCGCCGAGGTGATCGTCGGTCAGGATGACCGCGCGCGTTCCGTTCGCGCTGCGGCTCGGCACGGTGCCGACGGGACCCGTGTGACGCAGGAACAGGAACGGCCCCGCGCTCTCGACGGCGAGCTGGTCGACGTGCCGCGTGAGCGCAGTCGTGGTCGGATCGCTGAAGAACACGCCGAACCCGCAGTACGCGTGCTCCTGGTCGCGCATCCACTCGACGGTCAGCTCGACGACGAAGCCGCTGGTGCCGATCCGACCGCGGTAGAGGGCGGTGCGGCGCGCAGCGTTGTCCTCGAGGAACCGGACGAACGGCGGCGCCGCGGCGAACTCCTGCCCGTCGAGCACGACGACGAAGCGCAGTCCATGGCTCTCGGGAACCTCGAAGCCCGGAGCGTCCGCGGGCACGAGCTCCGGGCCCACCCCCTCGACCAGACCGAGCGTCACCTCTTCGAGAGCGGCGAGCGGCCGACGGAACAGGCACAGCGCCTGGCGCACCGAGCCGTCGGGCCAGCGCGCACCGAACGGCTCCCACACCGTCGGGAGGCCGTCCACGTGCAGCGCGGGCTGGCCCTGGACCGCGCCCTCGGCGAACGGCACCGAGCAGGAGATCCACTCGTCCCGCTCGAGCGGCGCGAGGTTCTGCACGGTCAGCGCACGCGTCGGCGCTTGGGCGCAGATCCGAGCCGAGAACGAGGCGAGGACCAGCAGGGCTGACGCGAGACCGGGCAGGGAACGCACGACGCCATCGTCCCCTGGGCGGGTCCCGACGCAACCCGGGCCCGCCGCTGCCCGAGGTTTCCCGGATCGGGCCACCCCGCTCACCGTCCGCACGTTCCCCGCGCTATCGTCGGCCGCCGATGTTCGGTCGACCTCAGCCGCGCGCCAGGGCCCGTCGATGGGCGCTCGTGGCGGGAGCCTGTCTGGCCCTGGGTCTGCTGGTCCGCGCGCTCGTCGGCGGCGGCGGATCGGGCCCACCGCTGGCGCCGGAGAACACCGCCTCGCAGGTCGTCCCCGACGCCGCGCGGAGCGTGCCCCGGACCGCAGAGAGTCCCGCACCGACCGCGAGCCAGGGCGTCGGCCATGGCCCCGGCCGGTCCGAGGCGCCGCAGGGCTTCGCGGACGGTCCGCCGGGGCGCCTGCGGTTCCGCGTGTTGACGCCGGACGGCGAGCCAGCGACCGCTCGAATCGTGGTGCGCGGCAGCTGGCTCGACCGCGACCTGCCGCTCGAGCCCGACGGACAGGGGCAGTGCGTCCTGGACCTCGCAGCCGATTCCGACGACGAGCCGGAACGCAGCCGGGCGCGGCCCGCCCCCGGCGCATCGGCTTCGATCCACGTCGTCCAGGCCGCAACCACCGCACGCCGTCGAGGACCCGGCGAAGCGACGCTCGGCCCGAGCGCGGATGCAGGGTTCACGTGGCCTGACGCGGGACGCGACGTGGACCTGGGCGTGCTGCTGCTCGCGCACGCGCCGGTGCTGGTCGGCGGCAAACTCCTGTCTCCGGACGGTCGGCCCATCACGCCGAACGGAGCGGTCCGCTGGTCCGTCCAGGTGATCGACGACGAGGGAGCCCTCGAACGCGACCTGACGGAGGGCGACGCGTTCTACGCGGTCATCGGCGACGACGGGAGCTTCACGCTGCACGGACCGCCGGCATCGGGCGCGGGGTTCCGCCTCTCGCTGCGCGACGACGTGCAGCAGACGTTCGAACCCACGAGTTCGGGGGCGGGCCGGCGCGACGTCGACGTGAACCTGATCCCGACCTCCCGCATCCAGGCGCGGCTTCGGGTGCTCGGCCCGGTGCGCCCCGACCACATCGCCGTCGAGGTGATCGATGGACAGGACCCCTCGGCCACGTGGCCGAGCCGCGTCCGCACCGTGTGGCGCGACATGCCGGCCTGGACCAGCCTGCTCGTGATCGACGTGAAGCCCGGAAACCACCACGTGGTGTTCTCGCACGAAGGCGTCGAGCTGCTGCGCCTCTCGAGCGTCGCGTTCCCGGCGGGGCGCGCGAGCGAGGACCCTCGACTCGAGGGCCTCCAGATCGTCACCCGCTGACAGCGCGTCGCGAAGTCAGGCTGCAGGCTGCCAGCTGTTTGCTGGGCAGCCGCACAGCGGCCGCAGCGGAGCCCGCCCGTGACACGCTCCGCCCCGGATCGCGCCCACGGGGCAACCCAAGTCCTGATTCATGCGCAACTTGGGATGAACTTGCCAAAACGTCTTTTTTTGCGACGGATCGTCAGGCAGAGTCTGCCGGGTCGCCGGGGAGCACTCCCCGCGGAAGGAGGTCGAGAGGAATGCGATTCGAACCGGTCTTCGTCGCGCCGTCGGATTCCCGGAGCCGATCCGGTGTCTCACGCCGCGCGTTCGTCGGCGGCGTTCTGGGCAGCCTGGGGCTCGGCTCCGTGCTCGGCGCCCGGTCGCGCCGGGTGGCACCACTAGCAACGTCGGACGCCGATCACCGAGCGCACGACTCCGCGAACCCGGCCCTGCCGTTCGTCGAGGACTGCCTGGCCCTCGCCGAGGCCCCGCTGCCCGAACTCGTCGCAGGCTCGGCGCTGTTCTTCGTCGTGTTCGGCGCAACCGAGGACGCGAGGCTCTTGCCCGGCCTCGAGCGCCTCGCCGTCGCCGTGTGCGGCAACCACCCCGCGACCCTTCGCCAGCGCGCCACGCTGGCCGCCGCACTCACTGCGGAGATCTCGTCCCGAGCGAGCGCACGTGCCGCGCTCGCGAACCACCTGCCCAGGCTGCGCACCATCCGTTGATCGGAACGAGCCGCGGAGCACGCGCACACACCCACGAGGCATCCATGCAGGACCCGACCTTCAAGGCTCCCCCCTCCGTCGTCCAGGGGGGGACGCTCCTCATCAAGGTCTCCCACGACCTCGACAAGATCTTCGTCTTCGTGCCCGGAGGAACGCTGGTCGCCGTGCCGGTGATCTCGGGGCGCGCAGAGTTCACGCTGCCGCCCGACGTGCCGGGCGGCGCGGTCGTCTTCGTCTCGGACCTCCGGGCTCCGAAGCCCACCACTGTCCCTGTCCAAGTCATTGGAGGTGTCTGACCATGCGCTCGCTCCGTTCTCCCACCGCGGCCCGCTCCACAGCGACCGCCGCGCTCAAGCCCCTGTTCGCCGCTGCGGCCGTGTCGATGCTCGCACCCGCCCCGACGGTCACGGCCCAACAGATGCACGTAGTCCCCGCGGACCTCGCCAGCCAGGAGGGGACCTCGAGCTTCGGCGTCCCAGGACCCGCGCACCGCGCACTCCGCATCCAGGTGATCATCGGCGCGTCCGAGCTCGTCCCGCTGATCGGGAAGTCGGTGACCGGCCTGTGGCTCCGGCGTGACACTTCCTGGGAAGAAGAGCTCCCCGCAGCGTCCGGGCACGTCGCGATCCGGATCGGCAGCTCGGCGCGGAGTCCCTCTTCGGCCGAGCCCTCGTTCGCGGCGAACCTGCCCGCATCGACGCTCGTCTTCGACGGGACGGTCCAGCTCCCCGCCGCCCCGGCCGTGGCGGAGGGAAGCGTCTCATGGAGCCCGGACCAGACGGTCCGCTTCGCGTTCCGATCCGCGTTCCCCTACGCGGGCGGCGATCTCGCGCTCGAGTTCGAGAGGACGGGAGCGCCGACGACGTTCTGGCCCGCCGACGCCACCGAAGATCAGGTCAGCGGAACGGCCGTGATGGTCGGGACCACCTGCGGACCGCGTGCGTCGATGCAGCACACGGCGGGCGTGGGACCGCGGGGGCTGGTCGTGGGCCGCACCGCGAGGTTCCACCTCGTCGGCACGCCGATGGCCCCCGCTTGGCTGATGATCGGCGCCGGCCTGCGCTCGGTCCCGGTCGACCTGACGGCTCTCGGTGCGCCCGGGTGCGCACTGCACGTGCAGCCGATGACGACTCTGCCCACGTTCCTGTCGACGGCGACGGACGGGGTGGCCGGCCACGGCCTGACGAACGTCGACGTCCACCTGCCGCCCGATCCCAACCTCGGGGGCGCGATCCTCGGCGCGCAGTTCCTCGAGTTCGGCGCGCAGGGCCTGATCACGTCGAACGCCGTGCTCTGTCAGATCGCGACGTCGGGCCCGAGCCTGCCGATCGCGGCCGTCGTGTCACGGGAGGGCGAGACCCCGGACGTCGTCTCGCTCGCGCTCCCGGTGATCGGCCTCATCTGGCAGTGACCGCTTCGCAGTCGGGCATGCGAGACCCGATCCCCGGCACGGCTGCGGCCGGGGACGAACTGCAGAGAACGCGGCCGACTCCTCCCTCGGCAGACGAGAGCTTCCCCGAGCCGCTGGGCGGGCGCCCGCGGCCTCTCGTGGGGCCAGATCACCGGCTGCGACCGTTCGTCGCGGCCGTGTCACCCATCACGGGTGCGGCAGGATGCCGGACGCGCTGATCGGACGGCCGGTCGTGATGACCAGGCCCGGATCGTGCTGACCCGTGAAGCCCTTGTTGGAGCCGCCGCCGCCCACGGAAGAGCCGAGGCGAAGTCCCCCGCCCTGGTTCAGCAGGCTCTTGACCGGGCCTTGCGGCGCGGAGAGCGGGGAGAACTCGGCTTCGACGATCTCGACGGGCGCAGGCGCGGCGACGCCGCGGGTGCCGGACAGGCCGGCGACGAGTCCGAGCACCAGGGCCGACGCCGCGAGACTCGGGCGGGCGGTGATCGACAGAACGGAACGAGACAGGAGGTTTCGCATGGCTGGAATCCGAGGAAGCACCTGAATGGTGCACCAGCCGCGACGCCCGCACAGGCGACCTTGAGACGAACTCAAGTCTTTTTCGGACAACATGTTCGGTCGATCGACATGCAATCTCGCTGGACCGTTCGTCGATGTGCGCAGGGGCGTTCTGCACGTTCCGCCAAGCCGTGTCAGGCATCTTTTCCATACGCAGAAATGATGATTGACAAGACCCTTCCCACCGGACTCTCGGCGAAGCCGCACGCCGAGGGCGATGCCCGCTGAACGGCTGCCGAAGGACGCGGAACGAGCAGGTCTCGGCGCTGGGAACCTGCTGGAAGCCGCGCTCTCCCGGCGGACGCTCCAGGAGCACACCGCAAATGCAAACACCTCCGACCGCGCGCGATCGAAGGTGTTGGGGCACGACCCCTCGGGCCGTGGAGTAGCGGGAGCCGGACTTGAACCGGCGACCTATGCCTTATGAAGACACCGCTCTAACCGACTGAGCTATCCCGCCGTGGGGGCGAGGATGGAAGCAGAAAGCCCAGGGATAGGCAAGAGGCAAGCGCGCCCGGGCTGTGACCGAATCAGCTCACAGCCTGGGGTCGTTGGCTCGGCAGCCTCTCCACGGCTGCGGGAGAGGGCGGGAGGTTGGGCTTGCACCCCGCTACACTCGTCCCGATGGGAATTCCGACCCGGGCGTCCAGCGGTTTTCCCGCGGCCCTGACCCTCTCGGCGGCCCTGGTCGCAGCCCTGCTGACCCCACGCGCGGAGGCCCAGCGCCCGACGCCGCTCCGCTCGGCGAACGGCCCTTGGCTCCTCCGCGCTGCGAAGGTTCTGCCCGTCGATGCGCCGCCGATCGAGAACGGTGAGGTGCTGGTCGTCGACGGGAAGATCGTCGGCGTCGGCCGCGATCTCAGCGTCCCTCCCGGAACCGAGGTCATCGACGGCGGCGAGGGCTTCCTCGTGCCGGGGATCGTCGAGCTCCACTGCCACGTCGGCGTTTCGGGGGGCGACATCAACGACACCGTCCTCCCCCACAACATGGAGCTGCGGACGCTCGACCTGGTGCTCGCCGACAGCCCGGAGCTGCAGCGAGCGGTCGAAGCGGGCGTGACGACCGCGCTGATCATCCCCGGCTCGGGCTCGACGATCGGCGGACTGGGCACGCTGGTGAAGACCGCGGGTCCGTCGTTCGACGAGCGGCTGATCCGGTTCCCGGGCGCGCTGAAGATCGCGCTCCACGCGCGGGGCGGCAACCCGGCGCGGCGCGCCGGCGACCTCGGCTCCACGCGACTCGGCCTGCACCACATGCTCAAGGAGGTGCTCGCCCAGGCGAAGGCTTACCACGAAGCGCTCGCACGCTTCGAGAGCGGCGAGACGTCCGAACGGCCGGGGCCCTCCCCCCGCCTCGACTCGCTGCGCGGCCTGTGGCGCGGCGACTTCCCGGTGATCTTCCACGCCTACGGCGTCAACGACACGATGACCGCGATCCGGATCGTGAAGTGGGGTCTGGGCGCGGACATGGTGATCTCGCACGGCGTCTACGACTCGTTCAAGATCGCCGACGTGCTCGCGGCATCGGGCGTGCCGATGAACATCGGACCGCGCCAGTTCGAGTTCTACGAGTCGACCTTCGTCGGCAACGCTGCGGCGCTGGCGGCGGCAGGCGTTCCGACGTCGATCTGCACCGACGCACCCGTCGTGCCGCAGGAGGACCTGCAGGTCCAGGCGGCGATGGCCGTGCGCCTCGGACTGCCGGCGGCCGCGGCGCTCCGAGGACTGACCCTCGAGCCCGCGCGGGCGATCGGCATCGCGGACCGCGTCGGATCACTGACGGTCGGCAAGGACGCGGACCTCTGCCTGTTCCCGGGCGATCCGATCGACCCGCGACACGCACCCGGGCTCGTGATGGTGGACGGCCGGATCGTCATCGACCGCCGCGCGGTCGACGCCGAC
Source organism: Planctomycetota bacterium (assembly GCA_027621295.1). Taxonomy (GTDB): domain Bacteria; phylum Planctomycetota; class UBA1135; order UBA1135; family UBA2386; genus JAQCBR01. Next base: position 34,826 of record JAQCBR010000021.1, read on the forward strand.
GCAGGTCGATGAGGCCTCCGACCGCGCAGACCGCGAGGCCCGCGACCGACGCGCGTGGGTTGGTCGCGACGGCCCCCGTCGTCACCGCGAGCGCGAACAGCGTGAACGCCCCGGCGACGACGCGCGGATACCGCACCCGGTAACCGCCGCCAGCGTCACCGTGTCCCGCGCGCCGCAGGCGGAACATCGCGAGCCCGCAGAGCCCGAAGAACAGCCAGTCGACGAAGACCACGCCGTCGAGGAGGAAGCCGAGCACGTCGCCAGCCCCGGCATCGCCCTGCGCGAGCGCCCACGCATGGGTCGCAGCGAGCAGGGCGACCGCCCAGAGCCCCTGGACGAGGACCGCGACGACGGGGACGTGCCGCGTCGGGTGGAGCCGGCCGACGGCCTCGGGGAAGAGCCCCTCCTTCGACATCGCGTGGAGCACGAACGGCGGCGCCAGACAGATCGTGTTCAGGATGCCCAGCGACGACACGACGACGAGCGCGGCGAGCCAGCGCGCACCGGCGTCGCCGAGCCCGAACGGAGTCAGCGCCACGCGGACCGCATCTGCACCGATCGCCTCGGAGGCTCGCGCACCTTCGAAGCCCAGGAGCGCGAGGAACGTCAGATTGACACCCAGGTAGGCGACCACGACGACCGCGACGCCCCCCATCACGCCGATCGCCACGTCGCGCGGGCGACGCGCGGCGCCCGCGACGAAGCTGCCCTGCTGCCACCCGCCGAAGCTGAACAGCACCGGGAGCATCGCGGCGGCAAGACGCGTGACGAGACCGTCCTGCCCCGCCGCGGAACCCGATGGAATGGCTATCGGCGGCTGCTCGTCGACCTGGAACGCGAAACAGCCGAGCAGGACGAGCCCGAACACGGCGACCACCTTGACGACGGTCAGCCCGTTCTGGACGCCGCGGCCGACCCTGAGTCCGAACGCGTTCAGCGCGGTGAACGTGAGGATCGCCGCTGCCGCGATGCCAACCCGCACGCCGTCGGACGGGGGCGCAGCGGCTCCGACGACCTGCGCGGCGTAGTCGACGAGGACCAGAGCGATCACCGCCATCGCGCCCGCTTGGATCACGAGCCAGTTCGCCCACCCGTAGAGGAACGACGGCCGCGCCCCGAACGCGCGATGGATGTAGACGAACATCCCGCCATGACCGGGCACGCGCGCGGACAGCTCGGCGAAGACCATCGCGCCGAGCGCCGCGATGAGTCCGCCGATCGCCCAGGCTGCGACGACCTCGCCGGGTCCGGCCACAGCGAGCGCCACCACGCGCGGGGTGAAGAAGATCCCCACGCCGAGGATCCCGCCGATGACGACGCACCCGACGTCGAACGCGCTCAGGGTCGGAGGTTCGCCGGGTCGCTGCACGCCGGGATTATCCGCGTTCTAGAGGCCTCGATGCTGTGACTTTGTCGCGGCTCGGCCTCGGACGCGGAGCGGTCGCCGAACGAGCAGCTTTCGGGCCGCACGCCGAACTGGCCGCGGCATGTCAGTCCGGAGGACCGAGACCGAACTCGTCCAGACGCAGCACCTCGTGCTCGACGCGCAGGTCGTCGTCGAGCCGCACGACCCGCTCGCCGTCGTGGTCGAGGACATGGACGCGCCCCTTTCCGTCCCGGGTCATCGCCAGCGGACGCTCGATGCCCTGGCTCCCGCTCGGCGGTTCGACGTGTCGGCCGTCGAGCGACACGCGATGCAGGCCGGGTGCGTCACCGTCGTCGAGGACGAGCACGTCGTCGGCCGGCCCGGGCAGGACCGCGACGGGGCGAGACACCTCGTCGGGCCCGCAGGCGGTCGTGATCCTCGCGAGATATGTCCCGTCGAGCCGGAAACGCTGCACGACGCCGTGCAGCGTGTCGGCGACGAACACACCTTCCGGCCCCGCATAGACGCCGCGGGGCGCACCGAACCGCTCCTCGGCGAGACCGAACGACTCGAGCGGCGTCAGCACGGCACTGTTCCGGCGGAACCGCTGCACGCCGCGCACCAGCCAGCGGTCCCCGCAGGCGACGTAGACCGTGTCACCCTGGACGGCCACCGCGTAGGGACGATCGAGACGGCCGCGCCGGTCGCGGGCCACCGCCCCGGGAGCACGGTCGTGTGGCTTGCCGAACGTCCTGACCGGCTGGCCGAACGCCGTGAAGCATCGGACCACGTCGTTCCGGGTGTCGGCGACGTAGATGTTGTAGTCTCGATCGAAGGCGACGCCGCCCGCGTCGCTCGGACCTCCATCCTCACCCGACCAGCCGAAACGCGCGGCCAGCCGGCCCTCACCCAGGTCGAACAGATGGAGACTTCCCCGCGCGTCGGTCGACGCGATGCAGAGCAGGTTTCCGGCGATGGCGATGCCCCCGAACACGCGCGTGAGCGTAGCGCTGATGGCGCTGGTCGCGCTGCCCGCGAGTTGCTCGACGCTCCCCGATGCACGGTGGCCTGTGGCCATCGAAGGTGAGGTCGAGGTGCTGTACCGATTCGGCGGCGCTGCGCCTCGGCTGTTCCGGGTGCCGTCATCCGACGAGACGCTGACCGTGCTGTGGCTCGAGGCCGCGCCCGTCGGTGCGGTCCAGGAACGCTTCGTGCGCGGGGAGCGGATCTGGATCGCTGCGGAGGGCCAGGACGAGCTGCGCGTCCGCTGCGGCTATCGCTGGACGGGAGCCGATCGACCGACCTGGGAGCAGCAGTTCCCGGGAGGCACGGTGATCGCCGATCACGATCGCTGACCGGGGGCTGTCGGGGAGCTCTCCCGGTCCGGGTCCTGGAAACGGCTGCACTCTCCGCACCCGGCGCACGACCACGGGCTCCGACGGCTGCGATGGCCGAAGCGCCCCCGTCCCGCTACCCTGGCCGCGATGCTGTCCCGCGCTACCCTGTCCGCCGCCTTGGCCGCCTGCCTCGTCGTCCTCGGCGGCTCCTGCGGCACGGGACCGGGGGTCGGGAACGCCCGAGCGGAGTGGGAAGACCTGATGGAGGACGTCATCGGGCCGGTCTACGACGATGTGCTCGTCCCGGAGGCAGAGAGTGACCGAGCACCGATGCAGTTCGACCGGATCGCCGCGGAGGCGACGCGGGCCGCCGATGCGATGGCGCTCGGCCACGGCCGGTTGGATTGGCCCGAGGTCCCGAGGTTCGCGGCACTCGCCGGGGAGTCCGAGGCGTGGCTCCGGGACATCGCGCGGGTCGCGCGGGCCCAGGATGCGGCGGCGACTCGCCGCACGATCCTCGACGGCGAGCTGGACCACTGCGATCGCTGCCACGCGGCCTGCCGATGACCGACGACCCGCGCCAGGGTGCGTTCCGCCTCGCGCACGACCCGAGCACCGACCGGCCGATCCTCGTCGCGCCGAGCCGGCGCGCGCGCCCGCTGCTGACGGTGGCCGGCCGCGACGGAGCGGACGCGTGCCCGTTCTGCGCGGGCTCCGAGGCTTCGACTCCGGCCGAGGTCGATGCGATCCGTGACGCGGGCACCGCGCCGAACGCGCCCGGGTGGCGGGTCAGGGCATTCCCCAACCTCTACCCGGCGTGTCACTGGCACGAGGTCGTCGCCGAGGGAGCCGAGCACCGGACGCAGCCAGGCGCGCTGGAGCCTGGACTGTGGCGCGACGCGCTCGCGATCTATCGCCGACGGATGCTGCACCTCGAGGCCCAGCCGGACGTCCGCTGCTCGTTCTGGTTCAAGAACGTCGGCAGGTCCGCGGGCGCTTCGATCGCGCACTCGCACAGCCAGATCCTCGGGCTGCCGATGCTCCCCCCCCGCCTCGTCGAAGAACTCACGCGGTTCCGGCACCACGGATCGGGCGTGACGGCCGAGCTCGATCGTGCGGCACGCGACGGGCGGATGATCCACGCCAGCGACCGCTTCGCCCTGTTCTCGCCGCGCGACCCGCGGCTGCCGTTCGAGACCTGGCTGGCGCCGCTCGACCCGGACGACGACTTCGACGCGGGGACGCACGACGCCGAGCTGGGCGACATGCTCGCACGCCTGTTCCGAGCGTTCGACCGCGCGTTCGACGGACCGGCGTTCAACGCGTGGCTGCATCGCGTGCCCGGGGAGCGGTTCCACTGGCACTTCGAGGCGCAGCCGCGCACCGGCCAGCTCGCCGGCCTGGAGCTCGGCGCGGACATGTACATCAACTCGATGCCAGCCGACGAGGCCGCGGGCCGACTCCGTGCGGCGCTCGCCGACTGAACCGAGGACCATGGATCTGGCCAAGCAAGGCAACTCCTCGCCGCCCGTCGGCGGTGCCGGACTCGGCACCCGCGGCGTCGCGGCGCTCGCCCTGTCCGGGGTCTCCTGCGCCGCGCTCGTGGTCGCGATCCTCGCGCACACGGCGCCGGCCGCGGCGCTCGCCGTCGTCGATCCGCTCGGTGGACTCCTCGGCCGTCTCGTCTCGGTGGCTGTGCCCCTGGTCGCGGTCGCGCTGATCGCCTGGCCGCCGTTCCTGCCGGGCATCCGCCTCTGGATCGCGCGCATGCGGGACAGGATGTCGGTCGACCAGGGCCCGATGCTCACTGCACAGGACCGCCTCCGTCACCTCGAGACCGCGCCGGACCACGTGACGGTCGGCCTCGCCCAGCTCAGGCTCGGACAGACTGCCCGCGCGATCCCCCACTTCGGACGGGCGTTGGCCCTGGACCCCTCGCACGTCGCCGCGCGCTTCCACCTCGGACGTGCGCTGCTCCAGGTCGGCGCCGTGGACGAAGCGAGGCTGGCGCTCGCGGACGTGGTCCGCATGGACCCGGCCCACGCCTTCGGGCGCGCGCGCCTGGAGTTCGCCGAAGCGTGTGAGCGCACCGGGGACGACGTCGCGGCGGACCAGGCGCTCGCCGACCACGAGCGGGAATACGGGCCGCAGCGCCGCTCCGACCTTGCCCGCGGCCGGATCGCACTCCGCCGGGGCGATCGGGACACGGCGCGCGCATTCCTCGAGCGGGCGATCGCCTCACCCCAGCCCGGCACCAGGCGCCTGACTCCCGACGAAGCGTTCGATCGGGCCCGCGCGCGCGTGCTCCGCTGGAGATGTGGAGGGAAGGCCTGATGAGCGGGCAGCGCACGCTCTTCGAGCAGCTGGAGGAGACTCCCTGCACATGGATCGTGGCGATCGCCTACGGGACGTTCGCCGTCTTGACCGACCTGGTCGCGCCGACCACCCGCGCTCTGATCGAGCACGGCGCGGCGGCTGGACTCCTGATCGGCGACGAGCCGTGGCGACTCCTCAGCTACGCGTTCCTCCACGGCGGGCTGCTGCACCTCGGCTTCAACACGTACTTCCTGGTGCTCGTCGGCCCCCAGCTGGAACGAGCCATCGGGTCCGCGCGCTTCGCGCTGCTCTACGCGGTCGCCGCGGTCGGCGGAGCGGTCGCCGGAACGGCTTTCGGATCTCCGGTGACGCCACTCGTCGGCGGATCGGGAGCGCTGTTCGGCATGATGGGCGCGCTCGTCGCGCTGATGATGCGCCGGGGCCGGACGCAGCTCGAGTTCCTGGCCTATCATCCCGCGCGCAGTCTGCTGACGTTGATCGCCGCCAACCTCCTGCTGGGCTGGATGCTGCCGATGGTCAGCAACTCGGCGCACGTCGGCGGTCTCGTCTCCGGGTTCATCCTCGTCTACGCGTTCCTCGAGCGCGGGCGCCAGCGCATCGACTGGATGGGTCGCGTGACGCAGGCGAGCTTCGTCACGCTCTTCGTCGCCGCGATGCTCTGGTCCGCGGCGCCGGTTCCACGCTGGGACTGGCAGCTCCGCGCGTGGGCGGTCGCCCCATCCGGTTCGGACGAACGTCGCACCCACGAGGAGTGGCTCCGCGCGCACGGCATGCCGCCGCGCGCGCTGTTCGCAGAGCTGCGCGCACAGCTGCCCCAGACGTGGGGACCGACCGGAGAGAGGGCCATCGCCTCACTCCGGGGCGAGACACGCTAGACCCGGGGCACGCCGTGGGCGCGCCGCGCCGCGCTCACGCCTGGGCGCGGAGCCGCGCGACCGCACGCTCCTTGCCGAGCAGGAACACGCAGTCGAAGAGGCCCGGCCCCTTGTTCGTCCCGGTCAACGCCGCGCGGACCGGATGGACGAAGTGACCGAACTTGATCCCACGCTCGTCGCAGAACGCTCGAGCCGACGCCTCCAGCTGCGCGGGACCGTCGCACGGCGGCGCATCGGGACCGGGACGATCCGCAGCGCTCGGCAGCGCGAACGCCGCGTCTGCGGCCGCGCGATCGGCCGGGTAGGAGGCCGGCAGGCCCGAGGCCTCCAGCACGTCCGCGTAGCCCGCGAGCCACGCCTTCGCGTCCTCGTGCTTGGCGAGGTTCTTCTGCGCGGCTTCGTCGAGCTCGACGCCTTCCCCGAGCACCCAACCGACGCGCTCGGCCAGCTCCGACAGCAACTCGACGCGCTCCTGGTAGCAGGCGAACACGTTGGCCACGAAGCCTGGCTGCTCGTCGAATGCTGCCGCAGGGAGCGCATCACCGACGTAGGGACGCCCCGCGTCGACGAACGCCGCACGGTCGAGACGGCGCACGTAGTCGCCGTTCATCCAGCGGAGCTTCTCCTCGTCGAACTTGGAGCCGCTCTTGCCGATGTCGTCGATCCGGAACTTCGCGAGCATCTCGTCCCGGGTGAACACATCCTGGTCGCCCGAGTAGCTCCAGCCGAGCAGCGTGATGTAGTTGAAGACCGCGTCCGGCAGGTAGCCCTTCGCGCGGTAGTCGAGGATGTTCACGTCGGCCTCGCGCTTGCTGAGCTTCTTGCCGCCCTTGCCGAGGATCAGCGGGATGTGCGCGTAGAGCGGCGCCGTCGCGCCGAGCGCGTCGAACATCACCGCCTGCTTGAAGCCGTTCATCAGGTGCTCCTCGCCGCGCACCACGTGGGTGATGCCCATCTCCAGGTCATCGACGACGCAGGCGAAGTTGTAGGTCGGCATCCCATCGGGCCGGACCATCACCCAGTCGTCGAGCTCCGCGAGATTGACGCGCACGTCGCCCTTGCAGAGGTCGGGGAGCGTCCACTCCTGGTCGAGCGGCATCCGGAACCGCAGCGAGCCCGGCCCCCGCTCGGCCCGGAGCGCCGCGCGCTCGTCGTCCGACAGATCCCGGTGACGGCGGTCGTACATCGGACGCTTGCCCTCCGCCTGCAGCCGCTGTCGGCCTTCGTCGACCTCCTCGGGCGTCGCGAAGCACTCGTACGCGAATCCCTCGGCGATCAGGCGTTCGGCGTAGCGCGCGTAGATGTCGAGACGCTCGGTCTGCAGGTAGGGCCCACGGTCCCCCCCGACGTCCGGCCCCTCGTCCCAGTGGATCCCGAGCCAGCGGAGCCCCTCGAGGATGATGCGCAGCGACTCGTCGGTCGACCGAGCCCGGTCGGTGTCCTCGATCCGCAGCAGGAAGTCCCCCCCGAGAGCCCTGGCCGCGGCCCAGTTGTAGAGGGCGGTCCGGGCGCCCCCGAGATGGAGCGGACCGGTCGGGGATGGTGCGAAGCGAAGGCGCGGGCGTGAGGTCATGGCAGGGACTGGACCGCGCGATCGCGCGGCGGGCGAAGCCCGTCGTTATAGCCCAGTGGCACCGCGGTTCGAGGCCGACGGGACGCGGCCGCACGTCGGCACGCGGGACGTTCCCGCTGGTTCAGCGCGCGTCCGTGTCGACCAGGTAGCGCACCGACGGCTCGGCCTCCCCCTCCTCGATGCGACGGGTCTGACCATCGACGAGGCCCGGCAGCCGGTCGAACTCGTAGTCGTCGTCGGAGCCTCCCAGATCGAGCAGGAGGCCGACCGCCGCGGGCTTCGCCGGCGACCGCCTCGCCGCGGCCGATGGCTCGTCGTCGGCACGAGTGCTCCGGTAGCGGTCGGCCCCTCCGAGATCTGCGTGGAGCCCGAGACCGCCGTGGCGTCCCTCGCCCAGCGACGGATGCTCGCCCGACGTGGAGTCGTCGCCGGCGCAGTCGAGCACGAACCCGAACCCCGAGTGCTCGCCGAACCCCAGACTCCGCGCAGCTGCGGTGCGCCGGTCGTCACCCAGCTCGTCGACGAGGAGACCGCAGCCGTACGAGGCACCGAAGCCGAGCGAGGCCGACGCGCAGTCGCTCTGGTCCGAGCCGCCGAGGTCCCAGACGAACCCCACGCCTCGGTCGAACCCGACGCCGCCGATGCCCGCACCGCCCTCGACCCGGTCGTCGCCCGCCAGATCGACGGCGACGCCGAGCCCCCCGTCCTCGCGTGCACCGCTGCCGAGCCCGATCCCGAGACCTCCCGGGGCGCTCTCCGACCGCGCGAACTCGAGCACATCGTTCCCGGCCCGCTCGAAGAACAGCCCGAACCCTCCCGGAAGCCCGACGCCTGCACCGAGTCCACCGAGCTCGTAGGAGTCGTCACCCGCGAGGTCTGCGAACACGCCCGATCCGTGGCATCCGACGCCACAGCACAGCGCGCCCACCTCGTAGCTGTCGGCACCCTCGACGTCGACGAAGATCCCGACGCCCGCAACCCCGAAGCCGAGCCCTCTCCCGACCGCCCGGTAGCGGTCATCGCCTCCGGCGTCGTAGAGGACGCCGATGCCGAAGGTCGCCGAGCCCAGGCTGTCCTGACCGCCGAGGTAGGAGTCGTCTCCAGCGAGGTCGACGACCACGCCGAGCCGCCGGAGGCCGCCGGCCCCACCCGCCGGACCGCGATACTCGTCCGAGCCGCCGAGATCGACGATGACGTCGATCTGCGTGCAGTCGTAGGAGTTCGGCCCCGGCCCCCCGACGACGAGTCGGCCGAACGGACCGTCCCGGTCGAGGAAGACGTCGCCCTGGACCGCGCCATCACTCCGCGCCGAGCGGGGATCGACTCCCCGCAGCGCGATGCCGAGCTCGTCCGCATCGAGCTCGGAGGCCGCCCGCAGCACGCGGCCGGCGAGAGCCCGGAGCTCGGCGTCGGCCATCCCGGCCCGCGCTCCGGCCGCCTCGTCCGCCGCGTCCCGATCGGGCGCGGACGCGATCCAGCGCTTCGCGAGCCGATCGGCGATCGATCCCCAGCGCGCGAACGCACGATCCGGATCCTGCCGCCCGCCGAGCGCCTGGATCAGGTCGCGGTGCACGTGGCTGATCTCCCGTTCGAACGCGTCGAGATCCCGCACGGGACGGGACGCTCCGACCGCGCGGCGATCACCGTGCGCGCGAGCCGCGACCTGGAGCAGCGCGTCCACCGCCGACTCGGCGTCCGCGAGGGGCCCGCACCCCGAACGCGCGAGGTCGGCCGCTCCCAACCCTGCCGCGCGGATCTCGACCGCCAGCGCCGGGGAATCGCTCCGCCGTGGGCGGGATCGGCCGACGGGCAGGATCGCCGCAACCTCCCCCGTGGCACCCGCGTCCGCACACGAAGCCCGGAGGACGTCGATCGACGGTGGTCGGCCACCGGACACGGGCTCCTGGGGCCAGAGCGTCGTCAGCAGCAGCAGACATCCGATCATGGTCATCCTCCGCAGTGGTGCGGGAACCCGACCGCGGGGCGCCCGCAGCACCAGGATAGTCCCGGCATCTGCGGCGGTGACCG